>CAIQDA010000445.1 GCA_903870415.1 uncultured delta proteobacterium
ACCGGTCCGGTGTGCACGCCAATGCGGCAACGCCAAAACGGCTCACCCACGGCAGCGCGCGCGGTGTGCTCGCTCTCAATGTACGCGACCATTTGGAGGGCGCACAACACAGTCCGCACCGGGCTGGACGGATCGGCGACGGGCAAACCGCCGGCGCACATGTACGAATCGCCAATGGTCTTGATCTTCTCGATGCCATGCTGACTCGTCAGTTCGTCAAAGGCGCAGAAGCACGCGTCGAGCAAGAGAATGAGCGCTTCGGGCGTCAAGCCGGTCGCGACGCGCGTGAAGTTCGCAAAATCGCAGAACATCACCGATACCTCCGCATAGCTCCGCGGCCGCGCTTCACCCGTCGCTTTGAGCTCAGCCGCTGTCGAACGCGGCAGAATGTTGAGCAGGAGGCTCTCCGCGCGCTCTCGCTCGCGCTCAATTTCCGCTGTGCGCTGTTGCACTTTGAGTTCCAGGTTGTGGTACAGTCGGGCGTTGCGAATGGACACGGCAATCTGCCCAGACAGCAGCCCAAGCACGCTCATGCGAGCGTCGGTGAAAACGCCGGCAGCCTGGTTGTTCTCGAGGTAGATGACGCCCACTGGCTCGCCGCCGTAGGACAACGGCAAGGCCATGATCGAGCGCAGCTTGTCGTCCAGCAGGTACGGGTCCGACGAGGGGTCTCCGGCGCGCACGTCCGAAAGCACAACCGGCCGATTCGTCCGCTGGCAGAGGTGTACGAGGCTGTGCGGGACACCGTCGTAGCTGTGCAGCGCCGCCGATTGAAGCACCGTTATCGGGCCGTCCACACGACCCTCTGCCTCCACCTGCAATCCGTCACCGGTCGCGAGCAGCAGCACGCCGCGCTCGGCGCCCGCCGCTTCCAACAAAAGCGCAACGAGACGTTCCAGCAGGCTGGCGAGCGACAGCTCGGAGCCAATCTCGTCAGAGAATTTCATCACGGAGGTCAGGTCCAAGGCTGCGTCGCTCGTTCCGTGCGTTGACGTCGAGGACGACGCTGTGCGCGCCTGAATCGACGCGACCAGCCGGTTCGCTTCCGGCGCTGCGTTCGCCAACTCGGGGTGATCGGCGCGCAAACGCGTTGCTATAGCTGCCGCACCCCAGCGCTCGTAGCACCAAACCGCCTCGGAAAGCTGGAAACGCGCCGTGCGCGTGCGTCCGACCGATAGGCCGAGCGAAGCCGCACGCTCGTTCGCGAGCGCCTCGATGTGCAAGTGTCCATGTTGCGCCGCGAGCTCCATCGCGCCGTCGTACAAGTCCAACGCCCGCGCGGTCTTTCCGTCGACGCGCGCCCATTCCGCTTCCAGGAGCGCCGCTCGCGAGGAAAAGTTGCCCGGGCAATCCCGTGTCCATTTGGCGAAGCGACGTCGCGCGTGCTTCAGCGGCGAAAGCGACGTCCGCGGATCCGCACCGCGCGAAATGGCGGCTGCCATGGCATGCCAAAAGCGATGCTCCTCGCCATGCAGCATGCCCGTCGAGTCCTTCAAGTACGGCGCCGCGGTTTGCAGGACCTGAATCGCCGCGGCCGCGTCGTGACCGAGCACGAGGGTCATCGCTTTGTCCACGGCGTAAAAATGGGCGAAGTGACGTGAGCCAAAACCGGCGAGGCTCGCAACGATTTCGGACTCAGGCCTTTCCGGTGTCGACCAATCCGTGACCGACGCCGTCTGACCGGAAAGCGCAAGCGCTGCCGCCTGCACAATCGTCATCACACCCTGGCCGTCCCGCTGGTTGGTCCGCTCCAGGAACGGTCGGTACGCGTCAACGCGGTCCAGAATCGAGTCCAACGGAGCGCCGCGCATGAGCATCGACTGCACGGTGCCGCTCGCTGCGCAGCTCGCATGAAAGCTGTCGCCGGGCTCTTTGCCGCTCTGGTAGGCAGTGCGCCACAGCGCTTCGGTCACTTCGCTGGGCTGCCACCACGAGTTCGCAAAGTAGCCGGCGATGAAGTTTGCTTCCGCTTTTTGATGCGTGGCGTCGTACTTCTCCACCAGATTCAGTGTCAATGCGGCAAAGTCACGACCGCGGTCGTGGAGGCCAAGGATGCCACCCAGGAAAATGCCGCAAAAAACGAAATAGGCGATCGGCATGTCGCGCGTGTTGCCGTGTTTCAGCGCCAGCCGCACAAGCCGGGCGGCGATGTGCACGCACAGTTCGGGGCGGATCTGGTAGGCCGCCTTCATCGCGGGGGTAATGAGCCGGATGGCGCGCGCGACCTTTTCGTCGGTTGCATCTGGCAAATCCGCGAGCGCGGCGACGGAGCGATTGCCAAGCGCAAGACGCACGCCCGCGAGATCGGCGATCAGGAGCGGCGGCACAAAACCAGATCG
>CAIQDA010000446.1 GCA_903870415.1 uncultured delta proteobacterium
CGTTCGTGCCGGAGATGCTCAAGTCCGTCGAAAACCTCTGATTCCGCAAGCGCGGCACAAGCGCGGTACAAGCGCGGTAACTGATCGAAAGGCTCACGCTCGATGGACACGGTTAAGCAACCGGTGGCGCTCACCTTCGCCTGGCTCGAAAACGGCGAACCCGTTCGTCGCGAGACGATCACCCAAGACATCGTCAAGATCGGCAAAGACCCCAAGTCGCACGTTCGCGTCGACGACGAGCTTGCTGCGCGTATGCACGCGGTCGTGGAGGCGGGCGGTGTCGATGACATCGTCTTGATCGACCTCGGCAACGAGCCGGGAACGCTTGTGAACGGCCAGCGGGTCAACAAGTGTCGACTGCGCGTGGGCGACCAAATTCAAGTCGGCTCCACGGTGCTCGTGCTCGAAGAGGTCGTTTCGGCTGCTGCGGCTTCACCCGCGCCACCGGAGGCCGCGGCTTCTGCGCCAGCGGACGAGGCGCAGGTAGTTCAAGCTGCCCCCATTGCGGCTTCGAGCGCTCCGTTCGCAGGCACGCTCGCATTTGGCCAATCGGTTCCGCCGCCCATGGCTTCGGCCTCGGCACCCGCGGCGGTTTCGGCTCCCGCGCTGCCTCAGGTTGCGGCGCCTTCTCCGGCTCCGTCCGTGCCTCGTTCGGGCGATCAGCTCACGCCGGCGCACGGTGACGAGAGCTACGAGCTGCTCAAGTCCGGTCCCCCTGTTTCCCCTGCGGAAATCGAAGACCCCGAGCTTCACTCGGCGCAAGTCTCGATCCGTTGGGGCAACACCAAGCTTTTTGCTGTGCAGCTGGCGCCTGTCCGCACGTTCGTCGTCGGTGAAACCACCGATCCGAAGGACCCGGTCGGATTCGAGCTTCCTGCGACGGTCGCAAACGGTTCCCGAATGGCGCTCGTCACTGCGGGTTCCTCCGGGCAGGTCTGCGTCGTTGTCCATCCCCGCATGAAGGGTATTGTCGAGGGTCCAGGCGGACGCCAGGCGATTTCCGACCTCATCGCGGCGGGTCGCGCTCGTGCGAGTTCCCTCGCCGCTGGCGCGCACGAAATCGATCTCGCGCCTGGTCAACGCGCCAAGGTCACCATCGAGGGCACGCTCTTCGCGTTCGAGGTTTCGAGCGAACAAGGCGGCAAGGCTTCTCCGATCGGCTTTTTCCGCAACCTCGACTCGACCGCGTACTTGTACAGCGGTCTGTCGTTCTTGTTGCACGCCGGTCTCATTGCTTCTCTCGCGTTCTTCATGCCGAACATGCGCGCAGACGACGCGGAAGGCATCGACCGCGACCAGCTCCTCTACATGCAGCAGATGCTGAATGCGGCGGCCGAGCGCGAGCAAGAGGAGCAGCCCACCCCGGAAACGAACGACACCGCCGACAACAAAGAAGGCGGGACCGGTTCGCGAGCCAAGGGCGAAGAAGGCTCCATGGGCAACCCGACGACCAAGTCGACGGGACAGCGCTTCGGCGTGCAAGGTCCACAGGACAACCCCGATCCCCACATCGCTCGCCAAGCTGCGCTGCGCGAAGCCGCGGAATTCGGCATGATCGGTCTCCTCAACGTTGGCGGCGGCGGCGATCCGAACGCGCCAACGGCTCCATGGGGCCAGGAAACCTCCTCGGGCAGCGACCCGATTAGCGCCCGTGGCAACATGTGGGGCGACAGCATCGGCGACTCGTTCGGCGCGGGCGGCCTCGGCCTCTCCGGAGTGGGCGAAGGCGGCGGCGGCAAGGGCGAAGGCATCGGTCTTGGCAGCATTGGCA
>CAIQDA010000447.1 GCA_903870415.1 uncultured delta proteobacterium
GCTTGGAGCTCCACGCGCACCGGGCTCATTCCTGCTGCGTCGCCATCGATCACGATCGGCACGCCGCTCACCGCGCCCGTGTCCACGCTCACGACTGCCGTGTTCGTCTCGAGCTTCCACACGACTTTTTGCTCGTCGCCATCGACCCGCACGCGCTCTTCCTTCGTCACGTACTTGTCTGCACTCATGCGCAATGCACGCAATCCAGGCTCGACCATCTTCTTGCATGGCGTCGCTGCGCACAGCGTTGACCCGTCCAGCTCCACGCGCGCTCCCGATGGCTGCGATTCGAAACTCACCATCACCGGGTCGTTGCTCGTCGGCCGCCACTTGGAGTCCGCCGCGTTTTGGATCTTGTCTTCGCGCTTCACGGGGCCTGTCGCCGGCGCCGCCTTCGCTTGCGCGGGCATTTGCAGGCCGCCCGGTCGCTCAATCTTCTGCACGAGCTTACTCGCCGCCTCGCGCGCCATGGATCGAGCGTCGCCGTCCCAGCTTGTGCTCGCTTGCGCCACTTGGCACCCGCCCGCCAGATCGTAGAGCCCCACGTTCAGGTACGCGCTCTTGCCCTGCGCCACCTTGCTGATCTTGAGCAGCGAGTTCGGCGGCAGCTCCTTGCCCACCTCGCACGCGTACTTCTCGTCGTAACGCGACTCCTGCGATTTGCGCTTCGCTGCGTCGATCGCGCGGCGCTCTTCGTCGCCGGCAAGTACCTGTACTTTACCACCATCGAGGAGCGCTTCTTTCACCGCGGCGGCGACCGCCGGAGGCACGCCCTCGCCCACCTCGAGGCTCACGCGCGGTGCCGCGCCCAAGTACTGCTCGACGGCCTTCTCCACCTCGTCGATGTGCCCCGCCTTCACGAGGAGGTTCCCTTGCCAGCTCCACAAAAAGGCCGCAGGCAACTGACCTTTGAGCTGAAAGTTTTCGCTGACCGTTCCCTCAAGATCGCACACGCTCTCGTCGGGCACCCAGCCAATGCTGCGGCAACCGGCGTTCGGATCGAGCGTGTTCACGACGACCACGCGAAGGCCCTGCTTCGAATACTTCTCTTTCAGCGCCTTCCACCGCGGCATGGCCTTCATGCACGGCTCGCACCAGGTCGCGTAGAACTCCACCGCCACGAGGCGGACGCCCGGCCGCGCCAGCACCTTCGCCACGTCGAGGTCTTCGCTTGCCTGCGCCTCGTTCGAGGGGATCACCAGCGCGAACGCGAAGAGCACGGCAGACGCAACAGCCGCACGAAAGGTCCGAGTCATGCGCGGCAGGTTCGCCCATTGGTGCCGCAATCACAAGGCGCGCGGACGCAACGCGCTCGACGAGCTTCGCGCAGAGCTGCGCACGGAACCCGCCACGGCGAACACGAGGCGTGCCCGCGCGCCCGCTCCCCCTGCCCTCCCGTTTTCCGCATCGTGCTAGCGTCAGGAGCGTGCTTCCTCCCCACGCGCCCGTGCCTCACGACGATAAACTTGCGTCGAGCGACCTCGCGCTCGTCGTGCGTTTTGGCTCGCGCGAGCGCGGCAATGCGCGCCCAGGCAGCGACCTCGACC
>CAIQDA010000448.1 GCA_903870415.1 uncultured delta proteobacterium
ACGACGATATCAACGGCCGGCGTCGTGGAGTCGCTGCATGCGTGGATTCCGAGCGCGAGGAGGCTGAGTCCAGCCACGGAAAAAACGCCAAGTCGCTTGTTCATCGATTCTGCTTTCAACGCCCACGTCCGATTCGAATCGCGGGTTGCCCACACGTATTATATACACGAACCATCACCGAACCATCCATTGGTTGCGCGGCGAATGCGCCGGAATGCCAAAGGACCGTGGCGAGATTCATTGAGCGCCAGCAGTGAAGTGAAATGTTCCCGCGGCGTAGCTGTATCCGTCGAGCGTTCCAGGGAACCCTATCGAGGTGCTGCCATTGTAATAACCGTATTGGTTATTATTAACGTACGTAATAAAAGGCGAACCGCCCAAAGTCGCGCCTGCCCCGGTGGCCGTATTCCCGTTCAACTGCTGGCTGTTAAAGCCCACCGCGTCGACCAAGTAGGTCGTTCCGGGATTAAGCGTCACAGGCGTAATGGCTTGAAACAGGTCCGTGGCGTCCAGCTGCGCGTAGTTCGCTCCAGCCGCGAAGTTTACGAGGGTTCCCGCTATGGGATTTCCCGTTCCGAAATCGAAGATCTCGACCGATAGGGGAGACGCCAGTGACGGGCCGCCATTGTTGTTAAAGACGCCCATGTAGTCGACGACGATCGGCTGGCTCACGGTGAAGACCATTCCCAGGTTTCCGCCCCAGTCCTGAGAGCCGCTGTTCACGACACCGATGAAGGCGATTCCCGCGCCTGTTGCACCTGTCGCGCCCGTTGAGCCGGTCGCACCCGTCGCACCTGTTGCGCCAGTTGCCCCCGTCGCGCCTGCGGCTCCCGTAACACCGGTCGCACCGGCCGAACCGTTTGCCCCCGTAGCTCCGGCGACTCCCGTGGCCCCATTGCATGCATACGACGTCTGTGCACCGGCTAGTTCGGCGCTGTCGAGCGTTCCGTTACCGTTCGCGTCCACGTAGAAAACGAGCTTGTACCCGCCCGTCGCGCAGTTTGCGCCCGCAGGCTCTGGGGTCAGGCTGACGAGGGTGTTTGCCCCCGTGGCTCCCGTGGCCCCGGTCCCCGCGCTCGCTCCTGTGGCCCCCGTGCCCCCGGTCGCGCCCGTGGCCCCGGTCGCGCCCGTGGCTCCGGTTGCTCCCGTGGCTCCGAACGCAGCGCCCGCGTCACCGACGGCGTGCGGCCCGGACAAGACGACCCACGCACCATTGTTGCAGAGGGCAAGCGTCCCCTCCGCCATCGAAAGCGCGACTTGCAAGTCCGTCGTCGCATCGCACGGCGGCCGCGCTGCATCATTGTCATAACGAACGACCGATCGGCCCGTCGCCTTGATCGAACCGCCACACGCGTGGAGGCCGAGCGCGAGAAAGCCAAGGCCAATCACTGAAAAAACGCCGAGTCTCTTATTCATTTTGCTTCTTTCACAACCCAACGCTTTGTCACTTTATTCGCAACCACAGCCCAGCTCGCTAGAGCGCTTTAAAGCGTCAACCCCGGATGCCCCACTGGCAGCGAGGCCGTCGTGCCCCACTTTTTGGCCAGGTAGGCCTCGACGCTTTGGCGCTCACTGTCGGTCAACGCCGAGTCGTAAACGAGGACTTCCCCGATGCTTCCATTCAGGAAGAACCCGGATTGCCCAGGAACACCGCCGCCTCCGTTGTTGTAGGCGCCCACGAGCATCAGAAACCCGGTCGTGAAGTCGGTCGTCGTGTCTGCGCCGATCGAGGTTTGGGCGTTTTGCGTGCCATTTTCATAGCTCGTGGTCGTCCACCCCGCGCGATCGGACACAAACCCGCTGACCCTCCACGACGTCGAATCGTCGGCTACGCCCGTGTAACAATTGGAGCCGCCGGTCGTGCCAGC
>CAIQDA010000449.1 GCA_903870415.1 uncultured delta proteobacterium
CACCATGGCTTCGACCTCGATTCTCATCACCGGCGGCGCGGGTTTCATTGGCTCGTCCATCGCGGAGGCCCTTCTCGCGAAGGGTGAGCGCGTGCGCATCCTCGACGACTTTTCGACCGGGCGACGCTCGAACGTCGAGTCGCTGAAGGGGCACGTGGAGCTCGTCGAGGGGTCGGTCACAGACCCGGCGGCGGTGAAGCGGGCGCTTGATGGCATTCGCGTGGTCTTTCACGAAGCGGCCATTCCATCGGTCGCGCGCTCGGTCGCCGACCCCGTAGCGACGATGAACGCCGGCGTCATGGGGACCACGGTCATGCTTGATGGCGCACGGCACGCGGGCGTGAAGCGCTTCGTGTTCGCGGCAAGCTCGTCGGCTTATGGCGACACGCCGACGCTTCCGAAAATTGAAACGATGCAGCCCTGCCCGCTCTCGCCGTATGCGGTGAGCAAGCTCACGGGCGAGCACATGCTTCGCGTCGCGGCCGAGCTCTACGGCCTCGAGACCGTGAGCCTTCGCTACTTCAATGTGTTCGGCCCGCGCCAAGACCCAAAGAGCGACTACGCGGCGGTCATTCCCGCGTTCATGTCGATGGTGCTTCGCAACGAGCCACCGACCATCCACGGCGACGGCGAGCAAACGCGCGACTTCTGTTTCATCGACAACGTCGTCGATGCGAACCTTCGCGCGGCAACCACGGATCGCAAGCTCTCTGGCGAGGTCGTCAACATCGCCTGCGCCGAGCGCACCTCGCTCAACCAACTCTTCGGCCACATCGTCGCGATTGCAAGCGAGGCCGGACTTCCCGGATCAAAACTCTCGGCCAAGCACGGCCCCCCACGCGCCGGTGACGTGCGCGACTCGCTCGCGGCCATCGACGCAGCCCGTGACCTCATTGGCTACGTTCCCTCGGTGCTCATCGCCGAGGGCCTCAAGCGCACGTTCAACGCGCTTCGCGGGTAGCGTTCTCGCGGCTGGTTATAGCGGCGCTCAGCGTTCGAGGACGATAGGAAGCGTGACCGTCGACGCGCCCTTTTGCTTCTTGAACGTGAAGCCCGCGATGGTCGCCGCGAGCCGTCGACGCACCCGACGAAGTTCCGCCTCGTCGCCGCCAGAGATGCGCAGCGTGTCCGCGAGGAGTGCCGCTTTGTCCACGGCCCCGGTCGCTCGGACCTTAAAACGCACGCTGTAGACTCCCGCCACGGGCGCGCCTCCGACGACATCGGGCAGCGCTTTTCCAAGTCCGTCGAGAGCTCGACGAAGCTCGCCGGTCGTCATCGGTCCCTCCACGAACGGGCGCGGCTGCACGAACCATCCGTGAATCACGAGGCGTCCGAAACGAGGATCGCGCGTGCCTTCTACGCGACGTACGCCATGGGGAATACGTGGGTCGAATACGGTAAGACGGTTAAATACGGGTTCAACCGCCTCAACGACCTCACGCTCTTCGACGCTGCGCACGCTCTCGAAGCGGGACCAGAAGTCGAGGGTTTCCTCGCGCAAAAGGAGCGTTTCTCCGCCTGTAAACGCACGCGTTCGCCATGGCGTTAGGCTGAAGACAAACGCGAACGGCCCATGCGGAAGGTCACCATGAAGACGCTGTT
Organism: uncultured delta proteobacterium; assembly: GCA_903870415.1. Classification (GTDB taxonomy): domain Bacteria; phylum Myxococcota_A; class Polyangia; order Polyangiales; family Polyangiaceae; genus CAIQDA01. The sequence continues at coordinate 1,603 of CAIQDA010000449.1, forward strand.
CGCACCCGTCGATGTAGTTGCTCATCCACGGCGGCGAGACGTCGTGGCACCCGAGCATCTCGCGACCGAAGCGCACGAGTCGCTCATGAAACGCGCGATAGAGCGGCTCGGGAAAGTAGCGCCACGCGGGCGTACGCAGCGCCGTGTACTGGCCCGGCACGTGCCAGTAATCCCAGACGAAGCGGCCTTCGTCGGCACGGCGCGGGTCGAGGAAACGCGCGTCAAAGTGTTCGCGAAGGTGTTGAGCCTCCGCGGCAAAGCGATCGTAGGTGCGGAGTCGGCGAACCGTGGCCATGGCGAGGCCGTAGCGGCACGGCGCGCGGCTGACAACCGAAGCCCATCGCTCCTAATGAGACAGCCCCGTCGCGGTCGACACGCGTTGCGAATGCCTAGCCGGCGATGGCCGCGAGCATGCACACGTCAAAGTCGTTGGCCTCGAAGCGGATGCCTTCGAACACGCTCGTGAACGCGTCGAGCCGCAGCCGAATTGCCTGAATTTCTTCACGCGAATGGTGGTCGCATTCGATGACGAAACGCACCATGTCACCGTCAACGACGACGCGCACCACAAGCGGAGACAGGTCG
>CAIQDA010000450.1 GCA_903870415.1 uncultured delta proteobacterium
CGAGAATGGGATCGAGGCGAGAGCGTTCGAAGGCGTAAAAACCGTCAAGAAAGCGATGCCAGCGCCTTGTTTGGTGGACGCGGGCAACGGTCGATCGAAACGGTTTCGAGACCCGTTCGAAGGCGCGCGCCGTTCGCTCGGCCTCACGTTCGATTCGCGCGTCGATGCGCCGCAGGATAACGGGCTGAATCATCGGTAAGAGAGCCCTGTCGATGGCGGCAAGGCGGCGATCCGAATCGGACCCCGCAGCGAGGGCGCGCCAAAGTTCACGCCGCAGCTCGGTCGTCTCGGCCATGATGCGCTCGACGCGCGAACGCACGAACTCGACGAGACGCCCCGGGGCCTGCGTATCTCCCTCGATGAACGCGTCGACGAGACGATGGCGCGGATGCAGCGGTTCGAACGGCGGCGAGTGCAAACGCAACGACAAGTCCGCCAGGCGTTCGCGCGCCAAGAGAAGGACATCGGCGAGGTCGACCTCAGGCCCCACAACCACGGGCATGCACATCGCTTCGACCACGCGAATCGTCGCGCGCAGGTCCAGATGCGAGAGCAGCTCATGCCACTCCGCCTCTCCCGGCACGTACCTCCGCGCCGCCATCCCATCGCCCGCCATGGCCTTCGCATAGCGAAACGCGCTCGGTCACCGCAAGAGACGCCCACCGTCCGTGCGATTTCGGTTACGCTCACCCGCGATGATGCGACTCGCCCTTCACCCCTTGGTGCTCGCGTGCCTCGTGGCCGCAGCGGTCCCCTCCGTCGCCTATGCTGACGCGTCCGAAGACCAAGCGATCGCGCGTTCTCTCGCGGGCGACGGCCTCGACGCGCTCAAGAAGAACGACTTCAAGACCGCCGAAGATCGCTTTCGCCGCGCCGAGCAGTTGCTGCCCGACACGCCACCGACCATCACCGCGAACCTCGCGCGCGCCCTCAAGGGTCAGAAGCGTTACGTCGCCGCCCAAGAAGCCTACAACCGCGTCATTCGCCGCGGCAAACGCGCCGGAGACTCCGCCGCCTTCGAGAAGGCCATCGACGACGCCTCGACGGAAAAAGACGAGATTTCAAAGCTCATCGGCACGCTCACCATCACGGTGAAAGGCGCAGACAAACCCACGGTTTCCCTCGACGGGCAATCGGTGAACGCGGCCACGCTCGGCGTGCGACGGCCCATCGATCCGGGCCAACACGAGGTTAAAATCTCTGCGCCAGGCAAGGTCGAGGTCACGCGCATCGTGAAGGTCGCCGAGGCCGGAATCGCAACCGTTGACGTCGAACTCGTTTCGGACCTGAAGGCCGAGCCCGTCGCGGCGGGAGCCCCCATCGTGGCGCCCGCGCCGATCGTCGCGCCTGTGAAGCCCGTTCCAGCGCAGGCGAGCCCAGCTACGCCTCTCGCTACAGCTACAACGGTGGTCAAGGCCGCAGCCCCCCCCGCCGCCACAACGCCAAGCCCAAGCACTCCTTCGTCGTCATCCGTCTGGTCGAATCCATGGTTCTGGACGGCGGCCGGCGTGGGTGTCGCGGGAGCGGGCCTCGGAGTCTACGCCTTCACCAACGCCTCGAGCATCAAGAGCGAGTGCACGGTCAATGGCCGAGTCATCAACAAGTGCGCCAACGACAAAGGCTACAGCACGATGCAGAACCTGAGCCTCGTCGGGTACGGCGCTGCGGGTGCAGGCTTTGCGACCGCACTCGTCATCGCGCTTTGGCCCTCCGAGCCGAGCGCCCCCGTGAAGGGCTATCGCGTCCTTCCGGTCGGCGGCATCGACGGAACGTGGGGCATTCGCCTGGACTTTTGAGCGCGTGACGGCGCCGCGGCGACTCGTTCGCGCGCGCCGATCCAACGCAGCGATTTTCAACGCGCCCGCGGTGCGTTAGGCGCACGACCACCATGCGCGCTCTTCTCGTTCGCAACGTCCGCGCCTTCGATCCGCACCCTGGTCTTGACGCCATCGTCGACGTGTTCGTGGAGGCCGGAACGATCTCCCGCATCGGGCGAGACGCCGGGCGCGACCTCGTCGACTCCGAGCACATCACGGTCATCGACGGCACCGGGCTTTGGCTTTTGCCAGGGTTCGTCGACCTGCACGCCCACGTGCGCGAGCCCGGCCAAGAATACAAAGAGGACGTTCGCAGCGCGCTCAAGGCTGCGGCGGCGGGCGGATTCGTCGACATCTGCGCGATGCCCAACACCAAGCCCGTGAACGACACGCGCGCGGTGACCGAGATGCTCGTTTACAAAGCGCGCTCCCTCGGCGGAACACGCCTCCACCCCATCGGTGCCATCACCATGGGGCTCGGCGGCGAGCAATTGACGGAGATGGCCGACCAGCGCGATGCGGGCTGCGTTGGCGTTTCCGACGACGGCCGGTGCGTCGTGAAGTCCGGGGTTATGCGACGCGCCTTCGAATACGCGTCGACCTTCGACTTGCCTGTGATTCAGCACGCCGAAGACCACGACCTGACCGAAGGTGCGCAAATGCACGAGGGCTCGGTCGCGACGAAGCTAGGCCTTCGGGGCTGGCCGCGCGTCGCAGAAGACATCATCGTGGCACGCGATCTGATGCTTGCAGAGTACACGGGTGGCCGTTATCACCTCGCGCACGCGTCGACGAAGGGCTCCGTGGAGCTCGTGCGCGCGGCGAAGGAACGCGGCATCAAGGTTTCCGCGGAGGTCACGCCGCACCATCTGCTCCTCACGCACGAGGCGCTGCTCGGTTACGACACCGCGTGCAAAGTGAACCCGCCGTTGCGCGAACAAGCCGACGTCGAAGCGCTGCGACGAGGGCTCGCCGATGGCACCATCGACTGCATCGCGACCGATCACGCTCCGCACAGCTACTTGGAAAAAGACGTGCCTTTCGCCGATGCGAGTCCCGGTATGGTGGGGCTTGAGCTTTGCTTTCCAGTGCTTCTCGATCTGGTGCGCCAAGGCATTTTCCCTCTCGCTCGCCTCGTCGACGCCATGACCCGATCGGCTGCGCGCATCGTCGCCCTTCCCTCCCCAACGTTGCGCGAGGGCGCGAAGGCGAACTTCGTCCTCGTGGACCCGGAGGCGAAGTGGACGATTGATCCCGCGCGGTTCGAGTCCAAGGGCCGCAACACGCCATTCACCGGGCGCCCCGTTCAGGGTCGCATCCTCGCCACGTACGTCGACGGCATCGCAGCCTTCGAGATTTCCAAGCATGGAACCACCGCATGAGCACCTCGCGCGCCTATCTCGTCCTCGCCGATGGCACCGTCTTCGAAGGCACGTCCTTCGGCGCTGAAGGCGTCAGCATCGGTGAAGCCGTCTTCACGACCACGCTCACGGGCTACCAAGAGGTGCTCACGGACCCGTCTTTTTACGGGCAAATCGTCACGATGACCGCGCCGCAAATCGGCAACACCGGCATCAACGACGAGGACTCGGAAGCCGTCGATGGAAAGCCTCGCGTGGCAGGCTTCGTCGTGCGCGATGCGAGCCCGATGACGTCAAGCTGGCGTGCGACCGAGTCCTTGGACGCCTACCTGAAGCGCCACAACATCGTCGCGGTCACCGGCATCGACACCCGCAAGCTCACCCGCCATCTGCGCGACAACGGTTCGCAGAACGCAGCGGTCGGTACGGGCTCCATCGACGAACTTCTCGCGATGGCGAAGGCCGCTCCTTCGATGGCGGGCGCGGATCTCGTGCAGCACGTCACCCCGAAGAGCTCCTACCGCTACACGCAAGGCCGTGGCGTTTGGGCCACGGAAGAGCCGAAGCCTGTAAAATACAAGGTTGCGGTTCTCGACTTCGGCGTCAAGGCGAACATCCTCCGATGCCTCGTCGACGCCGGGTGCGACCTCACCGTGTATCCTGCAACGACCTCGGCGGAGACCATCCTCGCGTCAAACCCTGATGGCATCTTCCTTTCGAACGGCCCCGGCGACCCCGCTGCGGTGACGTACGCTGTCGACACCGTCCGAACGCTCGTCGGAAAGAAGCCCATGTTCGGCATCTGCCTCGGACACCAGCTTCTCGGTTTGGCGCTCGGCGGCAAGACGTACAAGTTGAAATTCGGCCACCGCGGCGCGAACCAACCGGTCCTCGACCTTGCGACGAAACGCGTGGAAATCACCTCGCAAAATCACGGCTTCTGCGTCGACCTCGCATCGCTTCCGGCGAACGTCGTGTCGACCCACGTGCATCTGAACGACAAGACCAGCGAAGGTCTCGCGGCACCGGATCTGGACGTCTTCAGCGTGCAGTATCATCCCGAGGCGGCCGCAGGTCCCCACGACTCGCTCTACCTCTTCGAGCGCTTCACCTCGCTCATGGAGAAGCGCGCGAACGCGTGACCGGCTCGCTCAGTGCGGACTCGATGAAGGAGCGTGCTCAAGGGCGCGCTCTTCTTCTTTTCGCTCATGCCAAATGGCCATGGTCGCAGCGCCAACGATGACGACAATCATGGCGAGCAAGAGCGCGTCACCGCCGGCTTGTGATCGCTTTTTTCCTAGGGTTCCATCGGAGATAAGCTCGCGAGCCCGCACCGCCGCTTTCTCGCGCGCGCGCAGATCGAGAACGATGCTCGAGGTGCTTTCGTTCAAGAACACGCCATCGAAACTCCCGCCGGTGGCACCCGATGCCTCGAGGCGAGGCGCCTCCCCCGCGATGACGCGCCGAACGTCTTTGAGCATGGCCACCGCACTCGCGTAGCGGTCCGCTGGTGAACGCGCGAGCGCGAGGGCCAGCACGGCGGCGAGCGGTTCGTCGAGGCCGAGCACGACAAGTTTTTCGAATGCGAGGGTGCGTCCAATGCGCGCAGAAAGCGGACCGACCATCGCGCACGCCACGACCATGGCGAGGGAATACACGTCGCTCGTTTCCGTGGGTGGTTCCAGGTTTTCGGCGAGTTCGGGCGCTTGGTACCGGTCACGCCGGAGAGCCACGAGACCACGACCGTCGTAGAGCCCAGCGTCACGAACGCCCGGCGGGAACGCGAAGAGAATGAGGCGCGCCGAACGACGCGGCGTTTGCCAAACGGCCCATGGATCGATCGCTCCGTGAAGCACGGCCGTCGCATGCCCATGCTCAAGAACGTCGAGCACCTGTTCGAGCACGCGGAGTCCATCGTCGCGCGACATGCCCCCACCCGCTTCGATGTAGTCTGCAAGCGGCTTTCCTGGAGGCAACGGCCACGCGACGCACGGAACACCTTCCGCCGTCGTCGATTCGTCCGTCGGCACGAACGCGCGTGGATGCGAAAGACGCGCCGAAGCCCATGCTCCGCGCTGGAATTCTGCACGCAAAAGGAGCGACCGCTCGACCTCGGCGGACGGCACGTGAATGACCGACCGCTCCGTTGCATCGCCCTGCCCGCGTGACGCCTCATGGAGCGCGCCCATGCCGTTCACGCGCAAGAGCTCCCCCA
>CAIQDA010000451.1 GCA_903870415.1 uncultured delta proteobacterium
ACACCCACACCTCTCGCGCCACCCACGCCCAAGGCCCTCGACACGCGCGCGAGGAGGCCCATGACGCGAGGAGATCGGCTACGGAGCGGCCCATGTTCCCGCGCATCGATCGGCGCCGCCTTGGCCTCGCCGCGGCCCTGTATCTCGTGACCACGGCGGCCTTCGCGCTCGTGGCGGGCCCGACACGCCTCACGGAGCACACGCCGTTCAACCACTACGCGCACCTCGCTCAGGCCTGGTTGCACGGCCGTCAAGACCTCGCGGGAGGGGCGCCCGCCTACGCGCAAGGCAACGATTTTGCTGTGTTCGAGGGCAAAACCTTCATCAGCTTTCCGCCCTTTCCCGCCGTGCTCATGATGCCTTGGGTCGCCATCGCGGGGTCACCGGAAAAGTTTCTCGACGGGCAGTTCATCGTGGGTCTCGCAGGCCTCGCCCCCGCCCTTCTCTTCTTGCTCTTGGAAGCCCTTCGTGACGACGGTCGCAGCGCCCGAGGAAGCGTGGAGAATACAACCTTCGCGTTGCTCTTCGCGTTCGGGACCGTCTTCTTTTTCACCGCGGTGCAGGGCACTGTTTGGTTCGCGGCGCACGTGGTGGGCGTCGTCGCGTGCGTGCTCTTCCTGCTCGCGAGCCTTGGGGGTCGGCACCCGTTCCTCGCGGGCCTCGCTCTTGCGTGTGCGTGGACGACGCGCCCCGGCCTGCTTCTTTACGGCCCGTTCTTCATTTACGAGCTTTTGCGCGAGGATGGCGACGATGCCGCCGAAGCTCATTCGTGGGGCGCGGGGATTCTCTCCCCGGTGCGCAAAGCCCTTCACACCAAGCGCGTGTGGACGAGCGCCGCGCTGTTCTCACTGCCACTCGTCGCGTCGTTTGCCCTCGCGAGTTATTCGAACTTCACGCGCTTTCGAAACCCGAGCCCCTTCGCCTTCGGACACGAACACCTCACGGTGGTGTGGCACGAACGCATCGCGCGCTGGGGTCTCTTCGGCTACCACTACTTCGCGAAAAACCTTGGTATTTTCCTAACGAATCTTCCGTGGGCGGCGGCGCGAAATGCCCCCGCGGTCGAGCCGCTCGTTCGCATCAACGAGCACGGGCTCGCCCTGTGGTTCACGACGCCGCTCTACTTCTGGCTCTTCGCTTCACGCCGCAAGCAGCCGCTCAGCGTCGTGCTCACGCTCATCGCGCTCGGCCCATGCGTGCTCGACTTGCTCTACCAAAACAGCGGATGGCGTCAGTTCGGCTATCGGTTTTCGAACGACTACGCCGTGCCGCTTTTCTTGCTTCTCGCCACGGGAAACGCACGTCAACGAAGTCCACTTTTTGCCGTCGCATGCGCGTGGGCGGTCGCGTGGAACACCTTCGGAGCGGTGACGTTCGATCGAGCCGAGTATGACCGAATGTATTTTCGGGAAGGTACGCAGTCAGTCGTTTACCAGCCCGATTGATCGTCAGGGCGCACGGACGACGGTGACCTTCGTCATCGTGACCGCTTCGGTGGGTCGCTCCATGCGAGCTGAAACGGTGGCAATCGCGTGGACGACGTCCGTCTCTTTGCACTCGCCGAAGATCGTGTAACCGCCGTCGAGATGCGGGGTCGACCCGTCGGTGATGAAGAACTGCGAGCTGTTGGTGTTCGCGCCTCGATTGGCCATGCACATGAGGCCCGCGCGGTCGTGTTTCGCTCCCGCCCACACCTCGTCCGCGAACTCGTAGCCCGCGTCGCCGCTGCCGTTTCCATTCGGGTCGCCGCCCTGAATCACGAAACCGGGAATCACGCGGTGAAACGTGAGCCCGTCGTAAAACGGCTTCTTCACCCAGGACCCAAGCCGGCCCTGCTTCCACGGTCGTGTACCGCGCGCCAGGCCCACGAAGTTGGCGACGGTGGCCGGAGCCTTGTCCGCGAAGAACGAGCAATGGAGCGTGCCCTTCGAGGTCTCAATGGTCGCCGCAAGCGCGCCTTTGCCCTCAAGCCCCGCCGTCGCGTCGTCGAGGGAGAAGCGATTCTTCGCCGGGTCCCCATCGGCCACAGGCCCCAAGGTCACCGCGGCCGACGACGTCGACGCGGGAGCCTCGGAAGCCAACGTCGCGCCCGTTCGCTCTGGTTCGGTCGGGGCACGCTTGCAACCTGCAAGCATCAGCGCCGCGGACGCGACTGCGACAAGCGAGAGAACCGAGGGAACCAACGAACGACGTGAACGCATGCGAGCCCCTTACCGCGGATCGCGATGCGGCTCTACTCCGTGACGGCGATACGCATGCCCGGCGCGGCGCCATGTCGTCGGAACCACCCGGCGGGCACCTCAAGAACGTAACGCGAAGGGCACGCCACCTGGCGCGGCTCGTCGTTCAAAGGCGGAGCGTTTTCCGCAACACCCACGACGGTTCCGTCCGACGCCAGAAAGGCAATGTCGAGAGGAATGCATGTATCATGCATCCAGAACGCGTGAGGCTCCTCGACCTCGAGATCGAAAAGCATGCCTTCCTCTTCGCCAAGCGCCCGACGGTACATGAGCCCCTGCTCCCGCTCGGGCTCGCTCAACGCCAGCTCAACGACGAGTGACGCGCGGCCGACCTTCAACGGTCGCTTGCGGTAGCGCCGCTCCGGTTTTGACTCGCGCGGGCATCGAAAGTCGACCACAGGCTCCGCGGGCTGCGGGGCCACGGACGAGAGGGGAACGAGGCATCGCGGCGCTGCGGGAGACGGCACGCGCACGCTCGAAGTCTCGGGCATTCGCGGGGAGGGCGACGGCTCGACCGGCTGATTCTTGCAGCATGCAAGCAATGCCGCGGTCGCTGCAAAAAGGCTAAGTCGGAGAGCCAGCCCGCGCATCGTTAGGCGCTCAAGCTTCGAATACCGGACTGGTGAACCTTGCCCGGCAGGATGCGGCCGACCAAGCTTTCTGCAACCTTGCCTGCCTCCACGAGCTTCGCGAGGTCGACGCCCGTCGAGATGCCCATTCCGTCGAGCATATAGACGAGGTCTTCCGTCGCCAAGTTACCGGCTGCTCCGGGCGCATACGGGCAACCGCCCATACCGGCGACCGATGCATCGAAGTCACGAATGCCCATCTCGAGTCCGACAAGCACGTTCGCGAGGGCGGTGCCGCGCGTGTCGTGCATGTGGAGCCCCAGCTGCGATGGCTTGAACTCCTGAAAGAAGAGCCGAAGCAGGTCACGCGTTTGGCGAGGCGTTCCGCAGCCGATCGTGTCGCCAAGAGAGACTTGGTAACAGCCGCGCGTGGCGAGCTCGTGCGCGATGGCCAGCACCTTTGCCGGGGGAACCTCGCCCTCGTAAGGGCAACCCCAGGCCGTGGAAACGTAGCCGCGCACGCGAATGCCGCTCGCGACCGCCGGAGCGATCACGTTGTCGAAGGTCGCCAGCGTGGCGGCAATCGTCTTGTTCACGTTGCGCTGGTTGTGGGTTTCACTCGCGCTCATGAAGACGGCGATTTCTTCGATGCCCGCCGCCTTCGCCCGCTCGAGACCTCGCTCGTTGGGGCACAGCGCACTCCACACGACTCCGGGAAATTTCGGCACGTGGCGCGCGAGTTCATCGGCGTCCGCGAGCTGCGGGATCCACTTCGGGGAGACGAAACTCGTCAGCTCGATACGCTTCAGTCCGGCGCTCGCGAGCGCGTCCGCGAGGCGGATCTTGTCGCGGAGCAGCACCGTTGCACGCTCGTTCTGGAGGCCGTCGCGAAGCGACACCTCGTAGAGAGAAACCTCGGAGGGAAGCGCGTCGAAGAGGCCCATGGTCACTCCGCAGTTTTGATCGAGTACGTCGTGCGCTCAGGTCGGTTCATCCCGTCGAACGCGATGGGGTATTCGCCGCTGAAGCACGCATGGCAGAACGCTTTGGCGTCGCCGCCGGTACCCGCAACGGACTCGAGCATGCCCTCAAGCGAGAGGTAACCCAGCGTGTCGGCGGTCACGTAACGGGCGATCTCTTCGACGGTGTGGCTCGACGCAATGAGCTCACGACGCGTGGGCGTGTCGATGCCGTAGTAGCAAGGCCACTGCGTCGGTGGACTGGCGATTCGCAGGTGAACCTCACGGGCGCCGGCGTCGCGAATCATCTTCACGATCTTGCGCGAGGTGGTGCCGCGCACGATGGAGTCGTCGATGACGACCACGCGCTTGCCGCGAAGGACGCCCTCGACCGGGTTCAACTTCAGGCGCACGCCGAAGTGACGAATCGACTGCTGCGGTTCGATGAAGGTGCGCCCCACGTAGTGACTGCGAATCAGTCCGAGCTCGAAGGGAATGCCGCGTTCCACCGAGTAGCCCAGCGCCGAAGGCACGCCGCTGTCGGGAACGGGAATGACCACGTCGGCATCGACCGGATGCTCAACGGCGAGTCGACGGCCGAGCCCCTTGCGCACTTCATAAACGCTGCGACCGCCGAGCTGTGAGTCCGGACGTGCAAAGTACACGTGTTCAAAAACACACGCGCGACGTGGCGCTGGCTTGAAGGGACGAACGCTTCGCACCCCCGTCGAGTCGATGATGAGCATTTCGCCCGGCTCCACATCGCGCATGTACTGTGCACCGATGAGGTCGAAGCTGATGGGCTCGCTCGCCACGACGTGCGCGTCTTTCGTGCCCGGCAACACCCCGAGGCAGAGCGGACGAATGCCCATCGGGTCGCGGGCGGCGAGCACCGTATCTTCGTTCATGAAGACGATGGACCACGCGCCTTCGACTTGGTTGAGCGCCTCGGCGACGCGGTCTTCGAACGAGATCTCTTTGCTCATCGCGACGAGGTGCAGGAGCACCTCCGTGTCGCTCGACGACTGGAAGATGCTGCCGCGCTCTTCCAAGTTTTGTCGAAGCTGTTCGGCGTTCGTCAGGTTTCCGTTGTGGGCAACGGCGAGCGACCCTCGCGCGTAGTTGATGGCAAACGGCTGCGCGTTCTTCAAGTGAGAGCCGCCTGCCGTGCTGTAGCGCACGTGACCGATGGCGGCGCGCCCTGGCAGCTTCGCGAGCTGCGCGGAACTGAATGCATCCTGCACAAGCCCCATGGCGCGATGCGCGTAGAGCTGCTGCCCGTCCGTCGTCACGATGCCCGCAGACTCTTGCCCCCGATGCTGCAAAGCGTGCAGCCCGAGGTACGCCAGGTTCGCCGACTCCGTGTGGCCGTAGATCGCGAACACGCCGCACTCATCGCGAAAGTGATCGTCGTTCGGATCGACCGCAGTCGTGGTCGGAAGCTGGGCCGGATCGAGGACAACGAGGGAACGGCGCATGGGCGCTGCGTAGCCGCGCGCGAGCCGAAGCGCTACTGCAACCGCGACGTCACAAAGCGAAGGGAGCGCGTGTCTCCCTCGCGCGCACGAACCCACGCGCGCGGGGCGAGGCGAATCGGTTACGAAGCCCTGCCCGCGTCACGATGCGCAGGCAGGTTCCGAACTACTCGCAGATGCGGGTCGCCTCGTTGCACACCGCCACGCCGCCGTCGAGGGTGCCACCACACGCGAGGCCGTTGCTGCCTCGGGCGCCGCAGTAGAAGCATTCACCCGCGCCAGCATCGCCCACGATGCACACCGCGTTCGCGCGCGACGAGGAGAAGCCGCAGTTGGCCGCCGTGGTGCATGCCGCGGAGAACGACGCGCATGCGCCGCCGTCGCCCATGTCTTTGCACACGTTCGCGCGACCGTTCGCGTTCGAGAACGTGGTGCATTCGGTCGCCTTGCCGGCGCACGAGGTTCCGCCGCACGTCGAGACGCAGAGCTTGGTGTCTTCGCAGCTCGTCGAGGCGGCGCCGCAACCTTCGAGGCAATTGCGTACGCAGGCGTTTCCGCACGTGTACTTGCCTTGGACGCAGCTGCACGTGTTCGTCGCCGCGTTGCACGTGGCGCCGGAGGTCGCATCGCAGGTTCCACAAGCGAGCGTTCGCGGTTGGCCGCAGCGATCGGTCACGTCGACACTTCCGCACGTCTTGCCCACGGCCGTGCAGGCGCTGGCCACGAGCGTCGCATCGCTCTCGCCCGTGCACTCGCATGCGTTCGTCGCCGCGTTGCACGCCACGCCGGCGTCGCTTCCGCACACGCCGCAGGAAATCGTTCGCGCCGCGCCGCACTTGTCGGTCACCGCGAGCGCGCCACAGACTTTGCCGCCGGTGCACGAAGCCGTGACGAGTTGAGCGTCCGTCTCGGGCGCGCACGAGTCCACGGGGCCGGTGTCCGCAGGGCCTGTGTCCGCAGGGCCTGTGTCCGCAGGGCCGGTGTCCGCAGGACCCGCATCGACGAGGGTCGCGGGGTCGACGCCAATTTCAGGCGATGACGGGTCGAGTGACGAGCAGGCCGCGAACGCGCCGCCGGCCAGAACCGCGACGAGCGAACTCACGAGAGTGAACGAAGTCTTCATGGGAACGTCTGACCTTAGCCCTTTACGGGCGTTTTCTCAAAATGCGATCGACGAGCCAGTCCACGGTCGGATCCCACACGGCGGCGGGAGCCTTGGAGCCCGCCACTACGCCGATGTGGCCGCCCGGTGCGAGACGGTACGTCTTATCCGTGGTTCCGAGCACGTCGAGAATGCGTTGGGTCGATCGAGGAGGCGCGACATTGTCGTTCTTGCCTGCGAAAGCAAGGACTGGACACGTCACCGCGCGCAGATCCACGTGACGGTCGCCGAAGCGAAGCTCATTTTGCACAAGCTGGTTGCCGGTGATCATGTCGCGAACAAGCTGCTTGAACGCCTCTTTCGGGTACGGAATCATCTCCGTGAGCCACGTCTCCACGGCGTCGTGGGACTTCACGTATTCCTCGTCCCAGAGGTTGAGCGCGAGGTCCAGGTACCGCGTGAGGAACTTCGGCCCGCCCATGAGCTTGAAGCCTGTCGAGCTGAGATGGCCAGGAATGTTTCCGAGGCGATCCATCACCGCGTCAACGAATGGACCGCCGAGGCGCGCGGCCACGGTGAGCATGCCCATGCGCTCGAAGTCCACGGGCGCGGCGATGGTGACGATGGCGCGGATGCGATCATCGCGAAACGCCGCGGCGTGAATGAGCGCGAAGAGACCACCCATGCAGTAGCCGACGAGCGCGAGTTCTTTTGCCTTCGCGTCGGCGAGGGTCGCGTCGATGCATCGCGGAATGAAGTCGAGCACGTAGTCGTCGAGGCGCAGACCTTCGTCGCTCGTGTCCGGCACGCCAAAATCCACGAGGTAGACGTCGAAGCCTGCATTGCGCAAGCGACGGATCATCGAGTGATCGGGACGAAGATCGTAGACGAAAGGCCGCACCATCAAGGGCGGAATGAGGAGGAGCGGAATGCCCAAGCGCGGCGCGAAGTCGACCTCGACGTCGTCGTGACCGAGCTCCACACGTTCGGCCTCGATAGGACGAATGCGCCAAAGCTCGAGCTTGTCGTGCTTGAACACGAGCTCCTTCGCTGCGTTGCCCATCTGTGGGCGCTGACCGCCGTCGACGAGGTAAACGAGGCCGTTGACGACCGAAAGAACGGCTTTCTCAACGGCCTTTCGAACCGGCTTCGGAACGATGCGCGGAGGGGGGAGCGATACGGCCATGGGGAACCTGAGCGCCGATCAGCCGTCGACGAGCGTCATGGCCGCCATGCCGTGCTCGAAGCGGCTCACCGAGGCCGCGAGTTCGATGCCCGGCGGCAAGAGACCGCGCACTTGACCGACCACTTGCTCGACAAGATGCTTGGCTTCCTGGGTGCTCGACCCGGTCATGCACACCGCGAAGCGAAGCGGTCCAACTTTGCCCGCGGTGGTGGCCACGAGCGCGAGCAGCAGCATGTCGGTGAGTTCGACAACGCGCTGGGCGGCCCGTCGAAGCGCCAGCATCTCGAGGATGGTCGGCCTGTCGGACACGAGACGGTTTGGGCTTCGAAGCTCGTAGCGCGCGACCGTGAGCGGGATTTCCGCCCACCACGCGAATCGCATTTCGTCCTCGAGTGCTTTGAGGAACGGCGTGCGGTTGAGAACGCCGAGGAGCCCGCAGCGCTTCGCCAAGTAGTTGCGCGCGCGCGTGTGTCCGGCGCTCTCTTTGCCGAACGACACGAGCTTGTAGCGAAGCTCACCGAACTGAACTTCGCCGCCGTGAAGCAGGTTGAAGGAACGTTGGCGCTCGTAGTTGTGCTCGACGTAGGTGCCGTTCGTGGACCCGCCGTCCTCGACGAGCCACGAGCCGTTTGACCACGTCATGGTCGCGTGGGAGCCGCTCACCGTTTGTTCCGGCGTGACGACGTCGTTGTCGGGCTTGCGTCCTACACGCATCGTTGGGCGGTCGAGCGGAACGAGCGTGCCAACGCTTTCGGGCGCGTGGGTGCTGTAGGTGACGAGGAACGACTGCTGGCCCGGCATGAACTGCATCATCGCCATGCGGCCCGGGGGTGGCCCTGGGTCGAGGCGCTCGCGCGGCAGTTGAATGGGGTTCGTCGTGAGCGTCTGCGGATTGAAGAATCGCATCTGCTTCGCCGTGGGGCGCGACGCCGAGTCTTCGTGCAAACACATGAACACTTGCTTCACTTCGTCGTGGCTCAAGCTCGACGCGATGTCGAACATGATGCCCTCACGAAGGCGCTTCGCGGTCGCCTTGTAGTTCGGCTCCGGCACGCGGCACGACCACATTTCGAATAGCGTAAGACCGACCGCATACACGTCGTCTTCCGCAGTCGCCATGCCCGAACGCATGCGCTCCGGCGACATGTAATTCGGAGTGCCTCCGTCGGGAACGTGTCGGCCCGCAGAGCGTTGCTGTGCGCGCTGACGCTCTTGCGCGAAACCGAAATCGAGGACGACCGCCTTGCCGATTCCGCCATCGTGACTTGCGGTCACCATGACGTTGCCTGGCTTCAAGTCGCCGTGCACGAGGCCTTGCTGATGAATCGCCGCAACGCCCGCGCCGATGTCTTGCGCCAAGCGCCGGAACTCGTCGGGCGTGTAACCACCCTGAGCTTTTTTCCTGCGAATATGCGTATGGAGCGTCTGACCGACGATGTGCTCCATGACGAGGATCGGGCCATACAAGGACGGCACGAGATCGTGCACGCGGCACACGTTCGGATGACTCACGCTCCGCGCGAGCAAGAGCTCTTTGCGAAGAGCCTCCTTGTCGTCTTCGGATGCGCGCGACTCTTCGCGAACGATCTTGAGTGCGACCGCCTGCAGAGCGGTTCGGTCGTGCGCAAGGAAGACCTCGCCCATGCCGCCTTTTCCGAGACTTTGCTTGATCTCGTAGCGGTCATTGATGACCATGCCAGGGGCGATGGGCGGTAGCGTCACCATATCCGGGGGATGCTAACCTAAGAGCGGCTCCCGATGGCGAGCCGTCTGAAACCTTTTCGTCATCGGAACCAACGTGAAGACCCGAACAGCAACGTTTTTCCTCGCAACAACGCTTTCGGCCCTCTCGCTCGGCGCTCCGCCCGAAAGCGCCGCGGAGCTGGTTGCACGAAGCCTTCGTTCCGAGTTCTTTGCAGGCGGGTCCACGCGAATTCGAGCGCACCTCGTCCTCACCGACAAGGAGGGCAAGAAGCAGGATCGCCTGTTTTCTGCCTGGGGAAAGCGTGATGGCCTCGGCCTCCGGCGCACGCTCGTTCGCTTCGAGAGCCCCGCGGCCGTCGAAGGTGTCGCGTTCCTGATGACCCAGCGCGAGCACGAGGCCGACGAACAGTACCTTTACCTTCCCAAGTTCAAAGCCACTCGCCGCATCGGCGGCGCGAGCGAGCGGCAATCGAGCTTCATGGGGAGCGATTTTTCTTACGCCGATCTCGAACGCAAAGACGTGCGCGAAGCGGCGTATGAGGTCCTCGCCGACGAGGCCATCGGCGGAAAGCCGTGTGCGCACATCGTCGCGAAACCGCGGGGGGCGAGCGCCGCTTACAGTCGCGTCGAACTGTGGATTCGCAGGGACGACGGCGTCGCGCTTCGTATCGCGATGTTCGACAGCGACGGCAAGCTCATAAAGACCACGACCGCGCGGCGCGTGCGCGTGGTCGACGGCGAGCCCGTTATCGTCGAGTCGCGAACAGAGAACGCGCTGAACGGTCACGTGACGGAACTCGTGGTCGACGAAGTCAGTCGCGACGACAACCTCGACGACGCGTTCTTCTCGCCCGCCAGCCTCGCGCGATGAAGCGGGCTCTTGTGTGCGCGCTTGGCATCGCGGCCCAAGCCTCCGCCGCGCCTGTTCGTGCCGCTCGCGCTGCAGAACCCCTCGACGAAATCATCGACGACGGCACGCCGCAATCGCTTGCCCCTCGCCCGTCGGAAAGCACGCCCGGCGAGCCTTCCGCCTTTTACGCGCGTGGAGCCTCACGCTTCACAGCCTTCGTGGACGACGCCGACGCGAACGCCGATCGTTACGAGAGCCGCACGTTTCTTTTTCTCGGCGCCAAAAGTTCTTCGCACGAAGCGAACCCATGGCGCGTCGAAGTGCGCACCGATCTCCTCGCGCGATTCAAGTCGCATCCGGAGGAGACGAACGGTCAAGCGTGGGACCTCGAAGCGCGCCCGTGGGAACTCTGGTGGCGCACGCGCATCGCGTCGGCCTTGACGATGACCCTTGGGTACCAGCCCCTCGCGTGGGGCGTGCTCGATGCGGGAGCCGCGGCCGATCCGTTCGCAAGCTACGACCTGCGTCTCGGTCCGGTGCTCACGCCCGCAGAGGTTCGCATTCCGCTGCCTGCCGCGCGACTCACGTGGAGCCCGTCATCGCGTATTGACCTGGAATTTGCCTACCTTCCGTTCTTTACGCCTCATCGCTTCGACGTGGGCGGGACACGTTACGCCTCCTTGCCATCGACGGCGCTCGCTCCTTTGGCGAACGCGTTTGACCCCGGCACGCTCACACGGATCACCGCCCCGCTCGCGCAAGTGAATGGCGTCGATGCGCGCCCGGACCGCGGCGAGTTGGGGCTCCGATCAACCGTGCACTTTGCAGCTTTCGATCTCGGCGTCACGGCAGCACTCGCACGAAATCGCTTCCCGTCGTACCGAGTCACCGAGGCGTTCGCCGCGGCGCTTGCCACAGGGTCCGGAGCCGCACTTCTGCGCGTGCAACAAGACCTCGATGCCGGTGTAAGGCCCATCGAAGCCGTTCATGCACATTACATGCAAGTTGCCGTCGACGCGCAGGGCTCGTGGGGCAGCATGCCCTGGGGTGCCGAGCTTGGCCTTTCGTCGAAGCGGGAACTTCTCTCGAGCGCTCCGCTCACCGCCGCTGCCCCTCCGCGAGCGAACGTGCTTCAAGGCGGCGCTCGCATGAGCAAGAGCTTCGGCGACCTGCTCGTGACGGCACAAGCTGCAGTCTACACACTTCTAGATCCGAGTTCATCGGATGCCGTTCTTGCGATCACGCCGATGCTCTTTGGTGCCGCGCGCACGGTTGGGCTCGGACTAGTGACGGCGCGCTATGAGACTGGCGCGTTCTTCCTCGAGGCCAGCGCCATCGGCCTATGTGCGGGCCCCGAAGCCTCAGCTCACGCGTGCGCAGGCACCACCGTCCTCGCGTCGGGACGCGTCGCCTATGGCACGGACGAATGGGCGCTGTCGCTCGGCGGCACGAGGCTTTCGACGCCCGCGAACGGCTCGCTCCCGATTGGAACCGCCATCGACCAAGTGGCGCTGCGTGCGGACTTCACCCCCGCGGCGCGATGACCTTTGGCGGCGGCGTCAGCCTTCGAAGTTGGCTTCGAGCGGCGCGTGGTCGCTTGTGCCGAATTCTCGGTGAAGCGTGATGCTCTCGAGACGCTCGGTCAGCGACGGGTTCGTGAAGACGTAATCGATGCGCTGGCCCAAGTTGCGTGCCTTTGCGCTCTTCCAAAACGGCCACCACGTGAAGAAGCGATCGTCGTCCGGATGCTTCACGCGCGTGAGGTCGGTGAAGGCTCCGCCCGCGATGACCGCTTCGAAGAGCGCTCGCTCCTCGGGTCGCTGGGCCATGGCGGTTTCGTCGCGTTGGGACGGATGCACGTCGAGGGCGTAACGCGCGACGTTCATGTCGCCGGCGAGCACGAAGGGCCCGCGCGCTTGCTCCTCTTTGACCCATGCGCCGAGTTCGCCGAGGAAGCGAATCTTCGCGTCGAAGTCCTTGCCTCCGTTCGGCAAATAGAGGCTCGCGATCGTGCACGTTCGCGTGCGCGCGAGGACAATCCGCGTCTCGAAGTCGATGGGGGGAATTTCGAAAACCGGCTCCTCGGGAAACACGTCTTTCGCGAGAAGGATCGCCACGCCCGAGTAGCCCCCCGGAGCGCCGTGCCAGCGCATCCAATAGCGGTCGGCGAGTGCGTGAAGGTCCGCGGGCACTTGCTCAGGTGTCGCCTTGATTTCCTGAAGAAGAAGCGCGCTCGGCTTCTTCTCGTCGAGAAACGAAAGCACTTGGGCTCCGCGCGCACGGATCCCGTTCACGTTCCACGTGACGACGCGCATGTCAGAGTTCGGTGGCGGACGGAACGCGTACGCTCGGACGCCCGTCGAGGCGCACGTCTTCTCCGGGACGCCCCGCGAGCACGATGGTGCTTGGAGGCCGGAAACTCAGCGGCTGCGTCGGGTCTCCGCCCATCTTTTCGTAGAAGCGCAACGCCACGCGATGCGCGCGCTCTTCACCGAGCTGGTCGGCGATGCGGCGCCACGTGCAGCCTTCCTTCATCGCGTCGACGAACGCTTCGAGGCTCTTGAACGTCATCGTGTGGCGCACGACGGTGAGGCGCACGATGGAGAGGCCGGCGGTCGCGAGCATCTTTTGAAGCGCGTCGCGTTCGGCCAAGATGCGGGTCTTCGGACGCGGGTAATGGGGCTCGAGCTCCCGAAGGACCTCGTTCATCGACTCGAAAACGTCGTCCGCATCGGGCGGCCCCGAAATGAGGATGCCGACCTTGCCATGAGGGGCGAGCGCTTTGCTCCACGCCGCGAGGGTCTCGTCCCGGTTCTCGATTTGCCAAAGGCCAAACGCGCACACGACAGCGTCCCACGGCCCGCCCGTCGTGTCCGCGGCGTCCGCAACGGCGCACGTAACCCGGTCGTCAAAGCCCGCAGCCTTCACGGCTCCTCCGCAGTAGTCGACCATGCCGCTCGCCATGTCGGTGGAGCGCACATGACCCTTTGGGCCCACGGCGTTCGCAACGGCGAGAACTTCTGCCCCCGGACCGCTCGTTACAACAAGCGCACGCTGCCCCTCTTCGAGAGCGAGTTCCCGCACCAAGTCGAGGTGGTACGGGCGAAAACGCGGCATCCATTCGGTGACG
>CAIQDA010000452.1 GCA_903870415.1 uncultured delta proteobacterium
GCCCTCGCTGCGGGGTCCGATTCGGATCGCCGCCTTGCCGCCATCGACAGGGCTCTCTTGCCGATGATTCAGCCCGTTATCCTGCGGCGCATCGACGCGCGAATCGAACGTGAGGCCGAGCGAACCGCGCGCGCCTTCGAACGGGTCTCGAAACCGTTTCGATCGACCGTTGCACGCGTCCACCAAACAAGGCGCTGGCATCGCTTTCTTGACGGTTTTTACGCCTTCGAACGCTCTCGCCTCGATCCCATTCTCGAACGACTCGCGCGCGCCACAGGCCCCATCGATCCCGCCGTTCTCGGGACGCCAAACACGACCGAAAGTTTCTCCCGATGACAGCTCTTGCCTCTTCGCGCCCGGCCGTGCGTCCGCTCGACTTTCCTGCGGTGCTTGTCCTCGGCGCCATCGGAGTCTTCGTCTCCGCTCGTGTGGCGTGGGCTGCGCGCGGGGGTGCCATTGTGCTCCTGGTTCCTCCGCTGCTCGTGGGCCTGCTGGTCGCCTCCGGTGCGGCGCGTGTGCTTCTCGACCTGCGCTCGGCCCGGGCCATGAGCGAGCGACTCGCCGCGTTCGGTGGACGCGAGTCCGAGTGCCCCACGGATCTCATTCAAGACGCAAAAACCCTGATCGATCGCGCGTCGTCGACGTTGCCTTCGATCTGCATTCTCGTGGGGCTCCTCGGTACCTTCGCGGGTCTCTTTGAAGCGCTCGTGGGCGCACGCGACCTGCTCGGCGCTGCCGTCGACACCGCCGCACTTCGTCAGATTGTCGTCGCGCCACTTTCGGGGCTCGCTCGCGCGTTCGGATCGTCTGCGGCAGGCATCGTCGGGTCGATTGTTCTCGGAGCTGCTGAGGGACGCTTTCAGCGCGTGGCCGATGCGATTGCGGTCGTTGTCGAAGGCGTTGACGAAGGGCGCCGCTCTGTTGCCCTCGGCGACCAACTGCGCTCGGTGCTCGAGGCAACTCAGGCAAAAACCGCGGAAACGTCTGTTCGGGATGCGCGCGTCGAAGCGTTGCTCGAACGCGTGGCGAAGGCTGCAGAGTCCCAGTCAAAGGAGCGCGAATCGATCGTTGCCGCGCTCGGCGCGCTGTCGTCTGCCGTCATGCAACAAGGCGATGCGGCCCAGAAGCTCGTGACGCGCGAAGGTGACGCCACGAGGTCCACGTTGTCGGCGCTCGACGCTGCGCTGCGAATGGCCCAAACCGCGACGGCGCACGCGGCGACGCTCCAGTCTGAATCGCTCGTGTCTCAGAGTGCGGACTTTCGTCGCGCAGTCGTGGAGCAAGGAGAACGCCTCGTCTCCGCGCTGCAGGCCACAAGTTCGACTTGGTCGTTTGCGACGGTCGAAGCGCTGCTTGCCGACGTGAAAGCGGAGCTGCGTTCGGGTACGGCGTCGACCTCGACAGCGCTTGTCTCGCTCGAAGCGTCGATCGGCGTTGCGGGAAATGCGTTCCGTGCTGCGTCGGAAGCGACGCTCGCACGCATGGCGGAATCGCAGACCGCCACGGCCCAGGAGATGTTTGCATCCTACACGAATGAGCAAAGCGCCGCGGCTCGCGTTCATTCTACGGCGGCGGAGAGTCTTGTCGCGGCGGCGGTTGCGCTGCAAGTTGCCTCGGAAAACGTTCCGAGCGCGATGAAGGCCGTCGATGACGCCGCGAAAGCGCATTGGGCGAATGCGGAAGCGACGCTCCGTTCGACGCTCGGTGACCTGGCGCGATCGTCGCAGGCTGCCGTCGTCGAGATGCAAGGGGCGAGCGCGGTGCAGATCGCTCAGGCGCGGGACGCAAACGAAGCGACCGCGCGTGCGATGACCGATGCGCTCGCGGAAGCGTTGCGGGCGTGGGAGTTGCGCGAAGGGACCCGTTACGAACGTGAGGAGCAAGAGCGTAAAGTCCGTTGGGACGACGCGGATGCGCAGCGCTCCGAGTGGTCGGGCGCCGAAAAAATCGTGCTTCAATCGGCGATGGAGATGGTTGCCGAACGTCTAGTGGTCGCGGCGGAGGTGCAAGCAAAGGCCCTCGAAACCGTCGAAGGAGCTGCGCGCTCGCTCGCGTCGGTCGAAGAAGCTCGCAACCAGTCGGCGCAGCGTGAAGAGGCGCGTGCGGCGGGTGCGGAGCGGTCCCTTCGGGATGCGATGGTCGCCGGTAGCGACGCGCTTGGGGAGGCGCTTCGTCGAGAGGCGGGCGGGCTGGTCGATGCGGCACGTGCGGAGATCGCGCGAGGCGTTCAAAGCCTTGATGCACACGCGACCGCGGTAGCTGAACGTTTTTCGGACGGTGCAGCCTCGGCCTCGGCGCGCGAAGAGGCCGTTGAAGGGCATGCTCGCGACCTTGCGGTCCATGCGGGCGACGTGGCTCGTGCAGTGGAAACCCTTGCCGAAGTTCTTCGAGCGGTGCCGCTCGGGGGAGGGCAGGCGAGCTCGGACTCGGGCGCTGTGCCGGGCGGACAAGGTGCATCGGATGAAGATCGCGCCGCCTTCGTGGCGTGCCTGGAAGAAGCGCGTCGCTGGTTCGATGCGTCGCAAGTGCTGCAGCAGAGACTCCTCGACGAGGTGGCCAGCGTGCGCGGCGCTGGGGTACGTCCGTGAAATATACGCGTAACCGATCGCGACAAGACGCGAGCTATGTGTGGGCTGCGGTGGCGGACGCCTTTGCACTCGTCATCGGAACGCTCGTGCTCACGGTCGTGGCCGTGTCGATGGTTCCGCGTGCAGGCGACGATGCGCCGCCGCCGGGTGCCGAGGTCATGGCGGAGGGGAAGACTGCTGTTTCGCCCGAGAGACTCGCTCGCCTTGAGCTCCTTGAGCAGGCGCTTGCGGGGAACATTCGCGCTGGAGAAATCCAAGTCCTCGACGGACGCATCGGTATCCTGGCGAACGTCCTCTTCGAGCTGAATCAGGCGAAGCTCACGCCCGAGGGCGAGACGATCGTGGCCTCCCTTGCGCCGCCGCTGCTCCGGTACCTCGGAACTTGCGACGACAGCGTCATGGTGAGCGGCTTCACCGACGACCTCACCATTCACGCGGGGCCGTTCCACGACAACTGGAGGCTCTCGCTGGAGCGCGCCCTTACAGTGATGCGTTCGCTCGTTCGCGCGGGAGTGCCCGAAACGCGCGTTTTCGCCGCAGGCTTCGGCGAGCACCGCCCCATCACGCCAAACGTCGACGATGAATCGCGCGCTCAAAATCGCCGCGTGGAAATCGTGCCTATTCCGAAAACGCGGGGAACGTTTCCTTGAATTTGGGGACGGTCGACAGCTCGCTTGAGATCGTGGACGGATGGCTCCTTCGAAGGGAATCCTCTGGCGAAGCCCTTGCGGTCGCGCTTGACGGCCTGGTTCTGCGGTTTCTGACGCAGTGGGCGCAGTCTACGACAGGCGACGCACGAGGGCGCGTCGTTGCTCTGTTGCATGAAGGTGGAGCGGTCGAAATCGCGAGTTCCTTGCAATCTGCATGCAGTGCAGAAGACGCGAGCGACGCCAGCCAAAGGGGGGCGAAGCCTAACAAGGCCGCGAGCGAAAGCCTCCACCGGCTGACCGGTGCGCGCGGGCCCGAAGCGTACGAACAGGTGGAGCAAGCGTTTCGACGCTCGATTGCACGGATGGGATCGCGCTTCGTGGCGACGTGCGCCCGAGCCGCGATCGACGAAACCATGGGGCCGATGCACGCGACCGTCGTCGTGGCCGAACTCCTGTCTCTTCTCGAGACGATCGACAAGCCGTACTTCGAGTCGCTGACCTACGCGCTTCAAACGCTTCACGATTGGCGCGCGATCGCCGAGCGGACCGCCGCTCCGTCTGAAAAGAAGAAGGTGTCGCGCAAACGAACTGCGACGCCCCTTTCATCGCCGAAGCGACGGCCGTAAACTCGAGCGATGGCGAGTGACCCAAGCAAACCCAGCGACGACGACGAGGTCTTCGAAGAAGATCGACCGACCGCCATGTTCTCGCGCGAAGCCCATAGCTGGTTCACGTCGATGGCCGAGGGCGCGGACCCGAAAGACGCCGACGTCGTGGCCGACCTCGCTCGAAGCGCGGTGACCGAAAGCTCTCCTCTCTCGAGGACCGGAGCTGCGCCCGCGTCCCGATCGGCAAACGCTCTCGGGACAGCGCCGACCAGCGCGCAAGGGCGATTCCCGTCCGTTCCAGGCAACGTCGCCAAGTCCCAGGCGCCCGAGACCTCGCGTCTCGACCCAAAAGCCGTCGTCTTCCTCGCGTTCGTCGGAGGCGTCGTGGCTGCGGGCGGAATCGGCGCGATCGCGTACTTTGTCTTGACGGCGCGCTAGTTTTATGGGCGGCCGAAGACGTTGCCGTTACGAAACTGAAAAAAGAATTTGACGCGGAGGCGAAGCAAGCCTACCTCCAGCCTCCCTCGACGGCGCACCAGCGAAAGCGGTGAAGCCCTCGGTCTCTGAAAACTGAACCATACATTCGTAAAGCGGGCACACGGGCAACCGGTGCTGACAGCTGAGCGAAAGTCACGTGGGTTAGGTCACGTGGGCAA
>CAIQDA010000453.1 GCA_903870415.1 uncultured delta proteobacterium
GCTTCGACGCCATCCCGGCTGCGCTCCGTGTCCTCCACCAGTGGCCGCACATGACGCCGGACACGCGTCGTGTCATCGCCCACTGGCATCTTCAGTTTGCGGACCCGCTCTACCGCGCGTTCACGGGCTCTTTCCTCCCCGAGCGCCGCGCTGTCGGCCGCAACGAGATCACGCGCGACGCGGTTGTCGCCTGGGTCGTCACGAACGGCGCCGAGCGATGGACGCTCGCCTCACGAATTCAGTTCGCGAGCAAGCTGCTCTCGGCGGCCTACGCTGCCGGCGTCGTCGCCACGAACCGTGATCCGCGCAAGTTGGCGCTCCCGCGTGTGAGTGACGAGGCGCTTGCATACCTCATGTACTTGCTTCGTGAGATCCGCTTCGAGGGAACGCTTCTTTCGAACCCTTACCTGGCATCTGTTGGCCTCGAACAAGGCCTCCTCGAAGACCGTCTCCGAACCCTGCCGTCGCTTGCGTTTCGCCGCCAGGCAGACCTCGTGGACTTCGGCTGGCACTATGTCGACTTGGCAGCGTGGTCCGAAGCGTCGCTGCACCCGGAGCCCGTACTCCTCGCAGGAGACGCGTCCTGATGGCCGCGGGCGTGATTCCAATGAACGCGTCGCCACTTGACGTAGCGGTGCATGCGCTCCGTCAGGACTTGATCCACGACGACGGTCCACGCATCAGCACGATGCGCAACTACCGCTTCGCGATCCTCCAATATGAACCCCGCGAGGAGTTCAAGCTGCGTGGCCTCGTCCAAGGCCTAGCGCAGGAGCTCGTCGGAAGTGGATGGGCGGTTCTGTCGATCGACCTGCATCGACTCTTCCTCGACCGCGTGCGAGCCCAGGGGGGCGACTGGGTCGAGCGCGTGATCGCCATGGAGCGGACGATGGCGAGCAAGTCGCACGAGCGTGGGCTCAACTACCTCACGCCCAAGCTCGAGTCTCTGATCGACGGTCCCGAAGGCATCGCCGCGGACTGCGCGAAGGTCATTGCAGACTACACCGAGGCGCACCCGGACCGCGTCGACCGCACACTCGCGATCATTGGTCGTGCCGGTGCACTCTTCCCGTTCTTTCGATCCTCGGCGCTCTTGCGCCACCTCGACGGCCGCACCGGCAACGTGCCCGCGGTCCTTCTTTACCCGGGCACTCGCGGTGCGCGCAGCGGCCTTTCCTTCATGGGCGTCCTTGAGCCCGACCACGACTACCGCCCTCGGATCTACCCATGAGCGAGAACGACTTCATCCGCGACCTCTTCCTTGCCGATGTGACCCGCGACATCTCGCCGGTCGTTCACTTTCACGACCAGAGCCCCACCAAGGTGGCGGCCGAGATCGGCGAGTACATCATCACCGGCGGCTGGAACGAGAAGCATCCGAACTATCGGCGTGTGCCCGACGGCATCCACGAACAGTACGTGCGTCTGCTTTCCAACATCGTCGCGGAGCTCGAAAAACCCGGCGGCGCCGACCTCCCGAATGCGTGGATCTCAGGCTTCTACGGCTCGGGCAAGTCGAGCTTCGCCAAGATTCTAGGCCTCGCGCTGAACGGCGATACGCTCCCCGACGGGCGCTCTGTCGCGGAGGCGTGGCTTGCTCGCGACACGTCGTCGAAGGCGGCGGAACTTCGTGATGCGTGGACGCGCCTCCGCTCGAAGGTCGACCCGATCGCCGTCATCTTCGACATCGGAGCTGCGACCGGCCACGGCGAGCACATCCACACCGCGGCCGTGAAGCAGTTGCAGCGCCGTCTCGAGTATTGCTCGACGGACCCGCAGGTCGCCGAGTTCGAGCTCAAGCTCGAGCGCGATGGCGAATGGAAGCGCTTCGAGCGGATGGCCGAGGAAACCCTTGGAAAGCCATGGTCCGCATGCCGTGACCGCGCCCTCGCGGAGGAGGACTTCTCCTGCGTGATGGCCTCGATGTTCCCCGAGCGTTACAAGGAGCCGACAAGCTGGTTTGAGAGCCGCGCAGGCATCCACCAACGCAGCCTCTCGCCCGACGAGGCCGTCAGTGCCATCCGCGACATGCTCCGGTTTCGCAAGCCCGGTGCCACGCTCTTCTTCGTCATCGACGAGGTCTCGCAGTTCGTCCTCGCTCACGGTGACAGGGTCGAGCGCCTCCGCAGCTTCGCCGAACTCCTCGGCTCGAAGCTCGGCGGCAAGTGCTGGCTCCTCGCGCTCGGCCAGCAGAAGATCGAGGAGGACGCGGACGACTCTTTCCTCGTCAAGATGAAGGACAGGTTTCTTCCGCGCCTTCGCGTGCACCTCGCGCCGACGAACATCCGCGACGTCGTGCACAAGCGACTGCTCCAAAAGAAGCCTGCGCGCGAGGCCGAGCTGCGGGCTCTCTTCGAGCGGAACCGCTCGTCGCTCAAGCTCTACGCCTATTCGTGCGAGCACGTTACGCCCGAGGAGTTCGTCGACTTTTACCCGATGCTCCCCGAGCAGGTGGACCTCATCCTGAAGCTCACGACGGCGCTCCGCCTCCGCTCCTCGCGTGCCCAGGGGGACGACCAAGCGATCCGCGGGCTGCTCCAGCTTCTCGGAGAGCTTTTTCGTGGCCAGAAGCTTGCGGAAAAGCCGGTGGGAGCGCTCGTTACGCTCGACCAAATCTACGAGGTGCAGCACACCGCGCTGGACAGCGACACGCAGGCATCGCTGGCGCGCATCATGGCCGAGTGTGTGAACACGGGCACCCCGCTGCATTTCCGCGTGGCGAAGGCGGTGGCGCTCCTCGAGCTCATTCAAGAGACCATCGCGACGGAGCCGCGCCTCGTCGCGCAGTGCCTCTGCGAGCGCGTTGACTGCCACAACATGCAGCCCGAGGTCACAGAAGTCCTCGAAGACCTTCGTCGCCGTAACCTGCTCTCCTACACGGAGAAACACGGTTACAAAATACAGTCTTCCGCGGGCGAGGAGTGGGAGCGCGAGCGCCGCGACATCGGGGTCAACGCCGAAGCGGTGATGGCCTCGGTGCAAAATACACTTAAGTATCTCATCGAGACCACGGACAAGCCGAAGCTCGAAAATCGGCCTTTTCCCTGGTCCGCGCGCTTCTCCGATGGTCGACGTGTGACCGAGGCAACGCTCGTCGATCCTCGCGACGACGGAGCCATCCTCGTCGACTTGCGATTGTTGACTGCGGACCAGCGCTTGCAGACTGCATGGATAAAGCAAAGCGGGGAGTCCACCTTTGCGGACCGCATCGTTTGGGTCGCCGGCGATGGTGAGGCGATCACCACAGTGGCCCGCGAGCTCCTTCGTTCGGAGGCCATGGTGCGCCGCTATCGCGATCGGCGCGACGCGCTGTCGCCGATGAAGCGCGTCTTCCTTCAGCAGGAGGAAAACCGCATCGAGGAAAGCCTCGAGAAAGAGCTGCGGAGCGCCGTCGCGAAGGCGTGGCTTGAGGGCACCATCTACTTCCGTGCTCGAGTGCTTCAGCCCGCGGATATCGGAGCCTCGTTCCCGGCGGTGCTTCACGGTGCGGCGGCGCAGGTGCTCAAGACCCTCTTCCCGTTCTTCAATGCGACCCAGGTGCAGCCAAGCGAGCTCGCGCAGCTCCTCCCTGTGACGCTTTCCGGCCCTTCGCCGAAGTTCATGTCGGACGACCTTGGTCTCCTCGAGGTCGACATGGGGCAGCTCGTCCCCTCGTGCAGGGGCGTCGTGCCGCAGCAGGTTCTCGAGTACGTGCGCGTCGAGCAGGGAGTGAGTGGATCGGATCTCCTCGGCAAGTTCGCGCGGCCCCCGTACGGTTACACGGGCGGGGTCGTGAAGGCGTGCGTGGCCGGGCTCCTTCGCGGAAGTCGTGTGCGCATCCAGCCCGAAGGCGGACCCGTCATCACGGCGGTTCGCGACGTAGGCGTCCAGGACCTCTTCGACAAGGATCGCGCGTTCCGAACTGCGACGATTCTCCC
>CAIQDA010000454.1 GCA_903870415.1 uncultured delta proteobacterium
ACGGTGACCGCATGCGCGCGTATGGCGAGGTCATGTGCGAGCGTACGCGAGTGGCCATGGAGGGCATCCCCCCGCACAGCGCCTTCGACCTTCAGACGACGATGCAGCACATCACCCTGGAGGTGATTCTGCATGCGGTCCTCGGCATGCGCGACGACGCCCGCGGCACCGCGATGCGCGAGGCGATTTCCTCAATGCTCGCGTCGTATGTGCCCGCGCTCCTTGTGGTGCCGGCGCTGCGGCGGCCGATGCTCGGGGTGGGGCCGTGGGACCGTTTCACCAAGGCGCGCGACGCGGCAGTGGCGTTGCTTCACGATGAGATTCGCCATCGGCGCGAGAACCCCGACGACGGTCGCGACGACATTTTGAGTCTCCTCGTGCGCGCGCGCTACGACGATGGAACGCTTCTGACCGACGACGAACTTGTCGACGAGGCGCGAACGCTCATCGTTGCGGGTCACGACACGACGATGACGGCCCTGGTTTGGGCCGCGCGATACACGCTCGCGAGCCCGTCGACGATGGCGTCGCTTCGCGCCGAACTCGCACCCCATGGCTCCAAGCCCTCGGCGGCAGTGCTTGCAGACCTCCCGTATCTAGGTGCAGTCTGCAACGAGTCCCTGCGCCTTCATCCGGTGGTTCCGATCGTGCCGCGCCTTGCCGTGAAGCCATTCACGTTTCGCGGTCACGCCATCGAGGCAGGCAAAGCCGTGGCGCTTGCGACGACGCTCTTGCACCGCCATGAGCCCGAGTGGAGCGAGCCGAACGCGTGGCAACCTGAGCGATTTCTCAAAGAAAAGTACGGCCCGTTTGTCTTCGCACCGTTTGGTGGAGGCGCGCGTCGCTGCATCGGTGCCTCGTTTGGCGCGTATCAAATGCGCATGGTCCTCGGCACGTTCTTCGCGACAGCGCACTACGAACCCATCGTCGAACCGCCTCCGCGGCGCACGCTCGGGGGCATCACGATGGGGCCGGCCGCTGCCATCTCCGTCATCCGCGGGCGCGACAGCGCGTCGTAACGCGCAAGAGCGTTGACGATTATTCTTTGGACGCGTCGCCGCCGAAGAGCGGAATCACTTTGAGGACGCGCCGGTCACGGAGCGCGAGTCCGGCCCACACGAGCGTGCCGAGAACGAGGGGCGAGATGAACGGATCGCCGACGCGCACATGCGAGCAAACCGCTCCGCCAAGGTAACCCGTGAGGAGCACGGCACCGATTGGCGCGGTGGCAGGAATGGCGAAGAGCACCGCGCTCACAACCTCGATGACGCCGATGCCTGTGATGCTGCTCGCCGAGAAGCCCAGGTGATTGACCAGCATGTCGACGAGCGGTGGCTGCGCGGTGAGTTTTCCGGCGGCGCTCGCCACAAAGGCGAGGGTGACGAGGCCGGAGAGCGCGTAACCGGCCCAGCGAGCAAAAGGCTTGGCGTTTGGATCAGCTTGCATGGAGTGGTCTCACGAGCAGAAGGGTGAACGCGCGAGTGCCCGCGGCGTGCGTGCGGCGCTTCAACGCCTCGACGATTACGCGAACGTGCGGGGTTGCGCGAGGCGGATCACCGCGACGAAGCGTTGCTCCCAGCGCGACAATGGGGGCCGCGTTCCGGCTGAGCTGACGACGGCAAGCGCCTTGTTCGCGGGCCGCTGATGCGTGTAGACTGCAGAGACTGTCGAGGCTGCCTCAATGTACGCTTGAGCAGTCGACGCCGCCGGTGAGTGCTCGCATTTTGCCCTGAATCTCCTGCCCATCACGGAGGGCGAGCCATTGCGCTTCGGGCATCGCGCAGCGCTCGCTCTTGCCCGTGTCGACAATCCGAACGTCGACTTCAAAGACCGTGGTCGTCGTGCCCTCGCGCTCGCACCCGAGGCACGTGCCCAAGCGCGTCGGGCCTGGGCTCGTGAAGCGGCGAGGGGAGGCGATGCCTTCTCCGTCGGAACGATCGCGGCGCGCCATCGTCCATGCGGGCACTTGATAGGTGCATCTATCTCCTTCGACGGGATCGTCGCGGAACTTCGGCGTGCATTCGCGCAACTCTTTGAAGGCGCCGTTTCCCAGGTCTTTTCGCACGCGTTCGCACGTTTCCCCGTCGGGAACCTGCCGCGTCGACCGGGTCTCCCGATGGCAGCTCACCGCTTGTGCGGCGGGCGGAACCTCGTCGCTCCATGCGCTCATGGTCGTGAGTGCAAAGGTTTCGATGGTGCGCTCAAGGCTCCAATGGTGGGCGACGACTTCGAGCGTCGCGGGCTTCTTGCGGCACGCGAAAAAGAGCGCGAGCGCGATCACCGCAAGGATCGCAAAAATGTGGAACGGCGGACGCTTGCGTTCTGCATGCATCTCGCTCGGGGCGCTCTGTGGAGATGCAGCGCCATGCGACGCCGAAAAAGGCTGACCTTCCGCGACTCGCTCGTGCGCTTTCATCGCGACCGCTTTGCCCTCGCCGAGGGGCGCGCCGCAATTGGGGCAATGCACCGCGGCCGAAGCGCTCGGTGCGCCGCACGCCGCACATTGCTGATCGACGCCCGTGTACGGGTGATCGGCGACGGCAACTTTCTCTTCGTCCGAGGGAAAGTAGCGTCGCGACGCCTCCTGCGCGCTGCCGCAGTTCGGGCAGTGGCGATGGGTCACGCCGAGGAGTTTGCCAGTGCCGCACGCGCCACAGTCCCAGAGCATCTCGAAGGTTCCGAGTTCTTCTTCGCGCGTGGTCATCGGGGGAATGTCGCCGAATCAATCGCGCGATGAAAGCGGGCTGCGCGCGAACAAGCCGCGTCGGGCGCAAAAGGACGAAGACCGGCGATTTTCTTCCCCCTCGGCGGCTTTGGATCTAGTTTCCGGCTCAGATGAAACTAGCAATAGGCGTGTTCTCGGTCGTGGGACTTTCCCTGCTTTCTCTCGGGATTCACGCGTGCGGAGGTTCGACCAAGCTCGTCGGGCAGGCGCTTGTTCGTTACGACAGTGATGCGTCGAGGCCGCCGTGCGATGCGACGACGGATTTGCAAGTCGCGCTGTCCGTGGCCGAGGGTACGGTTGCACTCTGCAACAATGGCGCATGGATGGCCGTGTCCGGTATGCAGGCCCCCGGCGACGCGGGCGCCGCATCAGGCGCAACCGGAGCCACGGGAGCCACGGGCGCGACGGGCGCGACGGGCGCGACGGGCGCGACGGGAGTAACCGGAGCCACAGGCGCAAGCGCTGGGACCGGAGCCACGGGAGCCACAGGGTCGAACACCCTCGTCAGCCTGACCCCCGAGCCTGCGGGCGCAAACTGCGAATCGGGCGGGTACAAGCTCGTTTTCTACGTGGACGCGAACGGCAACGGAGCGCTCGATAGCTCGGAACAAGCCGGCGCGCATACGTCGTATGCATGCAACGGGGCCACCGGAGTCGCCGGAGCCTCGGGGGCAACGGGTTCGGCCGGTGCGACCGGCGTGACGGGAGCCACAGGCGCGACGGGGGCAACTGGCGCCACAGGTGCGACCGGAGCCACGGGCGCGGGCGATTGCGCGGTCACAGTCACGGGAGCCACGCAAACCCATGTGTCCGACGGAACCGGCACCGTCGCGTGCGACGCGGCTCACTACGCGGGCACCGTTTCCTACACGTGCGCGAACAGCGCCTTCAGCGCTTCAGGGACATGCTCGTGCGCCGCCGGGTACTCGGGTGCCACGTGCCAAACCGCGAGCGCCATCGACAGCGAAGCCAGTTCGTTCATTGCGGCAGCCGGCATAAGCGACGCGACCCAATCGGCCGCGATCGATACGCTCGTGACGGGGTTGAAGGCGGACGGCCTCTGGACAAAGATGAAGGCCGTCTATCCATTCGTTGGCGGAACGCAAGAGGCGCATAAATTCAATCTGAAAGATTCGCGCGATCTCGACGTGGCCTTCAGGCTCGTGTTTTCGGGCGGCATCACGCATGACGCCAACGGAATCACCGGGAACGGGTCCGACGGTTGGGGCAACACCTTCATCGTTCCGAGCGTCGAACTGGCGACGAACGGCTCGGCAATTGGCGTGTATTCTCGTTCGCCAAACAACGGGCAAAGCACTGAAATTGGCGCTTCGTCGAGCTCTTACCTTCCCATTCTGGGTCTAACGACGCGGAACGTAAACGGTGTCGCGTTCTTCGACGGCTACGACTACGGCACGCACCGACTCGTTGTCACGAATCCGAGCGGATATGGGCTTTACGTCGG
>CAIQDA010000455.1 GCA_903870415.1 uncultured delta proteobacterium
CGCGAGGCGTGCTCGATGTACCGCGCCATGTACCCCGGCCTCATGAACGGTGGCCGCTACGCCGGCGACTAGGCCGGCTCTTCTTCCCCCCGTGCCCCGCCGCCCACTGGTGAACGGGAAAGCCCAGAGCTTCAACGGAGAACCGCGATGGCCGCAAATCGACCGAATGCCGGCAGCGTTAAGACAATCGCTTGAGGACGCGTGGCGTGGACTCGTGGTTTGTATGTCATATGCGCTGGAGCGGTTATGCCGCTATGTGACGAGGCCACCGATCGCCCTCGAGAGGCTCACGCAGCGAGACGACGGATGTGTCGAGGTTGCGTTTCGTAAGCCGTGGCGCGACGGGACGCGGGCAGTGGTGCTGACGGCCGAAGATCTGCTCGCACGCCTCTGCGCCATGGTGCCGCCGCCGCGTTTTCACCTGACGCGTTACGCGTGTCCGAGTGGCTCTCTCAGCCAGGCGTTCGTCTCGTGGCCGCGGAGTTTTACGCCACCTGGTGCAAGCCCTGTATGGAGGCGAGGCCAGGGTCCCACCACGGCATTGCTCACCGAAACCGATAGCGCGCCGTCGCTTGGTCGCCCTCGCGCTCGAGGGCTCCTTCGTCCAAGCCCTTGCGCAGGTCGCGGCTCGCGGTCGGGAGGGACATCGCCGGGAAGAGGCGCGCGTATTCGGCGCGCGCGAACTTCGCCGAACCAAAGTGGGCACGAGCACGCGCAAGGCGGGTCGCGGCGGTGGCGGGCTCGGGGCGCAGTTCGGCGGCGAATTCCCCCAAAGCGTCGCGCGTCGCGCGGAGCGAGAACGCAAGGAACGGCGCCGCATCACCGCTTCGGTCCGAGGCGCCGAGCGCCGCGTAATAATCGCGTTGCCGATCGCGCACGGTGGATTCGACAGGGACATGCGCGAACACGGGATGCAAATCGAGGTGAATGCGGTGCTGCCAGAGGCGCCCCATGCGACCATTTCCGTCCGCGAATGGGTGGATGAACTCGAGCTCGTAGTGGCAGAGCGCAGCGCGAAGCAGGAGGGACACCTCGTGATCGCGCGCAACGAAGTCGAGCAGGTCCTCGACAAGCTCGGGGACGCGCCCCGCCGGCGGAGCCACGTGCGCCACGCGGTCGCCCTGGAGAACGCCGACGCCCCCGCGGCGAAAACGCCCCGCCTCGTCCGAGAGTCCCTTCATGAGCATCGAGTGGGCCGCGAGCAAGTCCTTCCGTCGGCCAGGGGCCCATTGCGGCGCCGCCTCGTACGCACGGAGCGCGTTCGCGACCTCGGCGATTGCAGACGGCGAGCCCGCGACGCGCTGCCCCTCGAGGAGCGCGGTGACATGCGCTTCGTCGAACGCGCCGCCCTCGATCGCCACCGTGGCCTGCACCGTACGAACGAGGCTCCGCCGACGGAGCTGCACGCGCGGCGTGGCCCCCGGCAGCGCGTCGAGCGCCCCGATGCGGCGGTGGATGTCTTCGCAGAGCCCGACAATCTCCGGCGAAAGCGTGAACGGGGGGCGGTAAGGGTGCTTACGCGGCATCAAGTCGATCGTATCATATGATCGTATCATGGGCGCGGGGAGTGGACCCTTTGTCGGCGACACAGCCGCGGCTACCCAGCCATTTTTTCGATTCCCGCGTTCGCGGGAATGACGATGGGGCGCCTCTTGGGCGCATGATTTCCAACCACCGCTCGCCCCAATGGCGCAGGCAATTTCACCGCTCGAAGCGGCGTCGTGTTGCTGCCGCTATGTGACGAGGCCGCCGATTGCCCTCGAAAGGCTCACGGAGCGAGACGACGGCTGTGTGGAGTATGCGTTTCGTAAGCCGTGGCGCGACGGGACGCGAGCTGTGGTGCTGACACCGGAGGACCTGCTTGCGCGCCTGTGCGCGATGGTGCCGCCGCCGCGATTTCATCTGACGAGGTACGCGGGGGTGCTGGCCTCGAACGCGGCGCTGCGTGCGGAGGTGGTGCCGGGGCACGCGAAGAAGGTTGAGCGGAAGGGCGTGACGAACG
>CAIQDA010000456.1 GCA_903870415.1 uncultured delta proteobacterium
CCGTTTCGGCGCCCTCCGTGTCGAGGCGAACGCGCTTGCCGCACTGCATGGCCACGTCGCGCACGATGCGCGGAAGCTTGCCCCAGAGGCTCGCCATGGGCTGCATGCGCGTTTTCATGACGCCTTCTTGGAGCTCGGTCGTCATGAGCCCAAGCCGCTGCACGATCGGACCGAACGCCGGGTCGTCGACGGTCGATGCATATTGCAACACTTGATTGCGCACGAGCACTAGTTCGCCGACCAAGTTCACGAGCTTGTCGAGGAGCTCGACGTGCACGCGCACCGTTTGATCGCCGGCCGCCTTCGTTTCACCATGGTTGTCGCCGGCTGCAACTGCGTCGCGACCGGACGTGAGCGCGTTCGACGCGGGCGCAGCGAGCGGAACTGGAACCGGCGCGGCTACTGGAGCGGGCGGGGGCGCGGAGCGAGCGAGCTGGACGGGAGCTTGTGTCGCTGGCGTGCCGATGCCCAAACTTGGAGGCACCGCGCGTCGGCTTGAGGGCTTCGTCGCGCCGCCGCTTTCCTCAAGAATTTCAGCGAGCTTCGCGAGCAGGGCGCTGTCGTCGCCGGGCCCCTCTTCGCCGTTCTGATCGATGCGCGCCATGATGCGCCGAATCTCATCGACCATCTCAAGCAGAACGTTGCCGATGTCCTGGCCCCACGCGAGCTTGCCGTCGCGAATGCGACCGAGAATGTTTTCCCCGGTGTGCGTGATCTTCTCGAGGCGGCCAAAACCGAAAAAGCCGCAAGTGCCTTTGATCGTATGGATTGTGCGAAAAAGACTGGCGATGGGCTGCGTCGCACTCGCGTCCTGTTCGAGGTCGAGGATATCCCGATCGACCCGATCGAGGTTCTCCGTACTTTCTTGCAAAAATTCGCGAACCGCTTCGTCCATGTTTCGAGCTTCCGGGCACCCAGTAGGGAGCGTCGGTAACGAACCACGAGCGAGGGCACTGCACAACCTCGCATCGCCGAAAAAAATCAGCGTTTGAAGCGGTCCTCGCTCGCTGCGCACGTGCGGGTCGGTGTAAGCTTGAACCATGATGGTGTGTGCCAATCGCGGCGTTCTGACCGGTGTTCTCTTGGCTTCCGGGCTCCTTTTCGGGTGCGCGTCACGCGATCCGGCGGACGGCGACGGTGTCGATTCGCAAGGTCAGGCCGTCACATATTGCGCAGGAGCCAATAAGGTCGAAGGTCTCGACGTCTCCACGTGGCAGGGGCCGAGCATCAATTGGCCTCAAGTTCGCGCTTCCGGTAAGCGTTTCGCGTTCATGCGGCTGAGCTACGGCGGGCAAGTCGGCATCGACTCGACGTTTCGGCGCAATTGGACCGAGGCAAAAGCCGCCGGCCTTTTGCGCGGCGCTTACCAGTACTTTCTCCCGGCACAGGACGCCGCGACGCAGGCAAACCTGCTCGTCAATGAACTTGGACGCCTTGGCGCTGGAGATTTGCCCGCCGTTATCGACGTCGAGCAGACGCCAAACGGCGTAACGCCCGCGGCCTACGCGCAGAAAGTTTCCGACTGGGTGGATATCGTCGAGCGCGGAACCGGCAAGAAACCCATCATTTACACTGGAAAGTACTTTTGGAACGATAATGTCCAATCGGCCGCTTTTCTCAATCATCCGCTCTGGCTTGCGGCCTATGTGAGCGGCTGTCCCGACACGCCGCGCCCGTGGACCACATGGACATTCTGGCAGTATGCGTCCACGGGTTCGTCGAGCGGCATCTCCGGAGACATCGACGTCAACGTTTTCGACGGGACGTACGCCGAACTCGAAGCGCTCGCCGGCGTTACCGCGTGCGTTCCGTCTGTTGAGATTTGCAACGGCCGCGACGACGATTGCGACGGTCAGAGCGACGAAGGCGACGTTTGTGAACTCGACTTCGTCGCGAGGCACGCGGCGGTGTTCGCGCCGGCGACCACGAGCGACGTCGATGGCGACGGCAAAGCCGACATCTGCGGTCGCGGGGCAACGGGTGTAGTGTGCAAGCTCTCGACGGCGAGCGGCTTCGTCGACGGTCCCGCGGTGATTCCCTGGTCAAACGCAGCGGGCTTCGATGGGGAAAACGTGCACCCGACCCTGCGCGCGGGGGATGTGAATGGCGACGGGCGTGCCGATTTTTGCATGCGCGCGTCGACGGGCATCGTTTGCCAAGTGTCGAAGGCCTCGGGCGGCTGGGCTTCCGTTGCCGGTCCAGGCTGGTCCGACGCGACGGGCTGGAACGCTCCGAAGTTCGCCGAAACGATTCGCCTCGTCGACGTGAACGGCGATGGTCGCGATGACCTCTGCGCGCGTGCCGCGAAAGGCGTCGTTTGCCACCTCTCTACCGGCGCGGGCTTTGCGGCCGAAATCGCAGGGCCTGCGTGGTCCGACGCCGCGGGCTTCGATCGCCCTCGCACCTGGAGCACCCTCGCGTTCGCGGACGTCGATGGAGACGGAATGCGGGACGCATGCATCCGAAGTCCGGATGGCGTGCAGTGTGCACGTTTCGATGGAACGACCTTCGGTGCACCGTTCGCCGGTCCTGCGTGGTCCGACGACTCGGGCTGGGGCGACGTGAAGTACTTCACGAGCGTTCGCTTCGCGGACGTGGACGGCGACGGGCGTGCGGACGTTTGCGCGCGTGGCATTGCCGGACTTCGTTGTGCGCTTTCCACAGGCGCTGGATTCGGGCCAGAAATCCTCGCGAATGCGATGAAGGACGCCGACGGCTGGAGCGCTGAAAAGTACCGCGCAACCTTGCGTGTTGCCGACGTGAACGGCGACGGACGTGCCGATCTGTGCGCGCGCGCGGCGCTTGGTCTTCGTTGCTACGGCTTTGAAAATGGCGCGTTCGCGTCGGTGCTTTCGTCGACGGTTCTTGCGGACTCGGATGGCTACGACGTGTCGGGACGCTACGAGACCATCGCGTTTGGCGATGTCGACGGCGACGGGCGTGCGGACGTGTGCGCTCGCGATGCGCAGGGGTACGGCTGCTCGCCGAGTGCCGATGGCAGCACGGGTGCGCTGCACCACGTGAGCGAGTACGGCGATTCGCAGGGCTGGAACGACTCAATGTATTATGCAAGCTTGCGTATGGGCGGTCCTTCCGTGCGGAGCGCGGTGCCGGCGGGCGATGCGGGCACCGTGAGCGATGCGAGCGCGGACGCTTCCGCAGGTTCTGACGGGAGCACCGTGCCAGCAGGCGCGAGCGACGGTGATGGAGGCTGTGGTTGTCGCGTCGTGCCGAGTCGATCGACCAACCAAAACCTTCCGGTCGCTGCTGCCGCGGGAATCCTCGTCGCGATTCTTCGTCGTCGACGCGCTCGCTAGACAGCATGCATTCTGCATAAAAAACGCCCGCGACCGAGATGGCCGCGAGCGCTCATGATCACGGGTCGAGCCCGCTTCGGCGTCAGAGTGCGTAGAAGCGATAGCCGAGACGGAAGAAGCCGCCGCCGAGTACGACAGGGTATGCGATGCGCTTGAGGAATCGGTCGTCCGCAGATGCGGGCAGCACGACGCCGCCGGAGACGCCGCTGTTGACCGCGGTGAGAAAGCGCTGAACGTCGGGGCTAGGCGCGCTCGAGAAGCGCGTGTCGGCACCTCCGGTCGCGGCATACTCGAAGAAGAGTACGTCGCGGTCGCTCAGGCGCGCTTCGAGACCGAGCACGTAGTTGAACCCGAGGCCGGCCCAATCGAAGCTCACCTTGTCGTGAATGGCGTTCTTGACGAGAGGACCATACACCGTATTACCGTCGAGGAGTGTCGTGGCCGCGCGCACGTAACGCTCGTCCATGTCGACCTGAACCGACCAGCTGCCTCGGTAATAGCTGGGCCCGAGGCCGCCGTAGACGCGATGGCCGCCCTCGACGGGAATGCTCAAGCCGATCGTGAGCGGAACTTCGAGCCACGACGAGTCGAAGGCGTAGCTCATCGTTCCGCCGGTGACGCCGCCGGTGGCCTCACGCACAGCTCCGCCGAGCGGGGTTCCGTTTTCGATCGCACTTCCGAGCGTGCGCTCGTGGTTACCGCCCGAAATGCGGAACGTGTATTCTGCACCCGTGCGAACAAAGAGCGGCAGGTGCAAAATTTTGGCGAGTTCGAGTTTGACTTCGCCGCCGACCGTGAGGCCCATGAGAGCGCCGCCGTTCGTCGAACTGTCGAGGAACTTGTAAGCGGAGTTTGTGCTCGCCGAGTTGTGAACGAGGACCGCGTCGTCCTTGTCGCTTTGGAAGACGTTCTTCGTTCCGCCGAGGGCGCGAAGAGCGGTTCCCGAGCCGAGCTCGATGGTGCCGTCTTTGGCGATCGTGTCGCCGAGGAGCGCCATATTTGTGCGCATGCCGGTCGAGAAGCCAAAGGACAGGGTCTCTTTGCGCGTGTCATCGCAGTCGCAAGGGGCGGCCGCTGCATGCGTTGCCGCAGGTGCGACGACGACGGGCTCCGGAGCCTTGACAAGGACAGGTTCGGGAGCCGCTTGTGTCGTCACGACAGGAGCCGCGGGCGGGGGCGCAGGCGCGGCGACAGGGGCTGCTGCTTCAGGAGCCGCGGGCGGCGGAGCAGCCTCATCGGCGGAGGCCTGAGCGGCGAACGTGAGACCGAGCGCGAGCGTGAGAAAGGTGGTTCGCATGGGGGGCCTCAACGATCGACAGTGATGCTGTGAATGCGCGGAGCAAGCCCCGAGCGGTTGCGCACGAGCTGCAACAAGATTTCGTTCGACGTCGCGCTGTTGCGGAAGACCTCGCGAATGGCTGTTTTCGCGGTCTGGGTTACCGCGGAGGTTTCGGCCGGAGTGCTGTTGCAGCTGCTGCCCTGACGACACGTTTCGCTTCCGGAGAAGTCGCCTGGCTCGGGATTGATCGTCGTCGCGTCGAGGGCAACAACGCCATCGCGGCACGCTTGCGGCGAGCAAGGTCGACCGAAGACAAAGAGAGCGTTGAACGACGAGGCGCAAATCGCTTCACATGTTGCCCACGAAAGCTTGCAGGCGAGCGAACGCCCTTCCATCGTCGCGGCATCGACCGTGGTCGACGCGAAGAGGTTCGTGTCTGCTTGGCGCGCGGACACGGAGCCGACGCCGTCGCCGACCTTCTCGAACTTGAAGGTGAGCGTTTGGAGCGTTCCGAGAACGGCTGACGCACCGTGACCTGCGAGGAGGCTGTTCGACAGGAGCGCGAGTTGAGGAGCGTCCGGAAGAGCGACCGTTTGCCGTCCAAGATCCGGCGACGTAATTCCGGTCACGGCGCTTGGACCTGCGGGCGTTGGCACGACAAGCGTCGAATGGCCGAGGGGCGTGCCGCCGCATGCGAGCGGAGCCGAGGCACCCTCGAAGGTTCCCATGCCGAGGCCGACGAGGAAGCTCGTGGGCGCACCCGCCGTCGAGGACGGCGCGACGATGACGCCGATACCCGATTGATTCAAGCTGTCGCGAAGACGTCCGCGACCGACGATGAGCTGCGCACCCACAGGCACTTCGGCCTCGATGGTGATGGTCGAATCGAAACCGCCGCCCGTCGACGTGCGTGGTTTGATGGAATACGGCACGATGCCTTGGCCGATGCCTGCCATCGCACTGAGCGTAAGAGTGCCGTTTTCGACGACGAGGTTCGACGACCCGAGCCAGGGCATTGGCCCCTCTGCGAGCGTGTTCATCACGACAGAAAACGCACGCCCCGACTGTCCCGTCGCAGGCGTCGCTCCGCTGGGCTCTTCCGGTCCAATTTGCTCACTGCACGCGGCGAGCAGGAGCGCTCCGTACAAAATTCGTTTGCGCATCATGTGTGTATCATTCTCCCCGAATGAATTTCGCGCACGTTCCCACGAATTCAACGATCGTGAAAGACCGAAGATTGCCTATCCGCGCCGCGCAGGAAGTGCGAGGCCGTGCGTACCCGTGCCGGCAGTAATCGGTCTATGAAGTACGAGGCTTTGTCCCTTTGAATGCCCTGCGCCAAAGGCCTCGTGACGGGCTTGTGAGCCGCGCTTCACGTTCACAATGCGCGGATGACGGTCACGGAAAAAGCGGTGCAAATCGGCGTCACCGACCCAGACGAGGCCTTCGCTCTTCGAACGCTCCGATTCCGCATCGAGGCGTCGATGGAATCCCGCGACAACGCCAGCCAAATACGGCCGACGATCGCCGTTGCCTCGAACGCCTTCAACGACCTTGTGCGCACGCCACGCATCGTCGGCGGCGTGGTGGATGAACGCGAACGCGTACTCGGCCATCGCGAGGTTCGCGTCGGTGCCCGCGATCTCGAGAATGTGTCCGCGTTTTCCGGTCGCCGGAACGAAGACAGGAATCCAAAGGACCTCGACGAAAAAATGGGCCCCGAGCAACATGCCCACGCGCCGTTCGTGCTCCGAGGTGCGGCCCTTGGGGACGCCAAGGAGACGCGTGCCGTACCCTCGCTGAGACGCAGGGGCCTCGACGTTGTGCTTGAGCATGAGGCGACGCGCCGCCGTCATCGCGGCCTCGGCTTCGTGCGGTGAGCTGCTCCCCGCAAGCGCCAGAAGTTTTGCAACTTTTTCGATGACCCGATCGTCGTCGCTCGCCTCGCGAGGTCGTGTCCCCGAAGCGCGCGCATCGATGCCGAGACGCATGCAGACCTCACGGAATCGCGGACCATGGGCGGACTCGCCGAAGACGCCTTCGACCTCGTCGACGAACTGATGCGCCATCTCGTGCTTGAGCACGTCGATGACCACAGGCCATGGATTCAGGAGAACGCACGACGTGCTGATGGCGATCGTTCGCGCGGAGCGGTCCCAGTAGCCAAGACGCGAGAGCTCCCGCGTCAAGGAAAAGACAGGGCGCTGAAGCTTTCCACGAAAGAAGAGAAGGTTGAGCCCCGTCCACTCGGCCACAAGAGCCCGAAGGCACTTCTGCTCAAGCTCCGCCGTGAGCTCCTCGAGCACGTCATGCGAAGCGTTCACGCGACGCGGCTCGGGGTGAGGGTCTTCATGCGCTTTTGAGCCGAGTCGTTGACCTGCACGCTCACGATCTTCGAGACGCCCGGCTCGGGCATCGTCACGCCGTACAGCACGTCGACCATCTGCATGGTCTTCTTGATGTGCGTGATGAGGATGAACTGGCTGCTGTCCGTCATCGTGCGAATCGCTTCGTTGTATCGTGCAACATTCGCCTCATCGAGAGGGGCGTCGACCTCGTCGAGGATGCAAAACGGCGAGGGCTTCACTTGAAACATCGCGAAGATGAGCGAGACGGCCGTGAGGGCTTTTTCGCCGCCGCTCATGAGCTCGATGCTCGCGAGCTTCTTGCCAGGCGGTTGAGCGAGAATCTCGATGCCGGTCTCCAGAAGGTCGTCGGGGTTCGTGAGGCGAAGTGACGCTTGGCCTCCGCGGAAGAGTTTCGGGAAGAGCTCCTGGAACTTGAGGTTGACCGCCTCGAACGTCTCCTTGAAGAGGCGTCGCGACTCGCGGTTCATTTGATTGATGGCCCGCTGCAAGTCTAGGAGCGCCGCATCGAGATCGGCCTTCTGGGTCGTGTAGAAAAGCAGCCGCTCGTCGGCTTCTTTCGCCTCGCGGACCGCGTCGAGGTTCACGCTGCCCATGCGGTCAAGAAGCTGGGTGAGCTCTTGCAGCCGCGCGCGCGACTCGGGGTTCGGTGGCGGCCGCAGGTGGTAGTCGCCGACGACCGTACGGAGCTCAAGCCCGCGGAATCGCTCGCGGACCGACTCGATGAGGTGCTCTCGCGCAAGCGTGAATTCGCGCAACTGCATCTCGAGGCGCGTGACACTCTCGCGCACGTCGCCTTCGCGTTGCCGCAGCGCTTTCAAGTCGCCGTCGAGGGAACCGAGTTCGGCTTTCTTGAGTTCGTAACCGTCGCGCGCCGAGGCGAGATCGCGCTCGCGAGACCGAAGCGTGTCCACCAAGTCTTTCGAACGTTCCTCGCCGCCGTCGCGCAAGACCACGAGCTCTTCGCGCGTGCGTGCCGACTCAACGGTCTCCGTTTCGAGGCGGACCTGTTGCTCGCGCAGTTCGGTGCGTTGCCGCTGCAACGCGGAAATGGCGTCTTTGGTGCTGCGTTTTCGCTGCTGAACCCCAGCCAAGCGCACTTTGCGATCGACCGCTGCGGCTTGGCGAGCGCCGACGACTTCGCGAGCTTCGTCGACTTTTTGATCCGCGTCGCGCACGTCGCGATCACGGGCACCGCGCGCGTCTTCGTCCTGGTCAACGGCCGAGCGCAAGTCCGCGCGTTCGTCTTCCACGTCGGCGAGTCGTTCGCGAAGGTCTTCTTCGTCCGACGTGAGCGCGTCGAGGCGTGAGCGCGCATGAAGGCCAAGGCTCTCGGCTTGCTTCGCGTCCTTCG
The DNA here is from genome assembly GCA_903870415.1 of uncultured delta proteobacterium. Taxonomy (GTDB): domain Bacteria; phylum Myxococcota_A; class Polyangia; order Polyangiales; family Polyangiaceae; genus CAIQDA01. The sequence goes on from CAIQDA010000456.1 coordinate 8,317, forward strand.
ACGCGGAGAGCAAGTCGATCTCAGCTTCGTGAACGACGCCGCGGGCACCGTCGAGCGCCGTGCTTGCATCCGAAAGAGCTGCTTTTGCGCTCAGTTTTTGTTCTTCGGCCGCCCGAGCTCGTTCCTCAAGTTCAGGCACAAGGAGCTCAAGCTCTTTGCGCTCGCGCTTGCCCTCGAGGAGCCCGGCGGCGAGTTCTTCTCCACGACCGCCTCGGATGGTGCCGTCGCTGTCGAAGACGAAGCCTCCGCGGGTCACGAGGGGGCGTGTCTCACCGTTTGCTCGCAGCGTCAGCGCGACGTCGTCCGTGTCGACGAGAAGCGCGTCGCCAAGGAGCGAACGCACGAGAGCTTCGTCCGCAGGCTTCCGCGTCACCACGTCGATGAAGCGTGTCGCATTCGGCGGAGACGGCGCTGCATCACGGCTATTCGTCTGCGTTTCCGCAACGATGGTGGCGCGGCCGTTCTTCTTTCCAGCGAGTTCGTGAAGGAGCGCAAGTCCGTCAGCCTCGCTCGCAACCACGACCGCTTCGACGCGAGCGCCAAGGAGCGCCGCGAGGGCACCCGTGCAGTCTGCAGGCACCGAGAGTCGGTCCGCGAGCAAGCCGCGAAGGGTAGGGGCCTTCGTTTGAAGGAGCGCGCGTGCCCCAACGCCAACGCCTTCGAAGCGCGCTTCGACTTCGATGAGTGCCTGCAAGCGCGAACGCTTTTTCGAAAGCTCCTGCTTCGTGGAATCGGCGTCTTTTTCCGCCTCCGCGAGGCTCGACTTCGCCGCGAGAATTCTCGCTTGGATGCCCGCGAGGGTTTGCGCCGTTTCGTTCTTTCGCACTTGCGCGTCCGCAAGTTTCTTTCGCGCGTCGCTCAGCGAGTCGCCCGCTTCACGCAGCGCGTACTCGAGACTCTCGCGCTCAAGGCGCGCCTTTTCGAAGCGCACGAGGAGGTCTGTTCGACGACGTTCGACCGCTTCGAGTTTGGCCCGGGCGCCCGCGTGAGCCGCCTCGGCCGTTGCACGCGCATCCCGGAGCGTTTTCGCGAAAGTCTCGGATTTCACCAGAGATTCTCGTAGCGTCGTGAGCGCGTCTTCTTCGAGTTCGAGCCTGTCGAGTTCGACGGCCTCTTCGTCCTCGAGCATCTCCTCTTGATCGCGCAGACCCGAATCTTCGGCCTCGACGCGATGCATGCGGCTTTCGACTTCACTCGTTTCGACCGCCGCCATGCGCGCGCGTTCCTCAAGCGCGAGGAGCCGGTCTCGGGCACGCATCATCGCGGCCTCTTCGGCGCGCAGCTTGTTTTCCGCGGACCAGTGGGCACTCTGCGCGGCTTCGAGAAAGCTCTCGGCCTGCGTTGCGTCGAGCCTCAACGCTTCGGTTCGTGCTTCTCCGGCCGTGAGCTGAGCGCGCGCGCCCTCGTAATCCTGGCGCGACGAGAGGAGCCCAACGTTCGTGGCATGCAGCCCGATGGCGAGTTCGAGCCAGCGGTGCGACGCCTCGTGCAGCTGGAGGTCTTCGAGTTCTTTGCGGTAGGAAAGGTAGCGTTCGGCCTTCGACGCTTGCCTCTTCAGGCTCGCGAGGCTGCGCTCAACCTCCGCGACGATGTCTCCCACGCGCGACAGGTTCTGCTGCGTGAGCTCCATCTTTTTTTCGGCCTGCTTGCGCTTGGACCGAAACTTCGTGATGCCTGCGGCCTCCTCGATGAGAAGCCTACGTTCTTCGGGCTTCGCGCTGACGATGAGGCCGACTTTTCCCTGCTCGATGATCGAGTAGGCCTTGGTGCCGGCGCCCGTTCCGAGGAAGAGATCGGTCACGTCCTGCAAGCGAACTTGCGTCTTGTTGATCAGGTATTCGCTGTCGCCGTTTCGATGAAGGCGTCGCGTGACGGCAATCTCGGGGAACGACGCGTAAGCGGGCGGCACGTCTCCATCGGCGCTGTCGAACACGATGGTGACTTCGGCGAAGTCGTTGCCCGAGCGCGTTTCAGAGCCGTTGAAGAGCACGTCGCTCATCGCTCGACCGCGCAGGTGCTTGGCGGACTGTTCGCCCATGCACCAACGAATCGCGTCGACGATGTTGGATTTGCCGCAACCGTTCGGGCCCACGATGCCCGTCACGTCGTGGTCAAAATGGATGACCGTTCGGTCAACGAAGGACTTGAATCCTCCGATTTCGAGGCGCTTGATCTTCACCAGAGTCTCCGAAAGCGAGGCCGGCTCGCTGCCGCTGGCAGTCGTCGGCACTCTGACACGCACCCGACTAACCGGAGAGCGCCCCTCGGACCCGACGCCTCATCGGATAGGACGGTGGCCCCAGCGTCGCAAGCCCTTCGCGCGCCTTGACAGCGATGCCCGTGATTCATACACCCGAGCGGTCAGCGTTCGGCCCACGGGGGCCTGAGCTCGCTGCGAAAACGCCATGCCGACCTACGAATACGCCTGCAAGTCCTGTGGAAACGCTTGGGAAGCCGTCCAGCGCATCACCGAAAATGCGCTCGATACGTGCCCGAAGTGCAACGAAAAGACCGCCCAACGCCAGCTCTCGGGCGGAAGCTTCATTCTGAAAGGCGGCGGTTGGTACGCGGACCTTTACTCGTCTTCGAAGGGCGGCGGCTCGAGCTCCGGCGGTGATTCCGGGGGCTCGTCGGGCAGTTCATCGAGCGGATCGGCGGGCAGTTCATCGAGCGGCTCGTCGGGCAGTTCATCGAGCGGCTCTTCCGGCGGCTCGTCGAGCACCTGAGATCGATCTTCGCGTCGACGCGCAGCGGTCCA
>CAIQDA010000457.1 GCA_903870415.1 uncultured delta proteobacterium
GGCGATGATGGGTTGCTTCACGATGCGGCGAAGGGCCGCCGGCGTGACGCGTTTGTCGATGGGATGCGCGATTCCCTCGGCGTCGATGTGCCAACTCGGTTGCCCCTCGAACCACGCGCCCGAGCTGATGGGCAAACGCCGCGTGTCGCCGATACGCGCGAAGCTGGCGCGCACTTGAACCGTGTCGCCCGAGGCGCCCATCTCGAGATCGAAAATGGGGCGCAGCACGTCGTCGGCCCACTTGAGGACCATCATCTGCGGTTCGAGAACGACCTTGCGTCCGCGAAGGTGCGGCATGAGTTCCGCCGCGTCGCTGCCTTCGAGCTCAACGACGGGGCGCTTCTGTCCGGGCTTCTCGAACTTGAGCAAGTGACGAACCGCATCGCGGTCGCTCGTCGGGTGCTCGTCAAGCGTGGCGAGCGCTTCGGACGGCAAAAAAGGCTGTCGTGTCGTGGGATCGATGAGGTGTGCAGCCATCGATCGGCCGCGCACTTGGAGACGGAACTCGAGGTCGAGTCCGGGATTGGGAACGGTTTCTTGCGCCCATTCGTCGACGCCGCCCGCTTTCGGACGCGGGGGCCCCGCCTCAATGACGAAACCGATCCGACCATGCTTGTGCTTGCGCTTCGAGCGTCGCGAGGACACGTGTGCCTCTCTTCTCGTGGAGGGGGACCGAGCTTGCTCCCGAGGCGGCCCGCTTGTGCGGAGCCCGGCGCGGAGAAGCACTGGCCCAATTGCGGCTCTCTTACTGAAGCGCGTCCGCGAGCGCAAGGAGGTACGCCGTCGTTCACAAACGACGCGTGCTGTCTGCAACAGGCTTGCACCCGAGCCCGACGAAGTGGACGATGCCGCTCCGCGGTTTCCGCGCACGGCCGCGTCATTACCCCTGAGGCTCTCTCTTGATTCGCCTGGATTCCCTCGGTGTGCGGCTTGTGGACAGGCGCCGCGGCGATCGTCGCTGGGTCCTGCGTGACATCACGATCGCTGTGCCGCGCGGGTGCATCTACGGGCTCATCGGTCCCGGAGCTGCGGGAAAGAGCGTCCTTCTCAAGACCCTCGCGGGGCTCTTGCCGGTCGAAGAAGGTCTCGCGGAGATCGACGGCGTCAACGTGGGCGAGGCCGCGGCGCTTGAGCTCGAGGTCTTGCGCCGCCGCATCGGTATGGCGTTTCAAAACAACGCGCTTTTCGATCACCTGACCGTGTCTGAAAACATCGCGTTTCCCCTGCGCCGCCTGTTCACGCCGACGGACGACGAAGTACGCGAAAAGGTAGCTGAACGCCTCGCGAGCGTGACGTTGCCCGGTTACGAAGAACGCCTCCCACCGGGCCTCTCCGGCGGCCAAAAAAAGCGCGTTGCGTTCGCCCGAGCGACCATCACGCAACCGCCACTCCTGCTTCTCGACGAGCCTGCGGCGGGCCTTGATCCCGTCACCTCGCAACGCCTCTTCGATCTTGTCAAACGGGAGGTCAAGGCGTCGGGTGCAACCTGCATCCTCGTGTCGAGCGATCTCGATCGGCTGCTTCCGATCTGCGACAGCGTTGGGGTTCTCGTCCACGGTTCCATGCTGTTCGATGGTACCGTCGAAGATGCAAAGCGTTCGTCTGACGAGCGCGTTTACCAGTTCGTGCACGGACTCCCCGATGGCCCTCTCTAACGCCTCTTTCGTCCACCGCATCGGTGCGGGCGTTGTGGATTTGGCGTCCACGGTGGGCCAGATGATGACGCTTCTCGGGCGCATTCTTCAGCGTTCGACTCCGGCGCGATTCGACCGCCGCGAGCTCCTGCGGCACCTCGAATTCATGGCGATCGAGTCGCTGCCCATCGTCGTTGTCACGGCGCTCTTTTCCGGCGCGATCGTCGTCATTCAGGCGGCGCCCGTCGTTCAGCGTTTTGGAGCGGAAGGCCTGCTCGGCTGGGGAGCGGGCTTCGGCGTCCTTCGTGAAATTGGACCCCTGCTCACCGCGCTCATGATCAGCGGACGCGTCGGCGCGAACAACACCGCGGACCTCGGAACCATGGTCGTGACCGAGCAGGTCGACGGCCTTCGCGCGCTGGCGATCGACCCCCTCGAATACCTGGTTGTTCCCAGGTTTTACGGCATCATCATGACGCTCTCGCTCATGACGGTCTTCAGCGATTTGCTCGCGCTCTTCGGCGCCGCGCTTGCGGGCCAAGCGCTCATCGGTCTCTCGATGCATGGATTCTACAACGGCATCACCGGCGGCCTCATCGAGTTCAAAGACGTGGCCCACGGCCTCATCAAGAGCGCGGCGTTCGGCTTCATCGTGGCGCTCTCAAGTTGCCACTTCGGCTTGGCCACGAGCGGAGGCGCCCCTGGCGTCGGTCGCTCCGTGAAGGCGAGCGTCGTCATGAGCGCCGGAGGCATCTTCGCACTCGATTATTTCCTCAGCTTCGTGGTGCCATGATGGGAAGCCGCATGGAGACCCCGCCGCCACTTACGACGCACGAGTCCATGCTCGTGAAGCTTGGTCGTCTCGTCATCGACGGCACCGAGGGCGCGCGCGCGTTGACCAGTCTCTTTCTGCGAACGCTCTGGTTCACGTTCAAAGGCTCGAGGCCGAAGGGGTCGACGGCGCATCAAGCGTTCGAGATCGGAAACAACTCCGCATCCTTCCTCGCGCTCACCATGGGCTTCATCGGGATGATCCTCGTGTACCAGTCCGCGGTGCAGCTCGGTCGCCTCGTGCCCGACTACTCAATGGTTGGGGCAAACTACGGCGAATTGCTCGTTCGCGAGCTGGGGCCGACGATTGGCGCGCTCATGCTCGCCACGCGCGTCGGTGCAGGCATGGCCGCCGAAATCGCGTCGATGGTCGTCACCGAGCAAGTGGATGCGTTGCGCCTTTGTGCCGCGGACCCCGTCGACTTTCTCGTCGTGCCGCGCTTTCTTGCGTCGCTCGTCATGACCCTCGTCGTCGTCGTCTTGAGCTCCGCGGTGGCCTACGCCACAGGCGCCATCACCGCGTTCATTGCCTTCGACGTGCGCTTCGACGTCTTCGCGAACCTGTCGCTCGTGGACTTCGGTGACGTGGCCACGGGCCTCACGAAGAGCATTGCGTACGGTGCGGCAATTCCCATCTGTTCGTGCCACTGTGGCCTCGAGGCCCATGGCGGTTCGGCGGGCGTCGGGCGCGCAACGACAGCGGCAGTCGTTCTCTCGTCGCTCGCCATCATCGTGCTCAACTTCTTCATCAGCGCGGGCTCGTTCTTGGTGGGCCTATGAGCGAGCGCGAGGTTGTTGTTCGCTTCGACAGCATCACGAAAGCCTTCGGCGATCGGACGATCCTCGACGGCGTGTCCTTCGACGTGCGCCGAGGGGAAGTGTTCTTCGTCATCGGCGCGTCCGGCGTGGGAAAAAGCGTCACGATCAAGCATCTCGTGGGTCTCTTGCGGCCCGACTCCGGCGACGTTTGGTTCGACGGACAAGAGGTGAGTCGTCTTTCGGAGGAGGCCTTTTTCCCGGTCCGAAAACGCGTCGCGATGGTCTTCCAGTACGCGACGCTTTTCGACTCGATGACGTGCCTTGAGAACATCGCGTTGCCGCTTGAGAAGCATCGCGGGCTCTCGCGATCGGACGCGCTCGGCGAGGCGAAGCGACTTCTCGATCGCGTGCACCTTGGTAAGTTTGGCGAGCGTTTTCCCGCGGAAC
>CAIQDA010000458.1 GCA_903870415.1 uncultured delta proteobacterium
CACCGTCGAAGCGGCCACGTCCCTCACCGTTCCGGGCTCGTTTGACCTTTCGGTTCGCACGATTGTCGCGCCCCCTGGAGACACGTGCGACAGCCCGCCGGAGGTCGCGTTCACGAACGGCTCGGCCACCATCATCGGCGATACGCTCGTCGATGCGCTGAACGATTACGGTGCGGGCCTAGGCTGCGCCGGAACCCTCGGAGCCGATCGCGGCTACGCGGTCACAATCCCGGCGGGAAAGCGGCTCACCGTCACGGCCGCTGCAACGGGCGCATCGCCCTTTAACCCGTCGCTCAACATCGTCACGGCGTCAGCGTGTGCGGCAACACCGCGCGAATGCCTCGCCGGTTCCGACATCGCAGGCCCTGGTGAAACCCTGACCTATGCGAACACCTCGGGCGCGGACGCGAACGTCGTCGTCTTCGTGGAGACTTCGGCCGCAACGGTGTTCGCGCCGGGCACGTACGACCTCGCCTTCTCTCTCTCGGACCCGCCCATGGGCGATACGTGCAGCCTCGCACCGGTCATCGGGTCAGGAACTTTGCTCGGACAAACCCTCGTCGGCTTCGCGAACGACTACCACGACGGACTTCTCTGCGAGAGCGACGGCGGACCCGATCGCCTCTATCGGGTGGCAGTTCCGAACGGCCAACGAATCACCGCACGCGTCACCCCCGACGTCGCATCGGGTCCTGCCGCGTGGGATCCTTCGCTCAACCTTCAAGTCGCTGAGGCCTGCGTCGACGTTGGTCGCGAGTGCCTCGTGGGCAGCGATGCATCAGGCAACGGTGGTTCCGAAGCGGCGGCTTGGGTCAACCGAACGGGCGCGAGCGTCGACGTCTTTGTGGTCGTCGAAACGTTCGAATCACCGCCTCCAGGGCTCGCGCTCTTGTTCACGCTCGACGTGTCGGTCGACACGCCGCCACCCACGCCCACGGGCGACGTTTGCGCAACCGCGACGACGGTGACCGAGGGCACGCTTCAGGGGCAGAGTCTCCTCGAATACGCGAACGACTACGGCACCGGAGCGGGATGCGAAGGAACCGGCGGACCCGATCGACTTTACAAAATCATCGTGCCTGCGGGCCAACGCCTCGAAGCGACGGTCACCCCTTTGGCCCCTGGCGGTGGCGGACCTGAATGGGACCCTTCGATCAACCTGCAAAGTGAGGCCTCGTGCGGCGCGGCGACGCGCTCGTGCATCGGCCGCGGCGACTACGCGTCCTACGGCGAGACCGAAACCGCGCTCTGGATGAACAGCGGGGCAACTCCGGTCACCCTCTACGTGGTGGTCGAGAGTTTCCTCGACGGCGTGCCACCGGTTGGCGACGAACGGGCCTTCGACATCACGTTCACGCTCACGTCGCCGCAGCCTCCACCGGCCGATGCCGTGTGCAGCGACACATCCCCCGTTTACGCGGACAGCAGCACGCTCGAGGGTGAGTCCCTCGACGATTACACGGGCACCTACGCGGCCGGCACAGCAACCTGCGCCACCGTGTCGAACACGCAAGGAGGCATCGACCGCGCGTACCGCATTCGCATCGATGCCGGCCGAACGTTGACCGCGACCCTCACGCCGAATCGCTACTGGGACCCGACATTGTCCCTCGTGATCGGCACCGCATCGGCGTGCACGACGGCGCCTCTCGTGTGCACCACGGGCTCAAACCTCGGGGCCCTCGGCGAGGGCGAATCGCTCACGTACACGAACATCACGGGCGCGTCCGTTGATGCCTTCCTCATCGTCGACAGCTTCGCGCCGCCGAACCTCACGACGTTCCCCTACAACCTCGATCTGACCTTCACGCCGTAAGCTTTTTGGCGGGTACCCCGCGCGTTGCCTTCGGGTGGCGCGTGGGGTTCACTTTTTTTGGACACCAAAGCGCGGTGCACGCGTTGTCTGATATTCGTGTGGCATGCGCGTTCGCGGCTCAACGATTCCATCGTTCGTCTTTCCCCTCTCGTCGATCGTCGCGCTCGCCTTCGCGGCGGCATGCGGTGGTGGCTCGTCGACCGATGACGGCTCCCTCTTCACGACGCCCGACGACGCCGGTGGCACCACCGTCGACGCTGGACGCCCGCGCGACGCCGCAAGCGACGCCCTCGTGGACGCTCGCATCGCCAACCATTTCGTAAAGGTGCATGTTGCAGGCATTCACGGGCGCGGCCTCGTGCTTCAAAACTCGGGCGGCGACAACCTGCCCGTGACGACGGACGGCGATTACACCTTCGCAACGGCCCTCGCTCAGGGCGACCCCTTCGCCGTAACGGTGCTCCAGAACCCGATCGACCCGGCGCAAAGCTGCTCGGTCACAGGCGGAGCGGGGCTCATCGCGGGCGCGGACGTGAACGTCGTCGTCACCTGCGAGACCTCGAAATTCACCATCGGCGGCACGGTCAACGGCGTCCTCGGCGCGGGGCTTTCGCTCTACGACAACGGCGGTGACACGCTGCGAATCATGGGCAGCGGACCGTTTTCGTTCGCGACCCAAATCGAAAGCGGGCGCTCGTTTGCGGTGACCGTGGCGTCGCAGCCTTCGGGCCCGTCACAGACCTGCATGATCGGCGGCGGCACCGGAACCGTGGTGGGCGGTGACGTGCAATCGGTCGCTGTAAACTGCACGACGAACACGTTTTCTGTCGGCGGCCATGCCACCGGACTCGAGGGAACCCTCGTCGTGGAGCTGCAGCGCACCGGCCAGGCACCTTCGTCGCTCGACGCCGGGTCCATGCAAGATGCAACTGTTCCCGTCGATGGTTCGGTCGAAGCGGGGAGCCCCTCGCCAAGCGACGCCGGATCAGACGGCGGCTCGGACGCGGGCACCACCACGCAGACCGCAACGCTCACGGCGAACGGCACTTGGGCCTTTTCGACACCGCTCGAAAGTGGCGCACGCTTTTCGGTCACGCTGAAGACGCAACCTTCTCAGCCAACGCAGACCTGCGTTTTCACG
>CAIQDA010000459.1 GCA_903870415.1 uncultured delta proteobacterium
CGAGGCTGACCGTGCGCGAGAGGCCAAAGCTTGCGGCCAAGTCGCCGAGGACCATGCTTCGGGTGGCTGCGTCGCTCGCGGCGGGAACCGAGCGGTACAGGGTCCACAGCTGAACCGACACATTCCCCACGCCGAGCGGATCGGTCGAACGCAAGACCCCCGCCGTGTTCCATGCCACCGGGGCGTCCGTCGGCCGCACGTCGACCGGTTCGCGGGCGCGTGATGGATGTGCGGCGAGAACCAACGCGAGAATCAACGAAGGAGCCGACAGCCAAACGCGCATACGGGCCTTATACACGAACCGGCCACGTTTGAGCACCGATGGCAGCCGCGCTATTCGGCGTCGCCACCGACCACGCGGCGCAACGGCTCGACGGGACGGGGAGGGAGCTGATGGGCCATGCGTGTGCGCTTGGTTTCAAGGTACCCGGCCGAGTGCGGGTTCGCGGCGCAGATGACGGGCAAGCGCCCTTCGACGATGACCCCGAGGCGTTCAAGCGACGAAACCTTGAGCGGGTTGTTCGTCATGAGGCGCAACGACTGCACGCGCAGGTGGTTCATCATGACGACGACCGAGTCGTAGCGGCGCTGATCGTCGGGAAGCCCGAGCAGACGATTGGCATCGACGGTGTCGTGACCTTGAGCCTGAAGGGCGTAGGCGCGGATCTTGTTGCCGAGGCCGATGCCGCGGCCCTCTTGGCGCAGGTAGAAAATCACGCCGGCGCCGCGACGGGCGACCTCGCTCATCGCCGCGTCGAGCTGGTCTTTGCAGTCGCACTTGAGCGAGCCGAACACCTCGCTCGTGATGCATTCCGAATGCACGCGTGCAGGGACGCCGCTCTTGTCCGCGACCTCGCCGAAGACGAGAGCTACGTGCTCGCGCTCGACCTCCTCCGTGCCCTCGAGTTCCGTGGCGCGGAACACGTGGGTCGTGAAGGTGCCAAACCGCGTGGGAAGCGGCGCGGAAGCTACCCATTGGCAGCTCCGACGATCGGTTCCTTCAGCGTGGCTCATGGACGGCTCCGTGGGGTTTCCGGCGTTTGCGCGCCGCTCTCCAGATAAGCATGGAGCTGCGGGTCGTCAAAGGTGCCGGGGGTTCAAAGCGTCCGATGCGCGTGCTGCGGCGTTCGTTGCCGCGCCTTCACGCCGATTTGCGGATGAGCCTGAGCAGCATTTCTTCGAGGATCGCTTCCGGCGGGCGTTTACTCCCCTTGAGCGCCAAATCGGTCTCCGCCAGGACGCGAAGCCATCGCTCGCCGTCGCCGGGCTTCATGGCCCGCGCACGAGTCACCGCCTCGCGCACGCGAAACGACTGAAAAATCCCTGCGAATTTTCCTGCATCGCTCTCGTTCATTCCCGACGCGAGGCCGGCTTGGAGTTTGGCCAACTGGCGCATGGACCATGCCAGCGCACCAAGAAGCGGAAGCCCGCGGTCTTTCGGATCATAGGCGTCGGCCAACGCCGCGAGCGCTTTCGGAAGGTCACGCTTTCCGACCGCGTCGACGAGGACCCACGTGTCGGCGAGGCGCACCCGGGTCACAAGGGTCGCGACCGCCGCATCGTCTATCGCGTGCCCCTCGCCCACGTAGATGGAGAGGCGTTCGAGCACGTCCTCGAGCACAAAGAGTTCGGGGCCCGAAAGCGCGGCGATTCGCTCGGCGATGTCATGCGCGATCGGGTGCCCTTTCGTCTTGGCGCGCCGCTCGACCCATCGGACGAGTTCGGGTCCCACGAGCGGTTCGCACGTGACGACGCAGCCGCGCTTTTTCGCCGCGAGCGCGTGCTTGCGCCGCATGTCGAGCTTGCGGGCGACGATGACCACGCAACTCGATGGGTTGGGGTGATTGATGTACTCTGCAAGGGCTTCCAGGGCCTCGCTCGCGCCTTCGCCTTCGCCCTCCCACCGCTCGCCTTGCCGCACGTGAACGAAGCGCATGGGCGCAAGCATCGGAAGCGTTTTTGCCGTCGCAAGGGCGCGCGTCACCGGCGTCTCACCGGCTGTCACGCGGTCTTCGTCGAACGCGGTGCCTTGCGAACCGAGCGCTGCTTTTCGAAGCGCCGCAACGACCTCGTCCGCCAAGAAAGTCTCCTCGCCCACGACGAAGACAATCGGCGGGGGTGCGCCGCGTTCGAGTGACGCGAGGAGTTCGTCGCTCGTCACGAGGTCGGGCGGCGACGACGCAGGAAGGGCACGGCGACGAGGGCCATGCATACGCCAAACGAACCGAAATCCATCGGCGATGCGGGGGCCACACTGCAACCGCAGCCGCCCTTCTTCACCTTGATGTCTTCCTCGGCGATCTTTCCGTGCGACGCAGGGTCCACGAACGGCGGTGGCGGCCCATCGGCCTTGACCTCGTCGTCCGCGGCGCTTTCGGCTGCCTTTGCCGCGCGCTCTTCGCGTGACTTTTTCTTGTTTGGTTCTTTCGCCGTGAAGGTCATCGAGCGCCGATCGACGACGTCGTTGTCGCCCTTCAACACGAGGTTGAGTGCGCCGCCAATTTCGCGACCGTCGCCGTCTTTGACCTGGAGCTTCCACTCGCCGGCCTCAAAGCCGCGCTCGCGGTTGATGAGCAAGTCGTAGCGCGAGTCCTTGAAAACCTTGCCACGTGCGTCGCCGAAACCGACGTCGACGAGTTCGACGATGGGCGACTCTTTCGTCACCGGAACACGATGCACCTGCGGTTCGTCGCTGCCGTCGACGAGCGTGCGCTCGAAGCGAACTTGCTCCGTGAAAACGAACTTCATCGGGACGTGCGGCATGCTCGGAGGTGCCGCGAGGGCAAACGTCATGAAGAGGCGCCACGTGCCGCCCGCTGCTTCCTGTGCATCGTTGTTTCGAAGTTTGACGACGCCACTGCCCGCGAGGGCGAGGGTTGAAACACAGGCGATGGCCGCGGAGGCGGCGAGGGTGCGAAAGCGGGGAAACACCATGGGGCGCAACGGTAGCGAAGCTCGGGGCCGCACGGAACGAAGAAGGGAGCGCGGGAACGCCGTGCCGCATCCACTGATTTTACACGGCGTGGCGGTGAGGGTCGGCCGAAGGTGACGCAGCGAACCGAGCGGGCGTTGACGCGCAGAGCCAAGGCCATGTGCATACCGCAACCATCTCAGAACAAGCCATGAACCAAGAGTACGACGCGTGACGGGGAGAAGCGGCGAGCAGGAATCCGTCGGGTGGCGGGCGTTTGGGCACCGTAGCTTGCCGCAGGAAACGGTTGCCGGTGCAATCAGGCCGAAAAGGCGCGGCGCTCGTTGACACCCCGCCCCGCGGTCGGCATTCTTTCGGTTGAGGAGGCGAGAGCCAGTTCCGTATGTCTGAGCGAACCCATAACGCCGTTTCACGAGCGTCCGCTGCGCCGGATCCGTTGGTGGGTCGCGTCATTCACGACCGGTACACGCTCACCGCCGTTGTTGCCCGTGGTGGCATGGGCAAGGTCTACAAGGCCGAACAGCGACCGCTGAACCGCGTGTGCGCCGTGAAGGTCCTCAACCCGAATTACGCGGGCGATCAAGACCCGGAGTTCGAGAAGCGCTTCTTCCTCGAAGCGAGCATTGCTGCAAAGCTCACGCATCCCAACACGGTCACCGTTTTCGATTACGGGCGCACCGAGGGCGACGACGGCTTTTACTTCATGGCGATGGAGTACCTCGAGGGGCAGACGCTCCAGCGAGGCATCCGTGAGGCGGGCTTCTTCACCGAAGAGCGCGCGTGCCACGTGGCCCGTCAAATCTGTCGAGCGCTTCGCGAGGCGCACGCTCTCGGTGTCGTGCATCGCGACCTGAAACCCGCGAACGTCTTCCTGCTTCAACACGGCGACGAATCGGACTTCGTGAAGGTTCTCGACTTCGGTCTCGTGAAGAATGTCTCGGACTCGAAGACCGAAGACCTCACGCAAACGGGTCTGTTCATGGGTTCGCCCAAGTACATGGCGCCCGAGCAAATTCAGGGTTTGCGCGTCGACGCACGCACGGACATCTACGCCCTCGGCGTCATCCTCTACGAGATGCTCGTGGGCAAGGTTCCGTTCGACCGCCCGAACAGCGTGCACATTCTCATGGCGCACGTGAACGAAGCGCCGCCGGACATGCGCGTGGTCAACCCGCACTTGGCCATCAGCCAAGAGCTCGAGACCCTCGTCGCGCGTTGCCTGTCGAAGAGTCCCGACGATCGCCCCGAGTCGATGGAAGCGGTCCTTGTCGCGCTGAAGCGCACGGCCGGCGGGACGCTCACGGGCACCATGTCGAGTTACGCGGGCACCGGCGAGTTGCGGACGCTCACGCATTCGGACGCGAACGCGGCGCTCGGCACGGTCACCGGTGTGGGCCGAAGCGGCTCGGTTCAGCCTCCGTCGTTCAGCGATTCGTCGTCGCAAACGCCCTTCGCTGCCCTCGCGGGCGAGAAGTCGCTCGCGGCCGTCGCGCTGCCTGCGGCGTTTGGCGGTTTTGCCGTCGTCGCCCTCATCGGCTTCCTCGTTTACCGCTCGACGCGTCCCGCGGAGACGGCGCCCGCGGTGCCTGCTGCGCCCGTTGCGGCCCCTGCGACTCTTGCTCCTGTCGCGCCTGTCGCGCCCGTGCCTGTGGCTCCGGTCGTTATGGCCTTCGAGCTTAAGTCGAACCCAGCGGGCGCGAGCGTCTACGACGGATCGAACGCGCTTGTGTGCGGCGCCACGCCTTGTCCTGGCTACATGCCCAAGGGGCCCGGCGTGGTTCCAGGCGCAAGCGTTTCACTGCGCTTTCACAGGGACGGCTTCCGCGACAAGTCGGCGATCTTCGTCGTGAATCAGCCCGCCACCGAGGTCGTTCTCGAGAGGCTTCCTGTCGCGGCCCCGGTTCCGATGGCGCGCCCCAAGCCGCCCGAAAGCCCAGCGGCCCCGGCCAAAGACTTCAAAGACGACCCGTACTGACGGCGTCGTCCGCGGCGCATCGTGAGCGCACACGGCGGCCGCGACAAGCGCTTCTCCCTGTGCTCGACCCATCCGGGTGGACGCCCCCTCTGATGCGCTTCGTGAGACCCTCGCCCGCGTCTTCGGGCACAAGGCATTTCGGCGCCACCAAGAAGAGGTTTGCCGCGAAGTCGTTGGGGGCCGTGACGCGCTCCTCGTGATGCCGACCGGCGCGGGAAAGTCGCTCTGTTACCAACTTCCCGGCCTTGTGCGCGGAGGCGTGACCCTCGTGGTTTCGCCGCTCATCGCTCTCATGGAAGACCAAGTGGGCAAGCTGCAGGCTCTCGGGTTGCGTGCAGAACGCATCCATTCGGGGCGTGAGCGGCTCGCGTCGCGTGAGGTGTGCCGTCGCTACCTCGCAGGAGACCTCGACTACCTTTTTGTCGCGCCTGAGCGGCTCCGGGTCGCAGGCTTTGTGCCGATGCTGTCGAAGCGCACGCCGGGCCTTGTGGCCATCGACGAAGCCCACTGCATCTCGCAATGGGGGCACGACTTTCGCCCCGACTACCGCCTGCTCGCCGAGTCCATTTCGGCGCTGCGTCCGTCTCCGGTCATCGCGCTTACGGCAACGGCGACGCCTCACGTGCAGGCCGACATCGCCACGCAACTGGGTCTCATCGAACCAAGCCTCTCCATTCACGGATTCCGCAGGACGAACCTCGCCATCGAGGTGCTCGAGCGCGCTCCGTCCGAGCGTGCGGCGATCATCGCGGAGATTCTGAGCACCGCCGATCGTCGGCCCGCCATCGTCTACGCGGCCACGCGCAAGGTTGCCGAAGAGCTCGCGACGGAACTCTCCGCGTCGTTTCCCGCCTCGGCGTACCACGCAGGTCTCGACGCCTCGACGCGCGACGACTTGCAGCGACGCTTCCTCACGGGCGTGCTCGACGTGATGGTGGCGACCGTGGCCTTTGGCATGGGCATCGACAAGGCCGACGTTCGCACGGTCATTCACGCGGCGCTGCCCGGCTCGCTTGAGGGTTATTACCAAGAGATTGGTCGTGCCGGTCGCGATGGGTTGCCGTCGCGCGCCATCTTGCTTCAGTCGTTCGTCGACGAGCACACGCAGGGCTTCTTCATCGACCGCGATTACCCCCCGGTCGACGCTGTGCGTGCAATCTACAAGGAAGTCGCCAAGGGGCCACTGACCATGGACGCGCTCGCGCAGAAGAGCCGTCTCGGCACGCCCGAGATCATCGAGAAAGCCGTCGACAAACTTTGGCTTCACGGCGGTCTCAAGGCCAACGACGACGACACGCTCGAAGCGACGGACGCCGAATGGGCAAAGCCTTACGAGGCGCAACGCAAGCATCGGCGCGACCAAATCGCGTTTGTGCGCCGGTACGTCGAGGCGCCGAGATGCCGCATGAACCAGCTCGTTCGTTACTTTGGCGACGCCGAGGACGAGCCCTGCGGGCACTGCGACGTGTGCGCGCCCGATGGGTGTGTCGGTCAAAAACATCGTGCGGCCGGTGCCGACGAACTCGAAGCAGCCTCGCGCATCCTCACGATGCTCGGCCAATCGACGAGCATGGCCACAGGTCAGCTCCATCGCCGCTACCAAGAAGAGGGCGGGTCGATGGACCGTCGCTCGTTCGAACATGTGCTCGGCGGTCTCGCGCGCGGCGGAAAAGTTCGCGTCGAGGAGGCGACGTTCGTCAACAAAGAGGGCGAGCGCATCACCTTTCAGCGCGCGCGGCTCGGGGACAGTGCGTCGTCTGGAGTCGAGGGACTTCTCGTCGTGCGTGCGGGCAGCGCAAAGGCTGTCAAAAAGCGCGAGCGCAAGCCTGCGGGCGAACGCGTGACTCAATCAAAGTCCGCGCCGGTCGACGTGCCCGCTCACGTGGTCGATGCGCTGAAGCGATGGCGCAAGCTCGAAGCGCAGCGTCACGGATTGCCTGCATTCCGCATCCTTACGGACAAAGTGCTCGAGGGCATCGCGTCTGCCGGACCATCGAGCGAGGCGGAGCTTCTCCAAGTGAAGGGCCTCGGGCTCACGCTCGTACGCAAGCACGGTGAAGCGCTCCTCGCCGTGCTTCGCGATGTGGGGTAATGGCATCGACCATGGGAGCTTCGTCGCCTCTCTTGCTGCTTCCCTGTGCCGCCGTCAGGAAGCCCACGGTGGTGGCGCTTGGGAATTTCGATGGCGTGCATCGCGGTCATCAGGCGCTCCTCGCAGAGGCCGTGGCGCTGGCAAAAGAACTCGGGGCGACGCCATACGCGCTCACGTTCGACCCCCATCCGGTTCGTGTTCTCGCGGGCAAAGAGGTGAGCCTCTTGTCGACGCTCGAGCGCCGCGCGGAACTCGTGGGGCTGGCGGGCGCGGCCGGACTTCTCGTGCAGCCCTTCGACGCGGAGTTCGCACGACTCTCGCCCGATGCGTTCGTTGACGGTCTTTTGCTGGCGGAACTCGGGGCGAAGGGCGTGGTTGTCGGCGCGGACTTCCGTTTCGGTCACAAGCGTTCGGGCGACGTCGAGATGCTCGATCGACTCGGACGTGAGCGCGGCATCACGGTTCGCTGCGTGCGCATTGTCGAAGACGACGCGGGCCCTCTCGGAAGTCGTCGCGTGCGGCAGGCGCTCACCGACGGCGATATGAGCTTGGCGACGGACCTTCTCGGGCGCCCGTACCAAGTGGAGGGGCTCGTCGAACAAGGCGCGCAGCGAGGTCGAACCATCGGTTTTCCCACAGCGAACGTGCGAGTGGAAGGCGTCATGATTCCGGCTGTCGGCGTCTATGCGGCGTATGCGGAGTCCGACGCGCTTGCGCCTGGACCTAACGCGGCGGTGGTGAACATCGGTCATCGGCCAACCCTCAACGACGGCCGCGGGCTCACCGTCGAGGTTCATGTGCTCGACGCGAACGCGGACCTCTACGGGCGAGCGATGCGTGTATCCTTCATCGAGCGTCTTCGTGGCGAGGAGCGTTTCGCGGGGCTTGACGAACTCAAAGCCGCCATCGCGCGCGACGTAAAAGCGGCGCGGGCCATCCTCCGCAGCGGAGCTCACGCGTGAACGACGACAGTCTTCTCGGGAAAGCCCAATCGCTCCTCGACGCCCTGCGCGAAAAGGGTTTGCACCTTCCGAACCCGACGCGCGTCGACGGTGACACCGATGCGGTTGCGAGCCTTGCGGCCGAGATTCGAGTCCTTGCGGCTGGGCCCGTCGTCCGTTTGTCCGCGCGCCACCTCGCGGACGGGTCGCTGGAGGTTCGCTGCGAAGGAAGCGACGCCTCCGCCGTGGTCACGCTCGAGGTGCGAACGATGACCCCGTGGCGCGACATGCCGCGAATCGAGCGTTTTCCCGTGAATGTGAGCGAGCCCATGGTCGTGCGCGTGGACCGGGACGGGCCCATGAACGTCGCGCTTCTCGACGTTGCGGGGGTTCCGGTCGCGTCGTGTGCGGTTCAGTCATAACGCTTGGCCGTCAATTCGCCCCCACATCGTTTCTTGACCGTCACGTCGGGTCGGCTAGCCGTAGACCATGTCGAAAATCCTGGTTGTTGAGGACGAGCGGGACATCCAAGACATCGTTGCCTACAACCTGCAGCAGGCAGGTTACGAGGTCGTTCTCGCCAGTCGCGGAGACGATGCGGTGCGCTTGGCCAAGCTCCAGCGTCCGGACCTCGTGCTCCTGGACCTGATGCTTCCGGGCCTTTCGGGCAAAGAGGTTTGCCAGGCGATTCGCCGCGACCCGGCCACGGCCACGACGCCGGTCATCATGCTCACGGCGAAGGGCGAAGAGGTCGATCGCGTGGTCGGCCTCGAGGTCGGCGCCGATGACTACGTGACCAAGCCCTTCAGCATGCGCGAGCTCATGTTGCGTGTGCAGACGATCCTTCGTCGTTCGTCGGCGAAGGGCGCGGTGCCAGCGGAGTCGAGCTTCGAGTTCGGCTGCTTGCGCGTCGACGTTGCCGCGTACCGCGCATGGGTCGAGAACCGCGAGATCGAACTCACGGCGCTTGAATTCAAACTGCTCGTGACGCTCCACGAACGGAAGAACCGCGTTCAGCGCCGCGAAACGCTCCTCAACGACGTGTGGGGCATCAGCGCCGACGTGACGACGCGCACCGTTGACACGCACGTGAAGCGCCTACGCGAGAAGCTCGGAACGGCGGGAGCCTTCGTCGAAACCGTGCGCGGCGTTGGGTACCGTTTCAGCGAAACGCCTGACCTCGACGGGGCCGATACGTCGTCCTGACCCGTCGACTCGAGGTCGCGAAGACGTCGATGCAAGGCCCGCAACCCATTCCGGTCGCGGGCCTTGATCGTTTGGCTTCTGCGCCGTGAATCAGAAAAGTTCGAAGGGGTACGCGCCATCTTGGTACGCGCGCGACGCTGCGGTTTTGCGAAGCTCGTCGTCGTTGCGATCGAAGCCCGACACGTTCGCGGCCATGCGCTTTTCGGCCGAGGCCGCAAAGATGGTGGCGAGGTCGACTTCTCGACGAGCGCCCTCTTCGCCGCGCCGTTCGATGGCGCGCGACGTGCGCGAGAGGACCGACGCGAGGGCGAAAAGATCGATGGCCAAGTCCGCCATGCGACGCTGGGAAAACTGCATTTCGGCGATGGCTTCGCCGTGGCGCCGCAGCATCTTTTCGGCGTTCTTCGAGAGGTCGGCGACGTAGTCCTCGAACAGCACGACCTCGCGGTTCAAGAGGGGGTGCGCGCGCGTAAGTCGCTCGCGACCAAGGGCGCTGCGGGCCTTTCGCACTGCAAATTCCCCAAGAAGACCGAAGCCCTTGATGGGTTCGCGCATCGCCTTGGCCACGTTGGCCAGGTCACGCCCGGGAGCTTGCATCCCGGAGAGCGCGATGAATGCGCGGAGGACCTCGTTCGTTCCGTCGATGACGAGGTGATGGCGTGCGTCGCGAAGCCCGCGCTCCATGGGGTGGTCGCCGGAGAAGGCGCGCCCCGCAACGATCGAGGCCGCGTGCTCCGCCACGCGAACAACCGTTTCGGATGCGAAGACCTTGCAGGCCGCGCTCTCGATCGAAAAGTCCGCCGCCTCGACGTCGAGGAGGCCCGTGGTCAAAAACACCATGCTCTCGAGGGCGAACACGTCCGCGAGCATCGACGCAATCTTGTCTTTCACGAGGCCAAAGTCACCGACGGGGCGGCCGAAGGCGGCGCGCTCACGGGCGTGGCGAATGGACAAGTCGAGAAGGTTGCGTGCGGTTCCAGAGGCGGCTGCGGCGCTGCCGAGGCGTGCGTGGTTCAGGGTCTCGACGGCGATCTTGAATCCCTGTCCGACGGTGCCGAGGACGCGCGAACCGTCGAGGTGAACGTTTGCGAGGTCGAGGGACCCAATGGTCGCACCACGTACACCATGCAGCTTATGGTTAGCCGTTGTACGTATGCCGTCTTCCCTGTCGACAAGGAACGCGGTCAGCTTCGGCTTGACGCCCTCTTCGACCGGAGATGTGCGCGCAAAGACCGTAAAAAGTCCCGCGATAGGGCCGTTGGTGACCCATATTTTGCGGCCGTCGACGAGCCAGTTCGCGCCCTCAGCCCGCGCGTACGTGCGTACGCCGGCCGCGTCCGAACCCGCGCCGTCCTCCGTGAGCGCGTAGGCCGCAATGGTCTCGCCACTGGCGAGCTTCGTCAGCCAGCGCGACTTCTGGCCCACGGTTCCGTGACGCGCGAGCGGCGAGGCGCCGAGTGTTTGATGGGCACGAATCACGAGCGCAAGCGAGGGGTCGAGGGCCCCAAGTTCTTGCACCACGCGCGCGAACGTTGTCGGTGAGAGTTGGCGACCTCCGAACTCACGCGGGAGGGCGAGGCCGAACAATCCAATCTTGCCGGCTTGCGCGAGAATTTCCGGGGGAATCGGTCCGTCGTGGGAGCCCCGCAGTGGCTCGTACGTGGTGCGCATGAAGCGCTTCACGGCGTCGAGGAGCGCGACGGTTTCTTCGCCCTCCGCGCGGCTCGGGCCGGGAAAAGGAAAGGCCATCGACTCGGCGATGACACCGCAAAAAAGCGATTTGAGAAAACTTGCGTCGGGCATGGTTTTGTTCGCGTGAACCCGTCGACGAGAATTCACCGAATCGACGCGCGACGCCACGCTCAAGTGAGCGCCGTCGAACGCGGCTGTTGAGGCGCGTGCACGGCGTCGTGGACACGCGGCGTGCTCGGAGCCTGAGGCCCAATTGCTCGAGTCGGCATCGCGGGAGGCCGCAACGGCGGACGCTCGGGCTATCGTGGACGGCGTGCCCGCGGACGTCCTTCCTCATGCCCACCACGAGACCCGCGCGCGTCGTTTTCTCGACGCGATCGCAGCGGGTCGTCGCACGCGTGGAGCCGCTCTCCTTGGGGTCGTCAACATCACGCCCGATTCGTTCAGCGACGGGGGCCGTTACCTCGATCGTGACCGAGCCATCGCCCATGCGCGGGAGCTTGTTGCGGCCGGGGCTTCGCTGGTCGACGTCGGCGCCGAGTCGACGAAGCCAGGCGCTGCGCCGGTGCCCGAGAGCGAACAACTTCGGCGAGCGCTTCCGGTCGTCGAGGCGCTTGCGCCGGAGATGGCCATCACCATTGACACGACGAGCGGCGTCGTCGCGCGTGCGTGCCTCGAAGCCGGTGCGGTCGCGGTCAATGACGTGAGCGGCGGGGTCGACGTTTGCCTCGCGCAGGCGGCTGCTGAGTTGAATGCAGGATACATTCTTTCGCACGCGCGGAGGGGGCAGAGCACCATGGCCGGCTTCGGCGCGTGGCCCGAGGACGCGTACCGCGAGGTCGTCGGCGAGGTGCGCAAGGAACTTCGCGACGCGCGCGCTCGCCTTGTCGCCGCGGGGGTCCTAGACGAAGCCATCGTGCTCGACCCGGGCTTGGGCTTTACGAAGAGTTACATGCAGAGCGCACGCTTGCTTGCGGCGACGGCGAAGCTTGTCAGCGACGGTCCCGTGTTGATCGGCGCGAGTCGCAAGTCGTTCCTGACGCTCGCAGCTCGGGCGGCGGGGCCAGACGACAGGCTCGCAGCATCGCTCTCGGCGGCTCTTTGGGCACGGCGCGAGGGGGCGTCGATCGTGCGCGTTCACGACGTCGCCGCGACGGTGCAGGCGTTCGCGATGGATCAGGTTCTTGAGGAAGCCCGCGCCCATGCTTGACGCCCTTCGCCGCCTCGTTGAGCCGTTGCTCATTGGACTTGCCCACTTGTTTTCAAGGCGCGGTGCGGGCGAGCTCGCGCTCGATGTCGTCGACATCGTCGTGGTCGCGTTCGTGATTTATCGAGCGATTCTCCTGATGCGCGGCACGCGTGCACTTCAGATGGCCACGGGGCTCGGCCTTCTCTGGATTGTGGAGAGTGCGGCGCAGCGCATTGGCCTCACGACGCTCTACGACATCCTTTCCTCGGTGCTGTCGTCGGTGGTGCTGATCGTGGTCGTGGTGTTTCAAAACGACATCCGTCGCGTCCTCATGCGCCTCGGAACGCGGACCTTCTTTGCGCGCATCGGTGGTGCTGCGGCGGTGCGAGCGGTCGACGAAGTGGTTGCTGCGGCCACGACGCTCGCGCGTCACCGAATGGGGGCGCTCATTTGCTTCGAGCAGGAAGCAAGCCTTGCGGACTTCGTGTCGTCGCAAGGCGCAGCGATCGACGCCGCCATTCATCGCGAGCTCCTCGTCGGGCTCTTCGTTCCCGAGAGCATCAACGAGCTTCACGACGGCGCGGTGATCATCCGCAACTTCCGCATCGCCGAGGCAGGCACGTTTTTTCCGATGCCGGAAACCCTCGTCAATGACCGCGCGTATGGGTCGCGACATCGAGCAGCCATCGGCATCACCGAAGAGACAGACGCGGTCGTTGTCATCGTCAGCGAAGAGCGCGGAACCATCTCGCTTGCCTTCGGCGGGAACCTCATCAGCAACCTCGACGGTCCTGCGCTTCGGGCCACGTTGCAGCGTCTCTTGGGCATTGTTGCGAGCGCCGGGCGCGGTGACGACCTGGATGGCGTGCGTGCGCCTCGAGCTCCGCGTCATGTGCCGCCACAACCGGTTCAGCGCGACTTTCCTTCGGACGACGAACTCATGAAGCAAGTCGCAGTCGAAAGTGTTCGCACGACCCGGTCGATTCCCCCCGCGACGCCGATCGTCACGCGGAAGATCAACGAAGACGACGGGGAGGACTGATGAGCGCGCCCACCTCCAACGACGCTTCCTCAAGCGGTTTTTTTAAGCACCTCGGCCTCAAAGCCGTGTCGATTGGCATCGCAGTCTTGCTGTACGCCGTCGTTCACGGGACGCAGGACGCGCAGCAAACGTTCTCGGTGCCCGTTGTCGCCGTTCTCCCGCAGACCGACATGGTTCTCACCGAGCCCCTTCCCGCGACGATTCAAGTGTCGTTGCGTGGACCGCGCACCAAGCTTCGTGACCTGCGCGTCGAAGGCATCGCCCCGCTCACGCTGGACTTGCATGGGGCCGACGTCGAGCGCCTCGAACTCGACGGGGCACAGATCGATATTCCGTCCGGGGTACGTGTCGAGCGCATCGAACCTGCGGAGCTTTCGCTGCGTTGGGAGAAACCCGTTTCGCGCGTCGTTCCCGTGCATCTTACACTGAGTGCTCCGCCCCCTGGGTTTGTGCTCGAAGGACCGCCCGTCGTCACCCCGCCGACCGTGGCGGTTCGGGGCATTGCGAGACGTCTCGACATTCTCCAGTCGGCCACGACGGACACCGTCGACCTCCTTCATGCCACGCGCGGAACGAGCGAGCGGCGCGTGAGCCTCGTGATTCCCGATGGGCTGCTCTCCGTCGAGCCGTCGATCGTGACCGTCTCGTTCGCCCTGCGCGAAGCCACTTCGGTGCATTCGTTCGCGCATGTGCCCGTGTTCGTCGCGGGGGCGGCCAATGCGAAGACCCAACCGACCTCCGTGGCCGTGCGCTTTGAGTGCCCGATTGGCGCGCCGGTTCCCGCGCAGGCTGAAGATGTCGTCGCGTTCGCCCGCGCTCCCGATGCGCACGTGGACCTTGCGGACGTGCGGGTCGAGAAGGGCACGTGCACCGTCGAGATCACGCCGGCGCGGGTCATCGTCCGGCGTTAACAACGAAAAAGACCGGCTCGCGCTCGTGTGCGACGTGTGCCGGCCCTCGGGTTCGGGGGTTCGCGGCGTTCATTGCCAAACAGGTGACAAGTTGCCGGCGGTTCGACATTGGACGTGCAGACGGCAGCCGAAGAAGGCGGACACTGGGCGTTCGCGCATCTAATCCATGTCAAATGGGCGACGAAATGCAAAGCCTGTGCGTGGTGCGACACAAAACCGTCACACAAGGGGCACTTGGTGGCCACCGGCGCGCGGTTAGGCGTTGAGCGCCGCCGGTTCGGTTCTTCTTCCGCGCCGACACGGTCCCGCTAGAGAGCGATGCACCCATGACTCCCCAGGTTCGTTCGACTCCGGAGCTTCCCCTCGTCGTGAAGATGCGCACGCGCGGCCTCTCGGTCTTCTACGGCGAGAAGCAGGCGGTCCACGAAGTCGATCTCGAGGTGGGTGTGAATCAGGTGCTCGCGCTGATCGGCCCGAGCGGCTGCGGCAAGAGCACCTTCCTTCGGTCGCTGAACCGCATGAACGACACGGTCGACGGGGTGCGCGTCCTCGGCGAAGTCGACCTCGACGGACGCCCCATCTACGGCCCCGACGTGGACCCCGTGGTCGTGCGGCGGCACGTGGGCATGGTCTTTCAGCGGTCGAACCCGTTTCCAAAAAGCATCTTCGACAACGTCGCCTACGGTCTTCGCATCGCGGGCATGCGTGACAAGGCCGAGCTTGCGCTTCGCGTCGAGAAAGCCCTTCGTCACGCGGCGCTTTGGGACGAGGTCAAAGACCGTTTGTTCGAGTCGGGCCTTGGGCTTTCGGGCGGCCAACAGCAGCGACTTTGCATCGCGCGCGCTCTCGCCGTGGAGCCCGAGGTCCTGCTCATGGACGAGCCGGCGAGCGCCCTCGACCCCATCGCGACCGCACGCCTCGAAGACCTCATCTCGGAATTGCGTGCAGAGCTCACGATCGTGATCGTGACCCACAACATGCAGCAGGCGGCGCGCGTGTCGCAGCGCACGGCGTTCTTTTACATGGGCAAGCTTGTCGAGGTCGGCGAGACCCAGCGCATGTTCACGCGCCCGAAGGAGCAAGCGACCGAGGACTACATCTCGGGTCGCTTCGGCTGACCCCGAACGTGACCTTCGCGTGAAAGTTATGTGAAGCGTCGCATGTCCGTCACCGAATCGACACAGCTCGAAAGTACGAGAGCACGAGCACCATGATGAACCGACGCACGACCCTCGCACTCTTCGCACTCCTCGCACTCGGCACCCTCGGCGCCTGCGCGCGCAAGTCATCGGACTCGAAGCCCGGGGAGCCGCAAGCGACGTCCATCTCGGTGAAGGGCTCCGACACGATGGTGATCCTCGGCCAACGATGGGCCGAGGCGTACATGAAGCAGAGCGCGGGCTCGACGATCCAAATCGCTGGCGGCGGTTCGGGCACGGGCATCGCGGCGCTCATCAACGGATCGACAGACGTGTGCCAGGCGAGCCGGCCCCTCAAGGAAAAAGAGAAGGCCGAAGTGAAGGCCAAGCGCAACGCGGACGCGATCGAAACGCGGGTCGCCCTCGACGCCCTCGCCGTCTACGTCAACGCCGCAAGCGCGCTCAAGGAACTCTCCCTTCCGCAGCTCGCGAAGATCTACACGGGCGAGACGACGAACTGGAAAGACGTCGGCGGTCCGGACCACGCGATCGTTCTCTACGGGCGCGAGAACAACTCGGGCACGTACTCGTACTTCAAGGAGCACGTCCTCGGAAACAAGGACTTCGCCGCGGCAACGCAGACGCTCGCGGGGACGTCGGCGGTCGCAAACGCCGTGAAGGGCGATGCGTTCGGCATTGGTTACGGCGGCATCGCGTACCTTGAGGGCGTGCATGCCATTGCCATCAAGAAGGACGACGCGAGCGTCGCGATCATGCCTTCGCTGGCGACCGCGCAAGACGGCTCGTACCCGCTCAGCCGCTTTCTTCTCTTCGTGACCGCAGGCCAGCCAACGGGCCTCGCGAAGAGTTTCCAGGATTGGGTTCTCTCGCCCGCTGGCCAGAGCATGATCGAATCCGTCGGCTACTACCCGCTCCCTAAGGGCTGATCATGAGCGACGCCGCATCCAGTAAATCATCAGGCGCGGCGCGTACTCTCGACCTGCGTAGGCGACCGCGTCGCTTCGAGCGTATTGCCGAAGCCGCGATCGTCGCCGTGGCCTTGCTCTCCATCGTTTCGGTGGCGCTCATCCTCGTGTTCGTCGGCAAAGAGGCCCTGCCGGTTCTCTATTCGTCCGTCGTTCACGAGGAGGTGACGCCGCTCGCGATGATCCTTCCGCGCGAGATCAACGGTCATGCGGCCTACCTGTGGCAGCCGGTGAGCGAGATTCCGAAGTACAACATCGTGCCGCTGTTTTTGGGTTCGCTGAAGGTCACCGTAGTCGCGTTGCTTTTCGCGGTTCCGACAAGCGTCGCAGCCGCTGTATACTGCGCGGAATACGCGTCGTCGCGCATGCGTGAATTCCTGAAGCCGGCCATTGAACTCATGGCGGGCGTTCCGTCGGTCGTGGCTGGGTTCTTCGCCCTCGTGGTGCTCGCGAGCTGGATTCAGCGCGCCTTCGGCACCGAGCATCGCCTCAACGCCATGGTGGCCGGCCTGGGTCTCGCCTTCGCGACGTGCCCGGTCATCTTCTCGGTCTCCGAAGACGCGCTGCGTGCGGTGCCGCAGTCGTACCGCACGGCCGCCCTTGCCCTCGGTTCGACACCGACCCAGGCGCTTCTTCGCGTCATCCTTCCCGCGGCGCTTCCAGGCATTGGCGCGGGCGTGATGCTCGGGTTTGGTCGCGCCATCGGTGAGACGCTGATCGTCGTCCTTGCTTCTGGAAACGCGGCGCTCGTCGACCTGAACCTCGGCCACTCGACGCGTACCGTGACCGCCACCATCGCGCAGGAGCTTGGCGAGGTCGTCGTCGGGAGCGCGCACTACCATGTGCTTTTCGCGCTCGGAGCCTTGCTGTTTCTGGTGACGTTCGTCGTGAACGTCATCACCGAGCGGGCGCTGCATCGTTCGCGACAAAGCCTAAGCGGGAGCAAGTGATGAGCGACGCCACTTCGTCGACGCCCTTCGTGCGGCGTGACGGCATCTTCGATCGCATTCTCGTCGTGGGGTCGGCAGGCGCGTGCGTGGCGTTGCTCGGGATGCTCGCGATGGTCTTGCTCGACATCGTCATCGGCGGTTCGGGGCGAATCTCGCTTGAGTTCCTCACGGCGGCCCCGTCGAACGGCATGACCGAAGGCGGCATCTTTCCTGCGATCGTGGGAACGGCGCTGCTCACGTTTCTCATGACGATTGCGGCGGTGCCGGCGGGCGTGGCGACAGCGGTTTACCTGAACGAATACGCGCCCACGAACTCGACGCTGGCGCGGGTCGTGCGTGTGTCCATCGCCAACCTTGCGGGCGTTCCGTCGATCGTTTTTGGCCTCTTCGGTCTCGGGTTTTTCGTGTCGACGCTTGGCCGCGCCATCGACGTCACGCTGTTTTCCGGCGAGCTCACGTTTGCGCGCCCGTCGCTCCTGTGGGCAGCGCTCACGCTTTCGGTGCTCACGCTTCCGGTGGTGGTCGTTGCGACAGAAGAAGCCCTTCGCGCCGTTCCTCGCGAGCTGCGCGATGCGAGTCTCGCGCTTGGTGCGACGCGCTTTGAAACGGTGGTGCGCATCGTGTTGCCGGAGGCGCTGGGTGGCATTCTCACGGGCGCGATTCTGGCTGTGAGCCGAGGGGCGGGCGAGGTCGCGCCGATCATGTTCACGGGCGCTGCGTACTTCCTGCCGCAGCTTCCCTCGCATCTGAACGATGCGTTCATGAACCTCGGCTATCATGTGTATGTGCTCGCGACCCAGTCGCCGGACGTCGAGAAAACGAAGCCTATTCTCTATGGAACAGCCCTCGTGCTTCTCATGCTCACCTTCTTGCTCAACGTCGTCGCGGTGATTCTGCGTTCGCGCACCCGCGGCAAACTCAAGCCTGCCCTCTAGCCCTCTCGGACAACGCCCACGATGCCCAGCATCCATACCAGTCGCGACTTCGAAGCCGAACTTCGCGAACTCCGCGCGCATGCGCTCGCGATGGGCGCGCGTTGCGAACGCAGCTTGCAACTCGCCTTTGATGCATTTTGGTCCGGGTCGTCCGAATGCGCGGCGGAGGTCGAGCGACTCGACCGCCAGATTGACCGCGACGAGATGGACATTGATGCGCTCGTGCTGCGCATCTTGGCGCTCCGACAGCCGGTCGCCTTCGACCTGCGTTTTCTGGCGACGGCGTTGAAGCTGGTCACCGACCTTGAGCGTATCGGCGACGAGGCGGTGAACATCGCGGAGCGTGCGCGCGAGGGCCACGGCCTTGCGACTGCCGCCGTGAAGTCGGACCTTGAGACCATGTGCGCGGAAGCGCAGCACATGTTGCAAGACGCGCTCGAGGCCTTCGTCAACTCGGAGGTCACGCGCGCAGAAGGCGTGCTTGAGCGCGACGACATCGTCGACAACCTCTACGGCGGCATCCTGCAGAAGATGATGGAATACATGGCCACGAATCCGGGTGACATCCCGGGGGCCGTGCGCGTCATCAAGGTTGCAAAGTACATCGAGCGTATCGCCGACCACGCAACCAACATCGCCGAAGAAGTCATCTTCCTCGTCAACGGCGATGACGTGCGCCACATCCGAACGAACCCTCCGCCGCTTGCCGAAGTGAAGCCCTAGCGGCGCGCGCCCTTTGGGGTGCCTTCACGCGCAACGGGACGCCATCTCCAGCGCCACGGCGAAGGGCACGCAGGACCACGCCCGCCCGGCGATGATCACGTGATCGAGGAGCGGCACGTCGAGGGTCGCTGCGGCCGTTGCGATGCGTGCGGTGACCGAGACGTCTTCTGCGGACGGCGTTGGGTCGCCCGACGGGTGATTGTGAACGAGGACGAAGAAGCGCGCGCCCTCGGCCACCACGTCGCGCAGGAGCTTCGGCAAGCTGATGCTGACCGAACTCAATCCTCCAAGTGCCACGCGACGGGCTCCGAGAAGGTTGCATTGTGCATTCAGTGCAAGCGCCCAAACTTCTTCGTGTTCCAGATGCGCGAGACGCGGCAGTGCCCACGACGCGATGGCCTGGGGCGAGGTGAGGCGAATCGCTTTGTTCGTCGCGGTTCGTGCACGGTGCAGGCGTCGTGAAAGCGCGAGAGCCGCCAGAAGTGTGTCGACTTCGTCGTCGCCAAGAACGCCACGTTCGGCGAGCCGTGTTCGCCCCGCGTGCGCGAGACCGCGGAGTCCGCCAACACCGTGAAGGACGCGAAGAGCCGACGCGCGGTGGTGCGCGAGAGGAGCCCCGCCGCCAAGCAGTCGCGCGATGAGTTCGACGTCGCGTGGTGTGCATGGCGCGTAGGACGAAGCATCGGGAGCTGGCGCGGCGGCGTGGTTCATGCCCACGCCAAGCAAACGTGGTGCCAGCGCGAACGCGTGGAAATAGTCAGGGTGCAGGTGCCTTGGCGGGTGGCCACGGCCGGCCGGAGGTGGCCACAACGTTGCTCGACCAACGTCGAATCTACGGACGCATGGACATGCGCAAGACGCCGCATCGATGCGTTGCTCTGAGGGATGAGGCCATGGGTGCAGAATACACCCAGCGGCGGCCGCAATCAGGGAGCGCAGTAGCCGATGTCCGACGTTCCGAGGAGCGCGGGGTGGAGGCGGCACCGGTCACTCGGCGCGCACGTCGTGGAGCCGGGGCGGCAGAGGCGTGCGCAACGACGAAGCGAACCTGCACCGACGCATGCGAGGCCCTCGGCGCACGGGGCGCCATCGCAGGGCATCGTTTCGCCGGTTGTCCCGACGGGGACGCACGCACGCACGGCGTCTTCTTCGGCGAAACCGCACTGGGTTCGGGGGCCGCACGGGCTCGCCGTTTCGAAAGCGCAGCCGACGGTGACGGCGCACACGGGAATCCAGGGGCGCTCCGAGGTTTCGCCACGCGCGAGCACGCAGTTCGTTCCGTCGGGGCACGTCGTTGAGCGCGCGCAGCAGGTGGCGGCGCACGTGTGCTCGACGCATTCAAGGCCAGCGGTGCACTCGTCCGACACGAGGCACGGGTCATGGAGACGCCCTGCGCCGGTTGGTACGCATTCGGAGACGTCGTGCGTCACGAAGGCTCGGCATGCACGGGCACCCGCGGGAGACGGGATCGCAGCATCGGCGCCGCCGTCGAGCGGGGAAGGCGGCGTGCACGCGAACGGATCGTCAGGGTTGCACGCGCTCACGTCGCCGCAGGCTGCGCGGTAGCCAGGCGTCGCGGCGGCGGGATTCGCCCCAGAGGAGCCCGCGTCGGCAACGGAGCCACCCTGACCGTTCGCGATGTCGACGGCCACGGTTGCACTTCCGTCGCGTTCGTCGCTCTCCGCCGTCGAGCGAATCGGTGCGCACGCAAGCGACCCGAGGCTCGTCAGGACGAAGGCGAAAAACGATAGGCGACGCACAAGCACGTGGCGTAGCTCAGCGTGCGCGCCGAGGCCAACTCCTCACGGGGTCCACGCGAGTTCCGTCACCGCCGCGTTGCCGGCGCGATCAAAGGCGCGAAGGGTCACGATGTGGCGTCCGGACCCGAGCGCGAGGCGCGATAGGTCGACCTCGAAGGTCTCGTCGGCGTCGTCGAACACACCGTCGACGGGATCGATCGACGTCCACTTGCTCTTGCCGTCGACCGCAAACTCGACGCGTGCGATTGGGCCGAGGCCGTCGACGATGCGTGCCCTGAGCTTCTCGGCCTCGATGTTCGCGAGCAGAAAGCGCGGCGGCGCGTTGTCCACGGCGAAGGCATCGGTCTCGAGCGTGTGCTTGCGTGCTTTGCCCGGTGCGTTCGCGAGTTCGTCGCTCGCTTCGACGCGCACCACGTAGCGGCCCTCGACGAGGCTCGAGGTATCCCACTCGGTTTCAAGCTTCGTGAACGCGGTGTCTTCGTCGAACACGTCACGCCAAATCGCGTCGGACTCTTTGCGGAACGACACGCGGTACCGAATGGCGTCGGCGTCGGGGTTCTCCACGCGCCAGCTCAGCTTGACGATGGCGTCGTGTTTCGGCGCTTCCGTCGAGGGCACGATGAGGCCGTCTTTTGCGCGAGTCGGCGCGCCCTTCGGCACCGCTGTGACCTCGGTGAGCATCGCGCGCTGGTTCTCCGGCACGAAGGGCAGACGAACGAGCGACAGTTCCGCGCCCTTCGCAAAGCCTCGCGCCCGCACTTGCAGAAAGCGGTTCGTTGGCGCGTTCGGAACGCCACGCTTCGGCATCCACGCGGACCACTCGCTCCATCGCGCGTCCGGCGTTGCGGTCGGGCCCGTGCGGAACCCAAGCTCGATGGCGCCTTTGGCTTCCGTGGAGAATGCACCCATATGCGCGCGAGAGGTGGCGTCGAGCACTTTGCTCATCCAAATGCCATCGGTCTCGCCGGGCGCTTGAAAGCGGCGCACGAAAGCCGCGTCGCTCGTCACGAGGAATCCTCGCCCTGGCGTCGGGTCAATCTGCATGATCGCCCGCTCCTCAACGTCTGCGAGCAGCTCGAAGCGATGTGCGTCTTCGACTGCGAACAGTCGCCCGTCGTTGCCGGTGCCCACGAAGACTTTGTTTGCAGTCTGCACGTGCATCGCCGTGTACTGGGTGTCGGCGTGCGCGAGGAGTTTCTCGACGCGCCCTTCGCTGTCGACGCGCAGCAGCGTGCCTTTTCCGGCCTTCGGGCGCGGATAGGTGGCGGGCCCTGCCGGCGTACGATCGGAGGTCGGGGCTCGCTTGGGCGCCTCGGGAAGCTCGCCGTATTCGTTCGCGATCGCAAACAAGTCGCCTCCAGCGGCGAACGCGAGAGCTTTGACCTCTTTGCCGGGAAGCTCGGCGACGAACGACGTCTTGCCGTCGGCCATGAGCTCCATGACCCATGCATGTTGTCCGGTGGTGCCTGCAACGAGGCGGCCTGCATCGCTTCGCGCGAGCGCCGTCACGTGGGGTTCGTCGAGGTCAACGAGAAGCGCGGATTTGCCTTTGTCGTCGATGGTGAAAATCTTCCCGTCGGGGCCCGTGCCCGCGACGAGTGTTTTCGTAGTCGCATCGTAAGACAAGGCCCATACGTGGTCTGCACCCTCGAGCGTTGCGAAGAGTTCGAGCGCGTCGCCACGAAGGCGAAAGATGCGTCCGTTCGGCATCGTTCCGAGAAACACATCGTCGCCGGCGCGCACCATCGAGGCGATCGCGAGCTCTTTGGTTTCCGCGAGCGGAGTGACGATGGTTCCGTCGACACGCAGCAGCTTGCCTTGTGGCGCTGTGCCCACGAGGACGCGTCCGCGCGAGTCCGTCATCGCCGCGAGGGCGACAACGCCGTCACCGAGCGCGAGGGCACCGAGGGTCACGCCTTCACGGATGCGCCCGTCTGAACTCACGGCGACGCCCTTACTGTCGGGCGTGGTGAAGTCCTCGGTGGTGTCGAGTTCGAAGAGGCGCGTACCGACCGCGTGCGCGCTTTGGGGGATTGCGAACGAGGCGACGAGGGAGAGCGCGAGGAGGGAGGTCGTCTTCACAGGTGCTGCTTCGGTTTGATGGAGAGGCGCAAACGGTCGCGGCCGACAACCGCGTGTTCGACGGGCATGATGACGTCGAAGCGCGAGGCGAAAGGTGCTGGACCAAAGTCGCTTGAGGTCGGTCGGAGCGCGTCGAGGGCGAAGGGAGGAAGGTCCCGTGCCACGTGCGAGCCGAGGAGAACGCCCTGCGATGGAAGTCGAATGGATGCGCTGAGTGTGCGAATCGGCGGCGCCTTGATGGCGGCATTGGCGACGAGTTGCGCGAGAGACTCGGGGGCCGGGCGTTCGGGCATGAGTTCCGATCCGTTTGCAATGTCGACGTCCACGTCGCGCCCGCCGAGCGACTCGGGAATCGGGATGGCGAGCGTGCGCACGACCGCAGGTCCGTAGAGCGGTTCGAGGAGCACGTTCACGTGGACGGTGCTTCCGGCTTCGACGCGAGGCTCGACGAGGGAGACGCCGCGAATGCGCCACGAGTCGCGCTCGTAACGCACGCTCAACGTGACGTCGACGCCGAGAATGTGGCGCGCTTCCCAGGGGTTCGAGAGCACTTGGGCGACGAGACGCACGCCGTCTGCCGCGTTCCAGTCGAGGTTCTCGGTGCCGGTCGCACTCACCACTTCGTCGACGAGGCTGATGGTGCCATGACCCTCGATGGAGACCTTCTGTTCGACGTCGATGGCGAGATCGCGACGCTCCGAGATCGTGGCACCGATGGCTTGGCGAAGGACGACACCGAGGAACTGGGGCCCGAGGAAGCGGTCTTCGGCGATGGAGACGTTCCACGAGGTCTTCGGCGCGCCCTCGGCACCTTTGACCGTGATGTGAACGGGGAATTGTGGCGCGCGACGCTCAAGGTCGGCGATGACCGCGCTCGGGCGATCTTGGATGAGCGTGCCGAGCGCGCGCACCGGTTCGCCAACCTTCACGCTGCGCTGCTGACTCGCGTAAATCCACAGCACTTTGCCGACGGCGGTCGGAAGCGCGACGTTGCCGGACCCCATCATGGGGTGGCCGAACGCGCAAAGTTTGGAGCCCACCACGTGGGTCACCGTTCCGAGGCCCATGAGCGAAACGTCGCCGGCTGCGAGCGTGACACCGATGGCTCCGCCGTCCACGAAGGTCAGGCTGCTATCCGTATTGCCGGAACTTGTTCCAGTACCTGCGGCGTATGGTTCCATCGCAAACGGCGCGAGGATCGACGTGAGGTCGCGCAAGCTCGCGGCGTCGAGGCCACCGGCCATGATGGGCGTGACCGCGCGGGAAATGCCTGCGACTTCGCCCGATGAATCCATGTGCATACGTGAAGCGACCTGGGCGCGATGGCCCTCGGCGCTCCAATTCGCGATGGGCCCCTCGAAGCGACTCGTGGACGGCGCCTCGCGATCGAGGACCGCGGACTTCTTGCCTGGAAGCGGCGCGCGCCCGTCACCAGGCCAAAGCCCCGCGGGGATGGCACGACGGAGTTCCGCGAGCATGTTCGTGATGGGCGTCACGCCGGCGACCGACTCGGACGGGAACGAGGTCATCGAGTACGCGTAGGCGCCGACGAGTTTTCCATTGAGAAAAACCGGGCTTCCCGACATGCCTGCGACCACTTTCGCCGCGGCCAAACGCTCGTGGCCCGTGGTCTTCACGAGGATCAAGTCTTGGCCTGGCTGAAACTGGTGCAGCGTGTCGATGACCTCGACGTCGAAGCGCTCGGGCTCGGTGCCGCGAAACACGGTCAGGCCGTAGCCCTTCATGCCGGGGCGCACCTCTTCGGGTCGCATGATGGTCTCGTCCGCCGACGCGCGCGCCACGAGGGGCACCGCTACACCGAGGCTGCCAAGGACCCCCAAGACGAGGGCGCAGGGAAGTAGGGCTCGCACCGCGCCATCCTAGCGGAAGTGGGGGCTGGGGGCGCAGCCGATCGAAGAGGAACGTGTGCTTTCGGGCTTCAGCACGAGCACGCAGGTCGCTTGACGTTCTCACGCGGGCCTCGGTGCCGGTCCCAATCGCGCTTGCTCCGGGAGGGTGCGAGGTGGTCTAATTCAAACCGACGTTGTTCGATCCCGCGCAGCCATTTCACCCCGTCAATTCATGACCTCCACCGACCGCCTCCGCACCACAGTCGATCGCCCCGCGCGCGCTTCCGGCGACGGAGCGGTTCGATGAGCGTGAAGCCAGGCGAAATACTGGGCGGAAAATACCAGGTCGAGCGCGTGATCGGCGAAGGCGGCATGGGCCTCGTGGTCGCCGCTCGTCACATGGAACTCGGGCACCTTGTCGCGATCAAGTGCCTCCATGCGAGCGCGCTTGGGCACGAAGGTGCGGTCATCCGCTTCGAGCGCGAAGCCCGCGCCGCTGCAACGCTCACGAGCGAGCACGTGGCGCGCGTCATCGACGTCGGTCGCTTCGAAAATGGCTCGCCTTACATGGTGATGGAGTTCCTCGAAGGCGAGGATCTTTTCTCGATGTTGCGTCGCGAGGGCGCGCTCTCGATCGCGGACACCGTTCGCTTCGCAAGTCACGCGGCCGACGGTCTTGGTGAGGCGCATGCGGCGGGCATCATTCATCGCGATGTGAAGCCGTCGAACCTCTTTGCGGCACGCCGCAAAAAGGGCGGAGCCGTCGTCAAAGTCCTCGACTTTGGCATCGCCAAAACAATCGGCGGAACGGGCGAGCATGGTCTCACGGCCACGCAGGCGCTCATCGGATCGCCCCAATACATGTCGCCGGAGCAGGTGCGCGAGTCACGGACGCTCGACCCGCGCACGGACATCTGGGCGCTCGGCGTGACGATGTATGAGTGCCTCACGGGCCGAAAACCCTTCGATGCGCCGGGCATGGTCGACTTGTGTTTCGCCATCGTTCAGCAGCCGCCGGCGAGCATTGTTGCGCAGCGTCAGGACGTTCCACCGCGCCTCGAAGCGGTCATCTTCAAGTGCCTCGCGAAGGACCCGGCCGACCGCTACGCGTCGATGGGCGATCTTCAGCAAGAGCTCGTGATGATCCTCACCCACATCTCCGGCGTCGGCGACCTTGTCATGTCGCGAATCCCTGGAATTCCGCTGAGCGGCGATCCGAGCGCGTTGAGTGCGACGGTGCAAGTCGATGGAATCGAAACCGCGAACGCGCTCGCGCGAACGCAAGGGTCACTGGGCGCACCGAAGGCCGAACGAAAAACGCCA
>CAIQDA010000460.1 GCA_903870415.1 uncultured delta proteobacterium
GACCCTCTGGCGGAGCATCGACCACGACCCGCACCATCGGAGCACCTTCGAGCTCAAGGCAAAGCGCGTCCTGGTTGCGACGATGCAGCCAAAACTCCTTCGCGCCGGGACGCCAAAGCCAACCCGCGAGCATGACGAACGGAAGGTCGGTTCCGAAACGCAACGACAGCGGTCGCGCCGGATCCTTCTCGATGCGCGCCGCACGGATGGACGAACGCAAGATTCTCAACTCCGACGACGGATGCATCGCGAGCAGTCGCTCGGCCGGAGACAGAGAGACGGTGAGAGCGTCGTCGTCAATGCGGAGGTCCATCCCGCAAGGATAGCAGGCACTTTCGAAAGGCCGAAAGATGCGCGCGCAAACGAGCATAAGCCGCATAACTTTCGCAAAGTGCGGCTCGCGCGTTCGCAATCAGTCCCAGTTGCCGCCGCTCACCGGCGCGGTGCCCGGCAGGTTGGCGCTGATGGACTCGGGGTTCGACACGCGGTTGTTGAGACGAATGTTGTCCCAGTTCGAACCGACCTCGTCCTTGTCGATGCCGTATTGGCCCTTGAGGTAGGCGAACTTGTCGTCGCGCTCGAAGGCGAAAACGCCCCTGCCCTTGCGCGTGGCCGCAGGCCCGACGAGGCCGTACTTCGTCTCCGACCAGCTGAAGTGGAGAACGTTGCCGTCGGCTTTGCCGGTGAGTTCACCCCACGCGCTTTTGTCCGCACGCTGCCACCGGCCATGAACCTGGCCTCCGTCGTCGACGAGGTGAAGCTCGCCAAAAATGGGGTGCTGGTAAACGCCCGTCCACTTTTCGCTGCCAGGCATTGCCGATGACACGAGGTTGGCGGTCTTCGGCAACGGGCCGCCGCACGCCGCGAGTGAGAAAACAGCGACAGACGCAGCGAGAACAAAGGAACGGATCGACATCGTGGAACTCAGCTTCTGGAAAACGAAAGGGAATCAAAAAGCGGCACCGAACCCCGAGCGTGCCGCGAGCTCGATCATCTTCAGGCGCCGTCGTCTTCGAGGACTGCGCCGTGGCACTTTCGGAACGCTTGTCCGCTGCCGCAAGGACAGGCGTCGTTGCGTTGAATGGCAGCCTTTGGCGGCGCGATGATCTTTGCTTCGGGCGGACGACGAGGTGCGGCTTGGGCAGGCTGTTGTGGCGCAGCCCCGTCACCCTCAACGACGTCGCCGCCGTGTTGGAGCTGCATCTGGCGCTCGCGCTGTTCATGGCGCTTTTGGTCTTCGGCCTCGATGGCTTCGATGTCGCGCGGTTGTTCAATGCGCACGCGAAAGAGCTTGGAAAGCACGGCGCTCGAGATGCCGGCGGCGAGCGTCATGAAGAGCTCGTAGCCTTCCTTCTTGTACTCCTGCTTCGGGTCCTTCTGGCCGTAGCCACGAAGGCCGATGCCGTCGCGCAAGTTCTCCATGTTCGAGAGATGATCGACCCAGCCGCGGTCGATCTCCTCGAGGTAGTAGTGACGGAACACGCGAAGCAGCAGCTCCGGTCCCATGTCACGCTCGCGCGCGAAAATCATCGCCTCCGCTTGCTTGTAGAGTGCACGCACGAGCGCTTCGCGATCGCTCACAGCCTCCGGGTCTACCTCGGCCTTGACGCCGAAGTGCTCGAAGTAACCTGCGCGCACGCCCTTCCAATCCCAGTCTTCGGGCTGCACATGCGGCTTGCAGCACTCTTCGACGATGCTTCCAACGACCGCGTCGACGAGGTCGAGCAAGCGATCGCGCTGCTGCGAAAGACTGAATGCAAGGTCGTCCACGAGGCGATCTTTGAGCGCTTGAACGCTCTCGCTCGCCTTGACCTCGATGCGAAGTCCCCACGTTTGGTAGATGTCGTCGATGAGGCCGTCTTCGTTGACGACGCGCGTGGCTTCGTCGAGGGTCTCGGGCGCTTTCGCGGAACCGTCCGCGCCCTTTCCGCCGCAGTGCGGGAGAATAACCGCGGCAAGGTGTCGCGCGATTTCCGTGCGAATACCCTCGTGAATCGCGACCGTGCGGAGTTTGCCCGTGGGCTTGCCGTCTTCGCCAAAGAGCTCGGGCGCGTAGGAGCCGTCGAGGAGTTCGCGGCGGATTCGGTAGATGGTCTTCCGCTGCTGACTCATCACCTCGTCGTATTCGAGGAGGTGCTTTCGCATGTCGAAGTTGCGCGCCTCGACCTTGCCCTGCGCATCGCCGATGGACTTGGTGACCCATGGGTGAACGATGGGTTCGTCGTCCGGCATGCCCATGCGATCCATGAGGTTCTTGACGCGGTCGCCCGCGAAAATGCGCATGAGATCGTCTTCGAGCGACAAGTAAAACTGGCTCGAACCCGGGTCGCCCTGACGACCTGCGCGGCCGCGCAGCTGGTTGTCGATGCGGCGTGACTCGTGGCGTTCGGTTCCCACGATGTGCAAACCGCCGGCCACACGAACCTCATCGCCCTCGGCCTTGCAGCGGAGTTCGTAATCCGCAACGAGGGCCGCGAACGCCGCGGGGTCTTCGTCCGGGGTCTTGCTCTGCTCAAGAAGTGCGAGGCGCGCGATCATCTCCGGGTTGCCGCCGAGAAGGATGTCGGTGCCGCGACCGGCCATGTTCGTCGCGATGGTGATCGAGCCTTTGCGGCCCGCTTGCGCGATGACGTACGCCTCTTTTTCGTGCTGCTTCGCGTTCAAAACGGCGTGTGGAACTCCACGCTTTTGAAGGATGCGTGCAATGGCCATGCTCTTGTCGACGGACGTCGTGCCGACGAGCACCGGACGACCGGCCTCGTGCTTCTCGAGGATGTCCGTGAGGAGTGCATTGAATTTTTCGCGCTCGGTTTTGTAGACGATGTCTTCCGAGTCGATGCGCTGCGGCGCGCGGTTCGGCGGAATCGCGATCACGTCGAGCTTGTACGTCGAGTGAAACTCGCCCGCGTCGGTCTGCGCGGTGCCCGTCATGCCGCCGAGCTTCTTGTAGAGGCGAAACAGGTTCTGGAAGGTGATCGTCGCGAGCGTGCGCGATTCTTCGAGGATTCGCACCTGCTCCTTCGCTTCAACCGCTTGATGAAGACCGTCGCTCCAGCGACGACCCGGGAGCACGCGCCCGGTGAACTCGTCGATGATCATCACCTTACCGTCGTCGGAGACGAGGTAGTGCACGTCGCGCTTGAAGAGCGAATGCGCGCGCAAGCACTGGTTGAGAATGTGGAGCGACTCGAGGTTTGCCGGGTCGTAGAGGTTGTTCAGCTTGAGGAGCTCTTGCGCCCGCTCGATGCCCTCTTCGGTGAGCGTGACCGTGTGGCCCTTCTCGTCGACGACGTAGTGCTCGTCCTTCTTCAGGCGCGGGATGACGTCGTTGATCGAGCGGTATTTGTGGCTCGAAGGCTCCGCTTGACCGCTGATAATGAGCGGCGTGCGCGCCTCGTCGATGAGGATCGAGTCGACCTCGTCGACGATCGCGAAGTTGAGCTCGCGCTGCGCGTAGTCGAGCGCGCTGAACTTCATGTTGTCGCGCAGGTAGTCGAAGCCGAACTCGTTGTTCTGGCCGTACGTGATGTCGCTGCGGTACGCGCGGTGCTTCTCTTCGTCGCCCTGCGAGTGCACGACAACGCCCGTGCTCAGACCGAGCCACCCGTAAAGTTTGCCCATCCACTCGGCGTCGCGTCGCGCCAAGTAGTCGTTCACGGTGACAACGTGCACGCCCTTGCCCGAGAGCGAATTCAAGTAGACCGGGAGCGTGGCAACGAGCGTTTTTCCTTCGCCCGTGCGCATCTCGGCAATCTTGCCTTGGTGCAGGACGACGCCGCCAACGAGCTGCACGTCGAAGTGACGCATGCGCAATACACGCTTGCTCGCCTCGCGACAGACCGCGAAGGTCTCCGGAAGAAGGTCGTCGAGGGGCGCCCCGTTCGCAATCTTCTGTTTGAACTCCGCTGTCTTCGCTTGAAGCTCAGCGTCGGACAACACGGAAATGCGCGGTTCGAGGGCGTTGATAGCCTCGACGAGGGGACGGACGCGCTTGAGCTCACGCTCGTGCGCGGTACCGAAAAGCTTGGTGATGGCCCACTGGATCATGATTTGGCGAACGAGGGCTTAAAGCCGCTCACTCGAGTCCCGCTAGGTAGCCCGCAGCGGTCATCCTGGCAACGAACGAGCACGAGCCGCGATCAAGAAACTCAGGCGTCTATGCCGCGGCGACGGCGAACGCGCGCCCACGCGACGAGGCCCGCAAAAGCTCCTCCGATGACCGCGAGGCGGACAATACGCGGACCGTTCGCGAGAGGAGCCACCCAGGTTCCGCGCTCGAGTCGAAGCGCGCGGTCGTGGCGCAGCGGGGTCGCCCGTCGCGTGACGTCGTCGTAAACCACGAGATCAATGGGTTCCTGCGCACGAGCGAGGGCCGCCTCCGGGTCGATGTGCACACGCCACGCGTCACCTTCGACGGGCTCGAGCGCGAGTTCACGGTCCGTCGCCACGAGCGCCTCGAGAGCTCCGTGTCGCACGGGCTCTCCAGGATTGAGAGCAACCTTGTGGTCGCTCGCGGGCATCCAGAAGACGCGCCAGCGAGGCGAAGTCCCTTCGGCGTCCGCAAGTGGCACGCGAACGAGGACCGAGTCCGTATCGTCGCTCACAAGCGTTGCCGCCAGAAGCGGCCACGACTCGGGTTCGAAAGGCAGCGAGCCGGCCACGACCGAGTCGACGACGGAGCCGCTGGCAGACAGCGCTTCGACCGCGGGAATGGCTGGAAGTATGCTCGCCGTTGGCGATTCGATGCGAACGCGAATCGCCCCTTCGGAACCGCTGCGCGCAAGGGCCGCCGCGTCCCGCACAACCGATTCACGGTAGGGGCCGTCGATGCGATGAACTCGACCGCGTTGCGCCGTGAGCGCGAGCAAGCCACGGGTTCCGTCCGCGCGTGGGTCGGTGACGTGATGGGGAAACCAAAACGCCTCGATTTCAACTTGCCGCGAACGCGCATTCGAACGCGGCTCGCGAACGGGCGATCGACTTCCCTTCGCTTCCCACGCCGCTTGCGCCGTCTCGGTTCGACCGTCGGTGAAGACCGCAGCCACGACGCGCGGCAAGTCGTCTGACGTGGGCAAAACCGGCAGATCATCCACAGCGTCGGCCACCGCGCGCGAGACAACCGGGCCGAGCGCTTCGTCGCGCCCGAGAGCCATCAACGGAAGCGCCTGCAGCCCAAGCGCTTCGCGTG
The DNA here is from genome assembly GCA_903870415.1 of uncultured delta proteobacterium. Taxonomy (GTDB): domain Bacteria; phylum Myxococcota_A; class Polyangia; order Polyangiales; family Polyangiaceae; genus CAIQDA01. The sequence continues at coordinate 5,189 of CAIQDA010000460.1, forward strand.
CCTTCTCGCGTTCGGCGAACGTGAACCATGGAGTTGTGCTCACGGGCCGAGTTTCGCCAAGCATCACGACGGCGATGCGGTCGCCATCGCGTGCAACGGCATCGAGCCATGCAAACGCGGCGAGTCGAACGTCCTGCCAACGAGGTGCGACGGGCGCTCCCGCGTCGACGACGATGAGCCAAGCGGTGCGAATTCGCTCGGATCGCGAGGCATTTTCCAGCGTCACCGCGGGCGCTTCGGCGCCAACGAGCCGCACCGAAACAGCTTCGTCGCGCGGGCCCGCTTTCGCGCAAAGCGACTTGCTTGGGGGCGCACAACGCTCGACTCCCCATGGCACGTGGCCCGCGAGAGTGACCCGCAACGCAGGCAGCGCATCGTCGATAGCAGGGCTCGCATCCACGTCCACTACGCGCATCGCTGCGAAGGCGGCGTTCGCCACGAGCAGTGCGACGACACCACTTGCAGTCTGCACGCGACGCGCGGCTCGCCGAATCATCAGATCAACGGAAGGAGCTTCAAGAGCGCAGAAAAGCCGCCAAAACGCACGCGATCGTTGTCGCGCAATTCGCGACGACCGTTGTGACCGATCGGAACGTCGTTCACGAAAGTTCCGTTGGTCGAGCCCAGGTCTTCGATGAACACGACGCCACGGGCCACGTCGAAGTGGATCACCGCATGGCGCGATGACGTGGTCGAGTCGAGCACCGCCACGTCCACGTCGTCGCCGGTGTTCGCGCGACCAACCGTGGTCGCGGCCCCATGCAACGCCCAATACTCTTGCGTCGGACGGCCTTGAATCGGCACGAGAAACCCGCGAAGGATGCGCGATTCACGCGGCACCGGCGCCGGCGCTGGCACCGCGACCGCCGGCGCTGGAACGCCCGGAGAATACGGTGTTCCAGGAGACACCGGGGTCATGATGGGATCCGCCGGTGAACCTGTAGAGTGCACCGATGATTCGCGCACGGACGACGGCCTCGGGACCCTCGGGACCGCTGGAGCCATGGGCGGTGGCGCCGAACCACGCGTCAGGTGCAGAGCGTCGAGCGCAATCGGGTGACCGTGCGCACAAAAATGGGCTCCCGCGGCGATAGGGTGCCCCACCACGCACTTGAACACTGGCGCGTTCGCCGCCGGTGGCGACGTGGCGATTCGGACCGATTCCGCGGATCGCAGCGGCGCGGAATGAGGAACGAGTCGCGCTCCGCAGTGGTTGCAAAACCGATCCGGCGAGCGATTGAGCTGCCCGCATTGATCGCAAGGAATCGTCGCCGAAGGGTCCATTCGTCCGGGACGCACCCTAGCAAGGTTGCGGACGAACGGGCACCCTTCGCATCGATCATGCGTTCGTCGTGGCGAATGCCGCCATCGCCGCGTCCGAAACCGTTCGGACGGGGACGCCGTGCGTGTCGGCGAGTCGGCGACACACGTCGCTTTCGGGTTTCGCGCGCAACGTTCCGCGGACGCGCACCGCCTTCATCGGAACGGAACCAAACGGCGTCTCCACAACGACGTCTTCGCGGGCAAGCTCCGTGCGGAGCACGTCGTGCGTGCGGTAGCCAATCGCTGTGGTTTCCGCGAGAAGGAGCTCGCCGAGCATGGAGGCGAGACCCGCGGGCGCGAGGGCCGAGAGCACAATCGCGCACCGCCCCTTTTTCATCGTCACCGGTGCGAGCCACGCGTCGAGAGCCCCAGCGGCAAGGAGCCTGTCGACCGCATGCGCGAGCATCTCGGGAGAAGCGTCGTCGATATTCGATTCGATGAGCGCGAGGGCCTCGGTCTTCGCTGCGACCGCCTCGCGCAGGAGAATGGCGCGCAAGACGTTGGGCCTGTCGGGCCACTCTTTCGTGCCCGCGCCAAAGCCTGTTCGCTCGAGAATACTGCGGGGAAACTGCGGAGACGGCTTCGCAAGCGCGGCCACGATCGCCGCCCCTGTGGGCGTCACGAGCTCGCCCTCGAAGTCCACCGGAACGACGGGAAAACCGCGAAGGAGCTCGACGGTTGCCGGTGCGGGCAGCGGAATGCGCCCGTGCGCAGCGGAGATGAATCCCCGCCCCATGGGCAGCGGCGCGACGAGCACTCGCTCGATCCCCAAGTAGTCCAAACACGCGGCGGTTCCGACCACGTCGGCGAGCGCATCGACCGCACCGACCTCATGGAAGTGCACATCGTCGAGTGTGGCCCGGTGCACGCGCGCTTCGGCAATCGCCAGCTTTCCGAAGATTCGCTCGGCGCGATCACGAACCCCACGAGCAAGCGGCGCTCGTTCGAGAATGTCGCGAACGTCGCGGTAGCTTCGATGCGGCTGGTCACCTTCCACGTGCACATCAAATGCCGTCGCCACGATACCGTGGTGAATACGGCTTCCGAAGTCCAGCCGGTAACCATCCAGTCCAAGTGACGCTATCGCCTCGGACACGACCGCCGTGGGCACGCCAAGATCGACCAGCGCGCCGATGGTCATATCGCCCGCGATGCCGGCGACGGGGTCAAGGAAAAGCGTCAGGCCATTTCCAGCGTTTTTGGCAAGCGGCGCAATCGTAGGCAACGCGCCAAGCCCGCGCGCAGAACCTCTCGCGGGCACGTGCGCATGCGCGTGGCCATGCGGGTGCGCGTGCCCTTCGTGATGGTCATGACCATGATGATGTTCGTGGTCGTCGTGCCCTTCCGGGTGCGGGTGACCGTCGCCATGCCTGTGGTCTTCGTGTGCGCTCACGCGCGTTCGCGTAGCGCGCTTTGAGGGCGAGCAACACGTCGACCCGGGGTGGGGCGAAGAGCCGGCTTCCGTCCGCCTTGAGCGTCGCTCTCCAGCGTCACGAGCCTTCGATACCGCAAAGCGCGAAATCGATGCTTTCCAGGTCGACACGAACCTTACCAGCCGGTAAGGAGGCGCAACTTCCGGAGGTTCCATGCGTACCATTGCTCTCGGCTTTTTCGTCTCGGTGTCATCCCTCGTCCTTGCAGGTTGCGGAAGCACCGCGGACCCCGCAGCGGGTGGCGAGACGACGACAACGCCCACGACAACGGACGCGGGTTCTTCCACGCCGACGCACGAAGCGGACGCGAAGGCCGTCCTCGACAGCTTCACGTGCCCGAGCGGCGTCGGGACTCTCGTCGACGGGATGAACGTGAACTTCACCGCGGGAGGCCGTAAACGCGCGTTCCACCTGTCGCTCCCAAAGAGCGCGGGCACGAAGCCCATTGCC
>CAIQDA010000461.1 GCA_903870415.1 uncultured delta proteobacterium
CGACGAAATCGTCGCCGCCGCGAAGTAATCGCCCCCGCGCACGGTCACGCGAATCTCGGCACGCTTTCCCACGCGGAAAGCGTGCTTTTTCTTTGCGTGAGCACTGAACCCACGATGGATTCGATCCGTAAACCCGCATGGACCCATGAGCGAACCGAACCCTCCCTCCCCCCCCGCCTGGGCTGCGAGCCTCAAGCGTTTCGATAAAGCCTGGACCGCCGTCGAAGCGAGAGCTTGCGCGGTGATTCTCGTCCTCGAGATCCTTGCACTCTGCATGTGGATTGTTCTGAAGAACATGCCCATCGCCTACAGCCCCGAAGGCGGCGGCTCGAAGGCAGGGCTTGTGCTTCGCGGGTTGCTCGGAGGCATCGCCCTCGCAACCGTCGCGCACACCATCATGGGCAAGGTCATCAAGCGCGACGAGAACGCGCTTTCTGTTGGGCCTGTGCACGGCGCGGTCGTGAGCCTCGCGCTCGTGGTGGGCCTCGCCCTCGGAAAGAGCTGGGCCTCCTTCGGCGCGGACTTCTTCTCGAACGTTTACAGCTGGCTCCAGGCGTCGAGCAGCCTCGTCATGTTCAACGGGCTGCGCGGCTTCGCCTCCCGCATGACGCTCCTCGTGGCGCTCCTCGGCGCAAGCATCGCGACGTCCAAAGCGAAGCACATCAACGTGGACTTCGGGCTCAGGGCTCTTCCCGAAAAGTTTCGCCTTCCCGCCGCTGTGACCGGTTGGCTCGCCGCAGCCGCCGTATGCGTCATGGCTGCGTATGCGTTTTTTGACTTCATCGCCATCGGCAACTTTCAGGCGCCAAGCAAGGTCGAGTGCGCCGCCGGCGACAAGGGTTCGAGCGGCAACGGCCAGTGCGATCCCTCCTTCGGCGTGAAGTGGGAGAAGGTCGCCAGCACCACGAAGAAGGATCTTTTCGTGGCTCGCCGCCAGATCGTCCTCGACGTGAAGACCTTCGTCCGCGTCATGAAGAGCGAGAAATACAGCGAGATGCCTGCGGCCGAGTGGAACGCTTGGCTCGACGCCGCCGACTGGTCCGCCTACGCCGACGCCGACGAACTCGCGAGCTACCACGCGGCCGACGACTCGCCGCGTGAGCCCAAGGCCCCGGTGCCCGGCGGTGGCGACCTCAAGCTGCTGCTCGTGAAGGAGTTCAACCTCTTCGTCCTCGGCGTTTGGTTCAACCTCATCGCCGTGCGCTTCCTCATTCGCGCCATTCTCGCGCTCACCGGAGCCGTTTCGGTCGACCCGGACGCGGCCCATGCGAGCGGTGACGACGACGATCAGTCCAGGTCCGACGACGCCCTTGAGGCTGCTGCGACCGCCGAAGGAGGTGCAGCATGAGCGAGGCCACCACAATGACCACGGCTGAAATGAAGGCAAAGGGAAGCCCAGCGGCGCTCATCGGCGTCGCGGCCCTCGCGCTCCTCGGGTACCTCGGCGGCGGCACGCTCGCTGCGGGCGTCATCATCTTCGCGCTCTTCGGCACGCCGCTTTTCACGATCCTCGGCGGCTCGTCGATGATCGCGTTCCTCTCGGCGCACAACATCGAAGAGAACTTCGTGCGCAACATCGCGGGGGACATCCTCGACGAGGTTCGCTTCCTCGGGTCGCCGGTTCTCATCACGATCCCGCTCTTCACCTTCGTCGGCTACGTGATGGCCGAGTCGAAGACGCCTGATCGCATCGTGCGCGCGTCGCAAGCGTTCTTCGGATGGATGCCCGGCGGTCTCGCCATCGTGTGCATCGTCGCGAGCGCGTTCTTCAC
>CAIQDA010000462.1 GCA_903870415.1 uncultured delta proteobacterium
AAAGTGCGCGGACGCGCCCCGACCCACGAGCGAACCGCGGAACATGTCGCCCACGAAGACGAGCGTGGGCGTGCCGCGCACCACGACCACCACCGACCCATCGGTGTGATCGCTCGTCGGCGTGACCGTGCCCTCGAGGTTCATGTTCATCGTTGAGAGCTCGGTCGGCGCGGAGACGAAGCGGAGCTCGCGCGGAGCCTCGAAGTAGATGGACTCGTCGTCATTCCTTCGAAGGCGCGCCAGAAGGCCTACGGGGCAGAGCGGCTCGGCGTGGCCTTGCGCGAGAATGCGCTCGTCGCCGGAGCCTGCAAAAACCGGCGTTCCGTACTTGTCTTGAAAGTGTTTCGCACCTCCCGCGTGGTCCCAATGGCCGTGGGTGACGACGATCGCGCGAATGTCTTCGCCACGAATGCCCGCCGCGAGGATGTCGTGTTCGAGCGCCGCCGCGTCACCGGGGCCGCCCGAGTCGATCATGAGCCACGCCGAATCGTTCGTCGACACAAGGTGCGTGTCGGCGAACCCGTGCCGAAACGTATGAACGACGCGCTTGCTCGCTTGGAACGTCGAACGCTTCGTGGCGCAACCGGAAGCGAGCAGCGCGAGCAGCAGGAGAAAGCGGAACGGTGATTTCACGGCGTGCAGCATAGCGAATCTTCGCGTCGGAGACCGCCCTCCATCGTTCGGCGCGAGCGGCGTTTGCCTCGCACTGGCCCTCGTGCCGTCGCCCGGCTAAGGGAGCGTTCATGCAGCGCGTCATGAATTTCAACCCGGGTCCAGCCGCTCTTCCTCGTGTCGTCCTCGAACGCGCACACGCGGAGTGGTTCGACTTTGCGGGCACGGGCATGTCCGTCCTCGAGAACAGCCATCGCACGAAGCCCTACGAGGCGATGCAGGACGATGCGGCCGCCCGTATTGCTGCACTCTACAACCTTCCGAGTTCCCACACGGTGCTCTTCCTTCAAGGTGGCGCTTCGATGTTCTTCGCGATGGTTCCTTTCAACGCCATGGGCGGCGGCAAGCGCGCGCGCCACGTCGTGACGGGAACATGGGGCGAAAAAGCTGCAAAAGAAGCCAAAACCGTCGCCAAGCTCCTCGGCGAGCCCGATCCGATTGTCCACAGCACCAAGCGTTCCGAAGGTTGGGCGTTTGCGAGCGTTCCTGCCGCGGGCACCATCGAGGCGAGTGCCGAAGACGCCTACGTGCATGTTACAACGAACGAAACCGTCGACGGCGTGCAGTATGCAAGCGAACGCGGTGCGGCTCTCCCCGCGGTGAAGGCGCCGCTCATCGCCGACATGTCCAGCGACTTCGTCTCGCGCCCCCTCGACCTCGGCAAGTTCGCGTGCGTCTACGCCGGGGCGCAGAAGAATGCAGGCCCGAGCGGCGTCACCATCGTCGTCGTCGACAAGGCGTGGGCGGAAGCGTGCCGCAAAGATATTCCTGTTATTTTCCAGTTCCGCACGGCGATCGAAAACCGCTCGCTCTACAACACGCCGCCGACCCTTGGCGTGTACCTCGTGCGTGAGGTCGCGCGGTGGATTCAAGAGAGCGGAGGCTTGCCCGCGATGGAGGCTATGGCCGAGCGCAAGGCTCTCGCCCTCTACGGAGCCATCGCCGAATCGCGTGGATTCTACATGTGTCCCGTGGACGAGCCGTCGCGCTCGCGCATGAACGTGGTCTTTCGTCTTCCGACGCCGGAGCTCGAAACGGCCTTCGTGAAGGCGGCGGAGAGCGAGGGCATGCTCGGTCTCAAGGGGCACCGCGTCGTCGGCGGCATTCGCGCGAGCATCTACAACGCCGTGGAAGAAGCCTGGGTTTCCGCGCTCGTGGACTTCATGGGCCGCTTCCGCGCGCAACACGGGCACTGAGCGTCATGGAGTTTTGGACGCCGCCCTCAGGCCCGCCGCAGGGCGCGCCGCCGAGCAAAGAGATCTTCGCGCACATGGGCGAAGAGGCTATTTTTCGTATGTGCCGCGACTTCTACGTGCGTCTGCATGCGTCGGAGATCGGCGCCATGTTTCCGCAAGACCACGCGGCGGCCTCCGAGAAGCTCGCGTGCTTTCTGGTCGGGCTCTTCGGCGGCCCGCCACTCTTCCACGAGCGCTACGGCGCTCCACGCATGCGCGCGCGCCACTTGCCCTTCGCCATCGATCAGACCGCTCGCCGCGCCTGGCTCCGGTGCATGGAAGAGACGCTCGAGGGCGCGGAGGAGACTTACGGCTTTCCTGCGCAGCACCTGCCATCGTTTCGCGGATTCGTGAGCGAATTCAGCGCCTGGATGGTGAATCGAGAGGGGTGAGCGGCGGCGCAACGCACGATACGGTGCCCCCGAAACTGGACAAATGCCGTGCGCGACCCTTCAATCACACCCATGCGTACGAAGCTCCTCTTGGGTGTCTCCATGGCTGCCGCAATTGCAGCGTTGGGTTGCGAGAAGAAGTCCGAACCCCCGAAGCCCGCTCCGGCCCCCGTCGCCGAGGTGAAGGCCGCCCCGAAACCCGCGAGCGACAAGACGCGCCTGGCGCTCTTTAAGCCGCTTCCCGCGAACTTCGACAGCGCGACGAATCCCGGAACGGACGCGCGCGTGCGACTCGGGCACCAGCTTTACTTCGATGCTCGCCTGTCGAAAAGTCAGCAAATCTCCTGCAACAGCTGCCACGATCTTGCGAAGTTCGGGCAGGACGGCGAGCCCACGAGCCCCGGCCACAAGGGTCAGCGCGGCGGTCGGAATTCGCCCACCACCCTGAACGCCGCAGCTCACGTCAAACAGTTCTGGGACGGTCGCATGGACGACGTCGAAGCCCAGGCTCACGGCCCCGTCCTCAACCCCGGCGAGATGGCGATGGCCGACGGTGCCGCCGTCGAAAAGGTGCTCGCGTCGATTCCGGAATACGTCAAATCGTTCGCGGATGCGTTTCCAGGCGACAAGAAGGCGCTCTCCTTCGACAACGCCGCGAACGCCATCGCCGCGTTCGAACGCAAGCTCGTGACCCCATCACGCTGGGACAAGTTCATCGCCGGCGACGACGCCGCGCTGTCCGACGATGAGAAGCGCGGCTTCGATACGTTCTTCGAGAAGGGCTGCTTCTCGTGCCACAACGGCGTCGCGGTCGGCGGCGGCTCGTTTCAGAAGCTCGGCGCCCGCGAACCATGGCCGGACCAAACCTCCGACCTCGGGCGTTTCGCCGTCACGAAGAACGAAGCCGATAAGCTCGTGTTCAAGGTTCCGAGCCTGCGCAACATCACGAAGACCGCGCCCTACTTCCACGATGGCAAGGTCGCGAGCCTCGACGAAGCCGTGCGCCTCATGGGCAAGCATCAGCTCGGCCTCGCGCTCAAAGACACCGAGGTGACCTCGATCGTCGCGTTCCTCGGGGCGCTCACCGGCGAGGTGCCCGCCGATCTCGCGAAGGTGCCCGAACTTCCCAAGAGCTCGAAGACCACGCCGAAGGCCGACGTGAACTGAGTCGAATCCCAGGTCAAACGACTACGCGCTGTCCTCTCACCAAGAGGCGGCGCGTTCGTATTTGTGTATTCTGCAAGAAACCCGCGTGGTCCCGTTAGGGCTTCTTCGGCGGCTTCGCGGGATCATCGAGGCGCTTCCACTCGGGCCACTGCAAGTCCTTCAGTCGAGCGACCTGTGGTGGCAGCGACTTGGGTTTCCGCGGGCCGGCGGGATTCCCAAGCTGCGGCGGCTTCGTGCTCGTCGCGGCCTTCGGCACGGGCATCGGTGCGGGTTGCGGCGGCGGATTGGACGCTGCGGAGCCGAGGCGGTAGCTCGTGGTCCCGCTGTCGCGCAGCGCTGTGAAGTCGTCATCGATGCCGAGCAGCGTCTCGGATGATCCGAGCAGGAGGAACGCGCCCGGCTTCATCACGTTCTTGATGCGGTTGAGGACGGAACGCTTTCCTGGGAGGTCGAAATAGATGAGGACGTTGCGCAAGAACACGACGTCAAAAAGCGGGACGTTTTGCAGCGGCGTGGAGAGATTGAGCTGACGAAACTCAACCATTTCGCGAATGCGGGGCACGAGGCGTGACTCGGTGCCCACCGGCTCGAAGAAGCGACGCCGCTGCTCCGACGACAGGCCTCGCTGCATCTCGCTCTCGTAAAAGCGGCCCGCGCGAGCTCGCTCGAGAACCTCGTGACTCAGGTCTGTCGCGAAGATGCTCACGAGCGACGCGTGGAGAGGCAGGTGTTCCACGAGCAACATCGCGATGCTGTAGGGCTCTTGGCCCGTCGAGCACGCGGCACTCCAGACCCGAACCGGTTGTCCGGGGTTGCGGGAAAAGAGCGACGGAAAGATGTCGCGCTTCAGGTGCTCGAACGGTCGAGCGTCGCGGAAAAACAGGGTCTCGTTCGTCGTGAGTGCTTCAACGACGCGCTCGACCAGCGCCGGCGGGTTCTGCCAGCGCAGGCGCCCGATGAGCTCGGCGACGCTGCTGCAACCCTCTGCTTTCGCAATGGGGCCGAGGCGCGTTTCGACGAGATACTCTTTGCCTTCTTCGAGCAGGAATCCTGCGACCGATTGGGCGAGGCGTCGAACAAACTCGAAGTCCGCGGTGGAGACGGTCATGGCGTTGCCCGTGCCCGGCCGACGGACGTGCGCTGCACCAGCGATGCGGCGAACTGTTCGATGGGAAGAATTTCGCTCGCAATCTGTGCGCGAACGATGGCCCCGGGCATGCCCCAAACGACGCTGGTGCCCTCGTCTTGCGCGATGACCGACGCACCCGATTGCCGCAGGACCTCTGAGCCCCGCAGGCCGTCTTGCCCCATGCCGGTGAGGACGACCCCGAGGGCGCGTGCGTTGTACACGCGTGCGACGGAGCGAAAGAGGACGTCCACCGCCGGCCGACACGAGTTCTCGTGAGGGCTTTGATCCAAGTGAAGAAACGGGTTCTTTGCGTCGCCTGCGACCATCATGTGAAAGTCGCCGGGAGCCAGGTACGCGTGACCGGGCAGCACCGGTTGCCCCTCAACGGCTTCGTGCGTGCGGGTGCCGCCAAGGGTGTCGAGACGCTCCGCGAGTCGCTTCGTGAAGACCGCCGGCATGTGCTGGACGATGAACATCGGAACGGGAAGAGGTTCGATCAAGCCTTTGAAAAGCTCCGCGAGCGCGTTCGGTCCGCCGGTCGATACGCCGATGGCGACCGCGTCGATTCGCGTGGGTTCGAACGGTTTCGGAATGCGCGGTGAGGCTTTTCCCGGAATCGGACGGTACGTCAGGAGCTTGATTTTCGCGATGAGCGCGGCTCGCACGTCATCGTCGTTGGTGTGACCCAGGCCGATGGTCGAGGGCTTGTGCAGGTAGTCGCTCGCGCCCAAGGCGAGGGCGTCGAGCGTTGTCGCTGCGCCGCGCTCCGTGTGCGAGCTGAACATGATGACCGGAAGTCGAGGCTTGCGACGCTTGAGTTCCGTCAGTGCCGCAAGCCCATCGAGTTCGGGCATTTCCACATCGAGGATGACGATGTCGGGAGCGGCCGCGTCGAATCGATCGATTGCAACGCGGCCATTTCCGACGAGTGCCACAAGCTCGAGTTCCGGGTCGGACCCAATCGCCTCCGCGAGGAAGCGACGGGACACCGACGAGTCGTCCGCAGCGAGTACGCGAATGCGCGCCATTAGTGACCTGCCTCGGACCTCGAACCAGGGAACCGATTCTCACACATCGAAGTTCGCAACCAGTCGCTGAAGCTCGGCTGCGAGTTTGGTGAGTTCGCCGGCGGCGTCGTTCGTGTTGGCTGCGCCCGAAGCCGCGGTACGGGCTTCTTCGGCAACGCCTGTGACGTTTTGCGCAATATGGCCAACGCCCGTCGCCGCTTCGCTCAAGTTGCGGCTGATCTCGTTCGTCGCCGCCGTTTGCTCTTCGACCGCGGCCGCAATGGTCGTCTGGTAGTCGTTGATTTGAACGATGACGCCGCCGATGTCGGCGATGGCGGTCACGGCATTTTGCGTGTCGCCTTGGATGGCTTCGATGCGCTGGCTGATTTCTTCGGTCGCCTTGGCCGTTTCCTTGGCGAGCTCTTTGACTTCGTTCGCAACGACGGCAAAGCCTTTGCCTGCCTCACCGGCGCGCGCGGCCTCGATGGTCGCGTTCAGGGCGAGGAACTTGGTCTGTTGCGCGATCGACGTGATGACTTTGACGACCTTGCCGATTTCCGCAGACGAATCGCCGAGTTTTGCGACGATCTTGTTGGTCGCGTCTGCCAGACGAACCGCGGCGGTGGCCACGCGTGCCGCTTCCGCTGCGTTCTTTGCGATTTCACGAACGCTGGCGCTCGTTTCCTCGGTCGCGGTCACGACGGCTTGCACGTTCAGGCTCACCTGTTCCGCCGCAGCGGACACTCCGCCCGCTTGATGCGAAACGCGGTCCGAGGCCGTCGTCATTTGATTCGCAACGGCCTTGAGTTCCTCGGACGAACCCGCGAGACCGTGGGCGCTGTCGCGGACGAGGCGCACGAAGTGACGAATGTTGTTGAGGTTATCGACCATGCGCCCGAAAGCGCTGCCGAGCACACCCTTGACGCGAATCTCGAAAGACGGGTCGCTTAGGCGGTTGTTCGCAATGGCGTCGGCTTGGCCGAGGAGACGTGCGACGTCCTCTTTGACCTTGTCGATGTGCTCGGTGCGGTCCGTATCGCGTTCGTGCGGAATGTCTTCGACCGACAGGCCCATCGACTCGAGGGTCGAGAGGAGAAATGCGTCGCCAATGGCTTGGATGTCGAGGTTGAAAACCTTGTGAACCGCGAGCTCCGCCGCGTCGGCGAAATCACGGTCGGTGAAGCTGCGGCGCAGGTAAATGCGGAGCAGACGCTCGTATTCCGAATAGGTTCCGACGTACCACTTGAAAGGCAGGTCGATGCGGTCGTGGACGATGCCGATCCGCAGGCGGTCTTCCATGTAGTCGGTGCCGAAGCCTTCGCGGGCGCCCGTGAAGATTCGCTTAAAGTAGGCGACCTGAGCGGCTTCGACGTGTTGACGAAGCGCCGTGAGGCCGATGCCCTTCTTGGCGGCCATGCGCTCGAAGAATCGACGGGTCGGTTCGAAGCCGAATTGCCAATCGTACAGTTCTTGGACGAGGCGCGCGCCGTGCTCTTCGGACCACGGAATGAGTTTCGTGAGAATCTCGCGGTCTTCGGTGCCGAGGCGCAGCCATTCGCGTCGAATCGCGATGGCCTGGTCGGACATGCCGTAGCGGTCGCACATGCGGCCGGCGGTGCGGACGGGCGCGCTGGCGATGGGGAGTTGAACAGACTGCGATTCGTAAGGTGTGTAGCTCATGGCTCAGAGACTTCCGGGGCGATTTCGAGCGTACGGCGCACGTCGAGGATGAGAACGAGTTGACGATCGAGCTTGCAGACGCCGGAGATGACGGCGCGTGCGGGCCCAGTGAGGGTGGGAGGCGGTGCAGAGAACGATGCGTTGACGACGTCGATGACGTCCCCGACTTCATCAACAAGCAAGCTGACGGAACCGTCCGCGGTTCGTACGATCACGTTCGCGTGCTCAATTTCGGGCGGCGACGGCGCGAGGCCAAGGCGACGACGCAAATCCATTGCCGTGACGATTTGACCGCGCAAGTTGATGAGGCCGCGCACGACCGATGGCGCGAGAGGAACCGCGGTCATTTCGTGAAAGCGAAGAACCTCTTGCACCTGCAGCACGTCGATGCCGAAGTGGTAGTCGCCGACAAAGAACGTGCAGAGCTGGGCGGGGTAGCGGCTCATGGGGACACCTCACGAGAGGCAGCAAAAAACCAGGGAACACCGCGTCGAACGAGGGCGGGTGCGTCGAGAACCTCGGTGACACGACCGTTCACAACCGAGTAACCGTGGACGCCGAGGCGGCCGTTCGTTCGGTCCGTGATGGCCACGTCCTCGAACACGTCGACGACGCGGTGAACGGCCATTCCGACGGTGACGCCGTCACGGGAGAAGACGATGACCGGAAGCGTGTCTCCGGTGCGCTTCGAATGCTCGATGGCCGACCCGCCGCCGAGGAGTGACTCCACGTCGACAAGGGGCATGACGTGACCGCGGTATTGGACGGCCACGCGGTCGCCAAGGCGCTCCACTTGGTCCGCGGCGAACTCCTCGAGGCGCGCCACGAGTTCGAGGGGGAGCGCGTAACGCCCGTCTCCGGTGCTCGCGCAGACGAGAAACGTCGTTTGTTCGTCGAAGGATCGAAGGCTCTTCGGGACCCCATCGTCGGCGGGGTCGTGCTGGTCGGACGAGAGGTTCGCCCGCTTTGCGACGCCGGTGATGTCGAGGATGAGCGCTATGCGCCCGTCGCCGAGGATAGTCGCCCCGGCGAAGGTGTCGACGTCACGAAGCTGCTTGGCGAGCGGCTTGACGACGATGTCTTGGATGTCGGTGATCTCGTCGACCACGAGACCGAAAAGCCTGTCGTTTGCTTGGAGAACCACGATGCCGAGTTCGCCGTTCACCCGATCGAGGGCGCGCACGCCTTTGTCGACCTTGAGCAATTGCCCGAGCTCGACGAGAGGCAGCAAGTTGTCACGGAGGCGGTAGACCGGCGACCCGAGCACGTATTCGATGGTGCGCTCGCGGTCGTCGACGTCGACGCGAACGAGCTCGAGGACGTTCGCCTCGGGGATGGCGTAGGACGCGGCGCAGGCCTTGACGATCAACGCCGGCACGATGGCGAGCGTGAGCGGGAGCTTGATGCGTACCGTCGTCCCGGAGCCGAAGCGGCTGAGGAGTTCGACGGTGCCGCCGATGCGTTCGACGTTCGTCTTGACGACGTCCATGCCGACGCCGCGCCCGGAAATGTTGGTGACGGCGGCCGCGGTCGAAAACCCAGGATGAAAGATGAACGCCAGAACGTCGCGTTCGCTCATTCGCGAAAGGGCCTCTTCCGAAGCGATGCCTCGTTCGAAAGCTTTCGCCCGAATTCGCTCGAGGTCCATGCCGCGGCCGTCGTCGATGATCTCGAGAACCACGAGGCCGTTTTCGTGAAAGGCCCGAAGCAAGAGTCGCCCCTCGGGGTTTTTTCCGTGGCGGATGCGGTCGTCCGGGGCCTCGATGCCGTGGTCGACCGCGTTGCGCAGAATGTGAACGAGCG
>CAIQDA010000463.1 GCA_903870415.1 uncultured delta proteobacterium
CGACGCTCCAAAACCCGCCGCGTGAGTCGAGGCGCTCAACGTGCAGGTGATTCTTGTTCGCGGCGTGGATGCGAAACGCAAAAGGGACCGTTAGAATGAGGCAGCCGCCGACTTTGAGCACCCGGACGAGGTCCTCGATGAACGCCCCGGGTTCGGGAACGTGCTCCGCGACCTGGTTGCAAAGAACCGTGTCGAACTCGCCTTCGCCGAAGGGCAGCGTTTTGCCAGTGTAAATGACGTCGGCGCGTCCCTTCGCTGCATTGGCGCTCGACTCGAACGTGTCACGGTACTCGGCCCCGAGGTAACTCGTAACATGCGGCGCGAGGAGCTTTTCGTAAGGCTTGTCGCCACATCCCACGTCCAAGAGACGGCCATTTGCAAACGGAGCCGCGTTTTCCATTGCGGTCCGAAGGGACGAGTCTTCGAGGTCGACCCATGCGCGTATGCGCCGAATCGTTCCCGCGGACGCGCCGGAAAGCGTGGCCTGCAGCGTTTCTCTCGGCGAAGCGTCGGGCATCGTTCCGTAATTAGCACGTCGTTTTGATGAGTCGCAAGCGCGGCTGACACTTGCGTTCATGCCCCGCATCAACCGCCAAGCATGGTCCGTGCGGTGAGAGTCCCGCCTGCGACGAGAAGAACCAGGTACACGAGGAGACGAAAGGGACGTTCCGGTAGGCGGTGATGAAGCACGTCTCCGGCGATCATGCCGCCCGCGAGCGAGGGCAGGAGCCACAGCGAGTCGTGGAGTGTCGCCGCGGTGAGTTTTCCGTGCGCCACGAAGGTCGCGAGGAGCACGGCGTTCATCGCGAGCCACAGGGCCGCGAGCGTCGCACGCTGGGCACCGCGCGACCCAAGCACTCGGCTCAGCACGTAGACGATGAGCGGCCCGCCGGATCCGAAAAGGCCGTGAATGACGCCGCCAAAGACGAGCATTGCGCGACCGACCATGGGCCTCAGCGGCGCGGAGCTCGGGTTCGTTTCGCGCAGGTGGCGCACGAGTTCGAGAAGCGCGAGCGCCGTGACGAAGAGGCCAAAGACGAGGCGCAACCACGACCCGGTGACGTGGCTCGCGAGCAGCAACGCCGGCACCATGCCAAGGGCCACCGGCGGCAGCACCGAGGTTACGAGCAAGCGCCCCTCCACGAGGCTCGCCGACCGCGCGAGAATCATGAGCGAGAGAAGCATGTTGAGCGGCACGAAGCGCGCAAGGAGCGCGTCGATGCCGAGCACGTAAGCGCCGAGCGTGACCGTGAGCACCGTGCTCCCGAAGCCCACGATGGCCTCCGTGAGGAAGGCGCCAAAGACGATGAGCGCGAGGACGAGCATGAGGGCGGCCCGCACCATCCCACGGTTCGCGGTTTCCCGTCACGCGCGTGCTCGTGCGTTCTGCATGCACCCGCGCTTCGCTTCGCTCCGAGCATTTCCATCGTCCGCGTCCGTGGCGTTCGGTTACGATTTTTGCCGTGAACGCCTCGAAGCCCTCATCGCCCGGTTTTTTCAGCGCCTGCGTCGCCCTCGGTCTCGTTGGCACCGCGGCCTGCGCGCCCGCCGACGTGCCCGCCGTCGCCCCGGAGAACGCCGCAGCTGCCCTCGCGGCGAGCACCGACGCGCCAGCTTTTGCCGGACCGAGCGACGAGTCCTTCGAGTACTTGGAAGAGGTCTCGAGCGATCGTTCCCTCGACTTTGCACGACGCCACAACGAGGTGAGCGAGGGTGACCTCGGAGCGCGTGCGGGGTTCAAGGCGCTCGAGGAGCGGCTCTTCGCCATCTACACCTCGAAGGAGAAAATTCCTTCGCCGAGCGTCCGCGGCAAGCACGTGCGCAACTTCTGGACCGACGCCGATCACCCGCGCGGCCTATGGCGCGAGACGACCCTTGCAGAGTACAAGAAAGCGTCACCGAAGTGGGAGACGCTCCTCGACGTGGACGCGCTCGGAAAAGCTGAGGGCGCGAGCTTCGTCTTTCACGGAGCGACGTGCCTCTATCCCCGCTACACGCGGTGCCTCGTGGAGCTCTCACCGGGCGGCGGTGATGCAGCGATTGTGCGCGAGTTCGACACCGAGAAGCGCTCCTTCGTCACGGGCGGCTTCGTCGTGCCCGAGGCGAAATCGCAGGTCGCGTGGAAGGACGAAAACACGCTGTATGTTGCAACGGATTTCGGCGCGGGTTCGCTGACCAAGTCCGGGTACCCGCGCACCGTGCGCGAATGGACCCGCGGCACCCCGCTGCCGAGCGCCACATTGCTCTTCGAGATCGGCGTCGACGACATCGAGACCGGCTGCTCCCGCGAGTGGGATCACGGTTTCGTTCGTGACCTCTGCGAGCGCGTCATCGACTTCGAGCACAAGGAGGTCGTGCTCCTCGACAAGGGCAAGCGCGTGACGATCGACAAGCCCAGCGACGCGGAGGCGGGCACCTGGAGCGATCAATTGCTCCTGCGTTTGCGCAGCGACTGGAGCGTTGGTGGGGCGACCTTCGCGAAGGGCAGCTTGCTCATCACGAGCCTCCCGGATTTCCTCGCGGGCAAGCGCCAGTTTCAGGTGCTCTTCGCGCCCACCGCGCAGTCGTCCCTCGCGTCGTGGACAGGCACGAAGCACCACCTCCTCGTGACCGCGATGCGTGACGTACGCAGCGAAGTCACGGTCTTTTCGCGATCGAAGAAGGGCACCTGGTCTGGCGCGCCCCTCGACGAGAAGGCCGGCGCCATGCGTGTCAGCGCCTTCGACGCGAACGAGTCCGACGACGCGTGGCTCTGGCTCGAGGACTACACGACACCGAGCTCACTCCTCACCTGGAACGTGGCCCGCGGCAAGCGCGAGCGCGTGAAGCAAAACCCCGCGTTCTTTGACGCGAAGGGCCTCGAGGTCACGCAGCACTTCGTCACGTCGAAGGACGGCACGCGTGTTCCCTACTTTGAGGTCGCGGCAAAGGGTCGCAGCGCCCCCGGTCCTGCGCTCCTTTACGCCTACGGCGGTTTCGAAATCTCGCTCTCGCCCTCGTACATTCCTGGCTACGGCGCGGGGTGGGTCGAGCGCGGCGGCACCTACGTGGTCGCCAACTTGCGCGGCGGCGGCGAGTACGGCCCTTCGTGGCACGAGGCGGCGATGAAGCACAAGCGCCAGAACGCGTACGACGACCTCGCCGCGGTGGCCGAAGACCTCGTGCGTCGCCAAGTCTCGACGGCCTCGATGCTCGGCGTGCAAGGCGGCAGCAATGGCGGACTCCTCACAAGCGTGATGCTGACGCAGCGACCCGAGCTCTTCGGCGCCGTCGTGAGCATGGTGCCCCTCGCGGACATGAAGCGGTACCACCGGCTCCTCGCCGGCGCGTCGTGGATGAGCGAATACGGCGACCCAGACAACGCCGACGACTGGGCTGCCCTGGCGAAATTCTCGCCGTTCCAAAACGTGCGCCCGGGCCTCGCCTACCCGCCGGCGCTCTACACGAGCTCCACCAAAGACGACCGCGTGCACCCGGCCCACGCGCGCAAGATGGTCGCGAAGCTCGAGGCATACAGCTACAAGCCCATGTACTACGAAAACATCGAGGGCGGCCACGGCGGTGCCGCGGATGCCAAACAGAGAGCGCACCG
>CAIQDA010000464.1 GCA_903870415.1 uncultured delta proteobacterium
CTTGGACTGAATGCCGCTCTGGAGTCGCTCGATTTCCTTCACGCGCGATTGCGCTTGGCTCGAACGGCTGGCGCTTGCACCGAAGCGGGCGACGAAGTCCTTGAGCTCGGTGATCTTCTTGCGCTTCTGCGCCGCATCGGCCTCGGTTTGGCGCAAACCCGTGGTTTTTTGCTGAACAAAGTCGTCGTAGTCGCCGGTGTAAACGGTGACCGTTTGGTAGTCCACGTCGGCCACATGGGTCGCGATCGCGTTCATGAAGTGGCGGTCGTGGCTCACGACGAGGAGCGTGCCGCTGAACTCGTGATTGAGGTAATTCTCGAGCCAGCGAATCGAGTCGAGGTCGAGGTGGTTGGTCGGCTCGTCGAGCAAGAGCACGTCAGCGCCCGCAAAAAGCGTCTGCGCAATGAGCACGCGAAGTTTGTAACCGCCGGCGAGCGCACTCATGGGGTCGAGGTGGCGATCGGTCGCGATGCCAAGGCCTTCGAGGAGGGCTGCCGCGCGAGGTTCCGCCGTGTAGCCGTCTTCTTCGCCAACGACGCCTTCGAGTTCCGCGAGACGCATGCCGATGTCGTCGGTCATCTCGACCTCGTACAGTCGCTCTTTCTCTTGCATGGCGCTCCAAAGCGCCTCGTTTCCCATCATGACGGTGTCGAGGATGCGCGCCTTCTCATACGCGAAGTGATCCTGCTTCAAGACGCCGACACGGAGCTTCTTGGGGATGTCCACCCCGCCCTGATCGGAGTCTTCTTCGCCGGAGATGACCTTGAGGAGCGTCGACTTTCCCGCGCCATTCGCGCCCACGAGCGCATAGCGCTTGCCTGGGTCGAAGCGCATGGAGACGTTCTCGAAGAGGATTTTAGGGCCGAAGCGCTTCGTGAGCTTGTCGAGCGTGATCATGACTTCCCCGCCCCTTAAGCACATCACAAGGCGTTGCGAGACGGTCTTCGACCATAAAAGTTGTCGGATTCGCCGGTCGCGACCCCGCGCACGTCATGCCCCGCGCCTGAAGTCGGTCCTCAAACGCCTGCGCACTCGGCCTGCGTCGCGTAAAGCAACTGGAAATTCGCTCACGATCCGCGCGCGAATCGGCGGAGCGACGCGCGCAAACGCCCTTAGGGATCGATCCGCCGCTCCTCCGTCACGAAAGAATTGCCCGACGTCCACGACGCTCGCGCGGTAAACGGGCGTCATGGCCCGCGTTCAAATTGACCTTCCGACGCGCTTCGACTTTTCGACTGAGATTCCCATCATGGTCCGCGACATCAACGCGGCGGGGCACTTGGCGAACGACGCGCTTTTCGCGATACTCCACGAGGCGCGCTTGCGCTGGCTCGTGAGCCACGGGTGGAACGAGGCCAATGTGGAAGGGGTGGCGATTATCCTCGCCGACGCTGCGGCCGTTTACACGCGCGAGGGCTTTTGGGGCATGCGCCTGCGCGTGGACCTTGCGGTCATGGACGTACGCAACCGCAGCTTTGACCTTGTGTACCTGCTCACCGATATGGGCACAAGCGAGGAAATCGCGCGAGCAAAACACGGCGCGGTGTTTTTCGATCACGCGAAAAAGATACCCGCGGCGATTCCCGAGGTTTTTCGCAGCGCATTCGCACGGTGACGGGCGCGTCTTTTTAACGCAATTTGGCGATGACGCTGTCGTCTCGAAAACCAACGCCGACGACC
>CAIQDA010000465.1 GCA_903870415.1 uncultured delta proteobacterium
CTACATCGGCTTTTACGAGGTCGATCTGCGCGAGAGCGATCACGCGGACATCGCAAAAGCGCTCCTTGAAAGCGCGTCGGCTTGGCTCGAAGCGCAAGGAACCAAGGAGATGTACGGGCCCATCGACTGGTGCACGTGGTTTTCCTACCGGTTTCAGCTTCCCGAACAGCCAGACCGCAAGCACGGCCGGTTCTGTTGGTGGGAGCCGGTGAACCCGCCCGAGTTTCTCGAGCACTGGGCTTCGGCGGGCTTCGAGATCGTGGAATATTACCACAGCAAGGCCACCGACTACAGCGACGACGCCCCGATGGCGAAGGCCGAGAGTGAGCTCTGGCCGGCGTCCGAGCGCGCGATGGCTGCAGGATACACCTTTAGGCCTATGGGCGACGCGGCGAAGGTCCTCGCCAACGCGCAGCCCTTCTTCGACGTGGTCTCGAACGGTTTCGCTGAGAATTTCCTCTTCGAACCGATTTCCCTCGAACTGTACCGAGCGTCGCTCGCAGCCACGGTGGCGAAGGTCGACTTTTCGATTTCGTGGTGGGTCTACGCGCCCGACGGAACACCGGTCGGCTTCGCGTTTTGCTTCATCGACGGCGACCGCGCGATCGGAAAGACCCTCGTCGTGGACCCGGCGCACCGGAATAAGGCGCTCGGTCCGTCGCTCTTTCGCTTCGTCCTGTCGACGTGCGTCGAAAAGGGGTTGAATACCTGGGTGAGCGCGCTGATCCGCCAGGGCAACGTGAGCGACAAGGTCACGCGTAGCGCCGAAAGCTACACCAACGAAGCGTGGCGCCATCGCTACGTGCTCCTTGGAAAGACCGTGTCGGCGAACACGCCGAGCGCGCCGCACGCCGTCTGACATTGCTCACGTGACTTTGAGGGGAACCCGAACACCATGACAAACGAACTCGTGCTCGAAACCCTCTCCGCCGCGGCAGACCGCGAAGCGTTTATCGAGGAGTTTATCAACCTCCCGACCGCTTGCAGGGCGGAGCCCTACCGCATCGGACTTCAGGCGCCATCGTCGACCAAGTGGCTTCTCAACCTCTCGCTCGCCGAGACGCGCGAAGCGTGGCTTGCCAAGCGCAACGGGCGCGTGGTCGGGCGCCTTCATGCGAACCAGAGCTGGACGCGAAACGATGTAGGCTACACCGGCTTTTACGAAGTCGATCTGCGCGAGGCCGACCACGCGAACATCGCGAAGGAGCTCCTCGACGCCGCGAGCGCGTGGCTCGAAGCGCAAGGATGCAAAGACCTCTACGGGCCCATCGACTGGTGCACCTGGTTTTCCTACCGCTTCATGCTTCCGCAAGACCCGGCGCGCGCTCACGGACGCCTCTGCTGGTGGGAGCCCGTGAACCCGCCCGAGTTCGTCGCGCACTGGGAGAACGCCGGTTTCGAGGTCGCGGAACACTACAGTTCGAAGCCGTCGGAGCACGGAGCGGGTTCCTCCGTCGCCGTCACTGCGGAGCTCATGAAGCCCGCGTACGACAACGCAATCGCCGAGGGCTTTGTCTTCCGCGCGTTCAAACTAGGCGAAGAGCTCCTCGATGAAGCGCCGGATCTCTACGCGGTCAACATGGCCGGCTTCTCTGGGAATTTCCTCTTCGAACCGATTCCCTTCGAGGTCTACCGCGCGACACTCACGGGTCTCGTGGGCAAGATCGATCTCGGCATGTCGTACTGGGTCCTCGCGCCTGACGGGAAACCCGCGGGCTACATCTACAGCTTCCAAGACGCGGACTACTACGTGGGCAAGAGCCTCGTGGTCTTGCCGGAGTACCGCAGCAAGGCGCTCATGCCCGCCACCGGCCACCTCACGCTCTCCGAGTGTTCGAAGCGCGGCATCTCCACGGTGATCAGCGCGCTCATGCGCCAGGGCAATCGCAGCGAAAGGCTCATGCGCTCCGCCGATGCCCACGCGGAGAGCAACTGGCGCCACGAGTACGTGCTCTTCGGCAAAGAGCTCGGCTGAAGCGCCGCTGGGCGTGGACGTAAAACGCCACGACGACCCGTTGACCAACGAGCGCGAGCC
>CAIQDA010000466.1 GCA_903870415.1 uncultured delta proteobacterium
CTCCATGGCCTCGGCACCGCGACTGCGCATAAACGTGAGCATGCGCGCTCGCGCTGCACCCTTGGGAATTTGCAGACCAACAACCGTCGTCACCAGGCGCGAACCGCCCACGCTTCTCGCCACAGAAGTCGGCTCAGAGGCCAGCTGCCGCTCGCTTGCTCGCGCGATATTCAGATGCAACGGAAGGTCTTCGGCGATGGCACGAAGGCGCATGGCAACCTCCGACGCGTCGTAGGGACGCGCTTCACCGTCGAGCGCCAAGAGTTCGCTGAGGAGCTGCTCGAGCTTCGGCGGCGCATCCGGATAGAAGTGCGAGATGCGCGGAGCCACGTCTGTTGCAACGCGCGCGAGCACCGCGATCGGGGTCGTCCCCACATGGGGCGTTCGTCCGGCGATCATCTCAAAGAGCGTGGCGCCCAGCGAATACAGGTCTGCGCGCCTGTCGATGCGGCCCTCGCGACGCGCTTGCTCCGGCGACATGTACGCGGGCGTGCCGATGAGCGAGTCGCCTGCGTAGTCGACCTCGCCCGGTCCCGTCGCAACGCCAAAGTCGATGAGCTTCGCGATGGGATGCGCGAAGTCTTCAATGATGCGGATGTTCGCGGGCTTCACGTCGCGATGAACGATGCCCTGCGCGTGCACCGCAGCAAGCGAGTCGGCGAGCTGCGCCGCGATGAGGATCGACGTCAACAGCGGGATAGGCTCGCCGCGCTGGTAGGTCGAAAGGTCGACGCCATCGAGCCACTCCATCGCAAGGAAAGGCTGGCCATTCTCTTGGATTCCGCTCGCCACAACGCGCACCACGTTCGGGTGAGACACGCGTGCGAGAAGACGCCCCTCCACGAGAAGTCGCTCGATGTCGATGCCGTCGCCGGAGTCGAGAAGCTTCAGGGCAACGCGTGTTCCCGTGAGCGAGTCGAGCGCGCGATAGACCACACCTGCGCCACCGCGACCGAGTTCGTCTTCGAGGCGAAAGCGTCCTGCCACAAGCGAACCATCGGTTGTCATCGCGGCGGATCCGACCACTGGCGACCCGAGCGCGCAAGCACGACCACCACGGAACTAAGCGCCAGGCGCAAGAGGTTGCGCGCGTTTTCGAAGACCGATGACGAAGATCTCGAAGCTGATTTGCCGCGTGCTTTCCGGGCGAATCAAGCGTTCTTCCTCGTAGAGCTTTCGCACTTCCGCGCGCGCGGCAGGAAAGTCCTCGCCCATGAAGATCTTGCCAACGAACGAGCTTCCAGGCGCTCCGTGCACCCGCGCGACTTCGACCGCGTGGAGAAAGAGTTCGGTGCTCTTGGCTTGGTCGGAGAAGCGGTTGCCCGAGGTGTTCGGCGCCATGTCGCTGAGCACCACGTCGAAGGGCCCGAACTCCGTGTAGTGTGCACCATCGAGCTCAAAACAGTCGGCTTCGACAAAGGTGCACCATGCAGGCAATGTGGTGCGAAGCTCTTGGCGATCGATCGCGAGAAGACGGCCTTTTTCACCAATCTTCTCGGAT
This sequence comes from uncultured delta proteobacterium, assembly GCA_903870415.1. Classification (GTDB taxonomy): domain Bacteria; phylum Myxococcota_A; class Polyangia; order Polyangiales; family Polyangiaceae; genus CAIQDA01. The sequence goes on from CAIQDA010000466.1 coordinate 1,502, forward strand.
ACGTACTTCGACCAACTGCCCGGGGCGGCGCCGAGATCAACGACGCTCTGACCTCGACGGAGAATGCGCGCTCGGCGGTCGATCTCCTCGAGCTTGTAGACGCTGCGCGCCGGGTATCCGGCCTTCTTCGCGGCCTCGGTGAACCGGTCGGCTTTCTTGTAAGGATTCGATTGGTTCACGGAGTTCTCCGCGCACGCAGGCGCATGCAACACAAAGCACAAAGAGCAACAGCGCTGGGCCCTCAAGAGCACCAGCGCCGTTTGGATTACGCTTGCAGTCTACAAGCTGTAGACGCGCGCAGCTTAGCGATCACTTCTTCGCAGCGCCGCCCTTGCCACCCTTGGCGTTGGCGTCCTTGACGACGGGCAACCTTGGGCCGCCGCCCTTGGCGAGACGCGTCTTGACCGCATGACGAACGGTGACGAGACCGTTCTTCGCGCCGGGAATGCCGCCTTCGATCATGAGAAGGTTCTTCTCCGCGTCAACGCGCGCAACCGTGAGGTTGAGAATCGAAACGGTTTCGTTGCCGTACTGGCCCGCCATCTTGATGTTTGGGAGCGTACGACCCGGGGTCATGTTGGTACCGATCGAGCCACCGTGACGCTGGTACTCGTGGGTACCGTGCGTGCGCGGAAAGCCTGCGAACGACCAGCGACGCATGACGCCGCTGAAGCCGCGACCGCGCGTGAGGCCTTGCGCGTCGACCATGTCGCCGGGCTTGAAAACCGAGTCGAGCGCCACGACAGCGCCAACTTCGAACTGAGCGGCGAACGTCTCGTCGCAGCGAAGCTCTTTGACGATGCGCTTTGGCGCAATGCCGACCTTCTTGAACTGGCCCGCGACGGGCTTCGTCGTGTGCTTCTCTTTGCGCTCTTCGAAACCGAAGACGATCGCAACATAACCGTCGCGCTCTTGCGTGCGCTTGCCGACCACCGTGATGGGGCCAGCTTGCACAACCGTCACGCGCAACACTGTTCCGTCGGGGCTAAACAGCTGCGTGCAGCCAAGCTTACGACCAATGATTCCAGGCTTCTTATTCATCGCACGGATACCTTCGTGCTCCCCGATTGCGTGCTCTACGAAGCGACTCTGGGTGAGCTATGGAAGCCAGGGGGGGAGCATACTGCAACCTGGTGTTCCGGACTCGAGCGCTTCAGGAGCGGCGCCTACTAGCCGGTCTGCCCGCAACGTCAAGTCGATCGGTGCTTGACAACGCCGAGAGGCCGTGGTCTTTAGCCTCCCCCGTTCGAGGTAGCCCATGAATACGCATCCCATCATCGCTGAGATCGAGAAGTCGCAGCTCCGCACCACCGAGCTCCCCTCGTTCCGCGTCGGCGACAAGCTCCGCGTCCACTACAAGATCGTTGAAGGCGACAAAGAGCGCGTTCAGGTCTTCGAGGGCGACGTCATCAAGCAGAACCGTCACGGTTCGCGCTCGACGTTCACCGTTCGCAAGGTGAGCTTCAACATCGGCGTGGAGCGTACGTTCCCCCTGCACTCCCCGCGCATCGAGAAGATCGAGCGCATTGCGCAAGGCGTCGTCCGCCGCAGCCGCCTCTACTACCTCCGCGATCTCAGCGGCAAGGCAGCACGCATCAAGGACGCGAAGAACGGCTAAACGCCCTCTTCTCGTTATCGGAAACGCTCGGTCCTCTGGACTGGGCGTTTTTTGTTTTGCAGCGGCCCGCAAGACCGCCGTGAAGGGGTTCGCGTCGTCATCGGCCGCCGTGGGTTGTGGCCAACACCATGGGCTCACGAAACGCCTCTCAACGCCCCTCCTGGAGTCGACGTTCGGCCGACCCTCGCACACGCGCAATAAAAAAGCCCAGCATCGACGCTGGGCTTTCTTGTTTCGCGTGCCCGCAGATGGCGAGCGCTCACGACGTTACGTCGAGGTGCGACGTAGGTTCAATCGACATGCTTTGGCGGCGGGCCAAGCTGGATGCGTTCACCGACGTACGCGCCGATGAGCGTGAACAGCACGCCGATGGCCGCGAGGATCACGTAGAGGAATGTCGGAAGAACGCGGACGGTCTGCGACTCGAGAAGCAGGAAGGTCGTTGGCACCGAGACGACGAACGCCGCGACCGTGGGCTCGATAAACGTACGCCCCGGCGACACGAGGCCCGTGAGGATTCCTCCGACGAACCAAACCGGAATGCACATGACCATTCCGTTGCCGCCCTCGAAGTCGAGGACGGAGACCGCACGCGGCAAGCCGAAGATGACGATTGCCGTAAGCGCAGCCTGCACCACGAGGGCGAGACCGAGCCATTGCATCGACACGCCTTCTTGCTGGTAGCGGCGCTCGAGTTCTTCGTCGTGAGAACGATGCACACGCACCGCACCCTCGTCGAGCGCTTGTCCGCATTGGATGCAGCGCCCGTTGCCTTTTTGGTTCTTGTCGCAGCCACAGTTGCTGCAGGTGATCATCGCTTCAGCCATCGCTTATTCTCGCCTGGGCCCACCGTACAGTGCTTGGCCCGTTCACGCAATGAAGCGCCTCACGCGCTCACTGACTGACAAAACTGAACGGCAAAGTCGCCGTGGTGGGTGCCCCGGTCGCGGGAAACGCCCACTCCTTGATTTGCTGACGAATGCAGGCGGTGACCGCGGCGTCCGAGCCCGAAGCGTCCACCGACGACACGCGGCCGTTACCCTCGATGTTCACGGTGGCCAGCACCTTCACCGCGGTGTCGTGGTTCTCGATGCGCTCCCAGCATGCGCGCCGAAGCTGGATTTTGCGCTGCGAGAGCACCATCGCGATTTGACCCTCCGTGAGCGACGCACCACCGCCGCCAAACGACGGACCCATGGAGGGCGGAGGCGGAGCCGCAGAACTCGGAACAGTCTGGGCCGGTCGAGGTTCTGGAGCAGGCGCCGGGGCTGCAGAAGGAGCGGCTTGCGCCACGGACGGAGCTGGGCGTGGCGCGCTTGCAGGAGCCGCAACGGGAGGCGCTTGAACAGGTGCGAGGCGGGGCTTCTCGACCGGCGGCGGGAGAGGCACCTCGTCGAGTTTATCGTCACCTGGGTGCGGCGGCGCAACAGGTGCAGTCTGCACCGATGCGGTTACGGCTTGAGGCACCGGAGGCACCGGAGCGGTCACGCGGCCCGCGCCAAAACCCAGTGAAGCGCCGACAACCGCCGCGAGAAGCAGAGGGAACGGCTTGGTTCCCGATGCCGATTTCGAAGGCCGCCGATGATCGAACTCCGACTCGCCACTCTCCGAAAGTGCACTCGGTCGCGTGATCGGTTGAACGTGCACTTCGACGGGCGCAGGCGCGCTGCGTGACTCACCGCGCGCAGGGGCGTCGAGAAGGGCTCGCAAGTCCCCGGACAGCTCGTGGGAAGCAAGCGTCCGAAGGGCGGCACCAGACGGACTCTTGGGCGCCTCAGGCGCGGGCGCGGCGGGCCGAGCGGCAGGTGCAGCCGGCGGTGCTGCGGGAGCAGGAGCATGAACCGGGGCAGGCGCTGGCGCGGCGTACGCCGAGGCAACGGGCGAGGCCGCGGCCATCATGGCGATGGATTTTGGCGATGCGTGATGGAGCGCGGGGCCAATCGCCTCGACGAGCTCGGGCAAATTTCCAATGGGCGCCCACTCGGCGAGGCCTTCGCGCCACGCGAGCGAACGATCGTTGATCGCGCCCTCACGCGCCTTCGCGATCACTTCGGCCATCGCGATGGGACCCACTGGCGCGCCACCGATCGCGACGTACCAAAAGTGCGCGGGCAGCTCGGAACCCTCGGGGGCACCGAGTGCGAGGCGGAGCGACTCCGGCGCGCGGTCAAAACCTGGCGACGAATCGAATGGGGAGCGCGAGACAGCGGCGGCGTCCGGCCCGGGAAACGCTCCGCCCATGACCGAGTGCGCCGCAAAGCCTTCGCCCATGCGCGTGACCGGTGCCGCGACGTGCTGTTCGGTCGCCGCAAGCCCTGCAAGCGCGCCAAAATCGGGCTCCACCGCGACGCCCGCCTGCACCGGCTTGACCTCGATGGAATGCGCGCACTTGCGGCACTTCATGCGGATGGTCTTGCCTGCGACCTTCTCGTCGGCGACCTGGTATTTGGCGTGGCAATTTTCGCAGCTAAAGCGCATGGGGTCGTACTTCGGTCGAGAGACCTATCAGAGGCGGCGTCCGACGCGAAGCGCTGGCGTCGATCGACACGCGTCTCGGGCCGTTCTTTTTTTCGGGCCTCCGGGAGCGAGCCTCAAGCGTCCGCGTTCCCGTGGCGCATCGAGTCGTCGAGCGTGCGCTTGTAGGCAAGAAAGCGTCCCTCGCGAATCGCCGTGCGGGCGCCGGCCACGAGCTCGCCGTAAAAGTGGAGATTGTGGAGGGAAAAAAGCCGCAATGCGAGGATCTCCCCCGCGATGTACAGGTGCCGCAAGTACGCGCGCGTGTACCCGCCGGCGCACGCATGGCACGTGCAAGATGCATCGAGCGGCCGCAGGTCGTCCTTGAACCGCGCTTGCTTGATGACGACTTTGCCGAAGCGCGTGAGCACTTGCCCGTTGCGTGCATTGCGCGTCGGCAGCACGCAGTCGAACATGTCGATTCCGTGCTCGATGCCCGAAAGAATGTCGAACGGCGTGCCCACACCCATGAGGTAGCGTGGACGCTCAGGGTCGACCTCGTGCGCCATTTCGGCCAGGGTTTCGACCATCTTCTCGATGGGCTCACCGACCGAGAAACCGCCAAGCGCGAGGCCGTCGAAGCCCGGGTCGAGCGCCGCAAGCTCCTCCGCATGAGCCCGCCGCAGGTCCGCATGGGTTCCGCCTTGGATGATGCCGAAGAGCGCTTGCCCCGGCCGCCTTGGAGCCGCGAGCGCGCGTTTTGCCCAACGGGTCGTCTCACGGACAGCCTCCTCGAGAACGGAGCGCGGCGAGTCGCCCGGCGCGCAAACATCGAGCTGCATTTGAATGTCTGCGCCAAGGAGCCCCTGCACACGCACCGCCTCTTCCGGCGAGAGGTGATGCTTCGACCCGTCGAGATGCGAGCGGAAGGAAAACCCGTCCGCGGTTCGCTTCACGAGCGAGGCCGTCGACGGCTTTGGCGCACCGTCTTTGGCATCCTTTGCGGCCTTCGCTCCGAGGACCGCAGCCAGAGAAAATGCTTGGA
>CAIQDA010000467.1 GCA_903870415.1 uncultured delta proteobacterium
CCATCGATGCCGAGATTGGACGCACGCCGCTCAGTCTTTCTCCGAAACTGCCCGAGCCCTCGCCAAAACCCGCGAGCGCACCGCGACCCTAAGCCCGTAGCCCGATACGTCCGTTCAGCCCGCGATACGTGCGAGGTGTTGACGCGCGAGAGAAAGCTCAGCGGCGAGTGACGTCGCCAAGATGGGCCGCTGCTCGGTGCTTCGTCGCACGAATGAGTCGAGGTACTTTTTCGCCGCGGCGCGCTCGCCAAGCGCGAGGCAAAGCATCCCAAGAACGAAGCGACCGTAACCTTGTCCGCACGGTGCCGCCGAGAGGTCTTCAAGGTGCGCACGCGCATCGTCAATAGGCTCGCCGCTCGCCAATCGCGCGAGCGTGAGGTGCGCGCGGTAAAGAGGACGTTCCGTTGTCGCCCAACGAAGAGCGCGCTCGAGCGCCGAGATAGCCTCCGCGTAACGCCCACTCACGTACAGGTATCCGCCGATGGTCCAATGATGAAACCCGCGGCGCGATGTGGGCGCGAGGCGGGCCGCCGCTCGCAAGTGAAGAACGGCCGCATCAACATCCCCAAGGGCAAACGCTGCACGCGCGGCATCTTGGTGGCACACGTCGACGAGAACGCCGAGGGTGACAGCCTCATTTGCAACGCTGAGCGCCTTGTCGAAACGCTTCGCCTCGAAGTGCGCGAGGTAGAGCTGACGCAGCAGCAAGGCCTTCGTATCGTCTTCGAGCTCGAGCGCCGCGAGTCCTGCTCGCGCGTGGCGAGCGCGTGACACCGGCGTTCGTGAGGCGATCGCCTTCGCGAGCAACGTCTCCGCCGACGGCGGGCTCGCGAGGGGTCTTTCCTGAACCTTTGTCGAGGGCATGGATGTAGTCTACGAAGACTTTCGACCATGCGCCAAATCCGAAGCCAAGCCATTTGTGCCGTCGCGGTAATTGCTGGATTCATCTCCGGCTGCGGCCGACCCGCCACGCACGACGATTGCGAGCGTATTTTTCAGCGCATCGTCGAGCTTGAGTTGCGCGACTTGCAGACGACCGACACCGCGATCGTCGCAAAAAAGACCGCCGAGCTTCGAGCTTCGTACGGCGCCGAACTCGATGGATGCGTGGGAAAACGCATCCGAAAAGACCTGATGAGCTGCCTTGAGAAGGCCACGCAAACCTCCGAAGTCGACGCCTGCCTTCGTTAAGACAACCCCATCTCGCGTTCTTCGTTGTGAATCGCGGGCGGCGGCGACTCGGCGAAATAAAATGAACGACGCGGTGAATGAAGCTTCGGGGAGGGCGTCTGTTTACCAGGAGGCCACCACGGCAATGCCGCTCTAAGCAGCGAGCAAGCCGTGCGGCTCTTTTTACCCAAAAACCGGAGTTCCTCTCATGATTCGCACCATTGCTGCTCTCTCGTTCGTCCTCGTTTCGTCCGTTGCGTTCGCTCAGACCTCAACTCCAGCCGCGCCGGGCGCCGCAAGCGATACGAAGCCGAAGACGGCCGAAGTGGCGAAGCCTGCGGCCCCCGCAACGGAAGCCAAGAAGGACGAAGCCAAGAAGCCCGTCGCCGTCGCCGAGGTGAAGAAGGAAGAAGCGAAGAAGCCTGCCGCCGACGCGAAGAAGGACGAAACGAAGAAGCCTGCCGCGGCCGCCGCTGCGCCTTCGACGAAGTCGGCTCACTGATTCACATTTAATACGTTCTCATGAAGAGGCTCGCGACTGGTTCGCGGGCCTTTTTTTTTCGCAATGTTCGAATCGGAAGCCACGCTTACATAAGGACCTTGCAAGTAGAATGTAGGATGCTACCCGACGGCGCATGACTTCGACCTTCCGCACCGTGGCATGCCTTACCCTCGCCGTCGCCGCCCTTCCCGGTTGCGGTGGCGCGTACGAAGCCGGTGACGATGCGACGGCGCTCGCCGCGCGCGAGGACGAGCTCACGACGGGCAAGGTTCAAATCGTTGTCTCGGTCGACTGGGAAGGGCGCGACCTCACGACGGAAAACCTGAGCGCAATGCAGGCTTTCCGCACC
>CAIQDA010000468.1 GCA_903870415.1 uncultured delta proteobacterium
CGACGCGGTCCGCGCATTGCTCGCCTCTCCTGCTCCTTCGGGCTATGCCGTGCCGTGCCCATGAGCGACTCGTCGCCTCCGCCAAAGACGCCAGACGCCCCGTCCGACGTGCTTCTGCTGCATTCGCCCACAGCGGATGGCGAGGGCATGCGCGTCATTCGCGCGCGCGAGGGTCGCCTCGAGGAGGGCGAGCTTCGTCCCCTCAAAGAGGGAAAACCCGTGGTTTCCGGTGAGGTGGTGCGTCTGACGCCGCGCACGGAAAGCCCAGCGATTTGCGACGTTGCCGTGCAGTACCGCGCGCCGTCCGCCGCAGCACCGTCCCATAAGGGGCCTGCCCTCGTCACCTCGAACGAGTACCGCGACCACTGGGACGGCATCTTCGGTACCGCGCCCGCACCCACGCTTTTGAACTGAGTCGGCGCGGCCGAGAGCCCCCCGATGCGCCCACTTCGCGAGTCGCCCGTTGACAGGTTCCGGGAACGCGGTATTCGTGCGGGCCCTGAATCAGAGGATTCGGTGAGGTAGCCAAGTGGTTAGGCAACGGTTTGCAAAACCGTCATACGAGGGTTCGAATCCCTTCCTCACCTCCAGAACGAGCCGAGCGGTCGCGAGACCATCGGCTTTTTTTGCGATCCGCCCGTCGCCAACCGTCGCCAGCCTTTGCCCGCCGTGGAGGCTGCGGCGGTCCGCGTAGGGTCGATCTGAGCCCCAACGCTGCGAAAACCCCGTGACGCCTCGGCCGGAGCGCGACCGTCGGAGGGGGCGTTGCAGTGTGACATGCGACGTGGAATTAGGCGCATTCGGCGCATGACGCTATCGTGGGGCCGATATGGGCACCCTTGTCTGCACGATCGAACTGAGCAAGACGGCCGGGACCACCGTGACCGTGAAAGACGAAGAGGGGAAGATCACCCAAACCGTCATCATGGATGGTAAGAGTATTACGCTCAAAGTACTCAAAGATGACGACGGCAAGTACGCGTCTGTCATGATGGATCAAACGCAGATCGTTTCAACGGTGAAGGGCGACGAGACGAGCACCATCACGCAGGTCCACGACACGATCACGACGAAGGTGAAGAACTTCACTGTCGAAGCGGAAACCGTGAAAGTTACCTCGACAAAGACCTCGACCTACCAGTCCGACGACGCGATGACCGTCAAGGCCGCGAAGGCGATGGGCGTGTCGACGGATGATGCGCTCACGGTGAAGTCGACGAAGGACACGTCCGTCACGAGCAGCGCGGCGATGACGCTCACGGCGACCAAAGACATCACCGCGAAGGGTAAGAACGCGACGGTCGAAGGTCAGATGGGCGTGACCATCAAAGGCGCTCAGAAGGTCGATGTGAAGGGTGCGCAGATCTCCATCAAGGGCGATGCGAAAGCCGAGCTGGCAGCACCCGCCACGAATGTTGGCGACACCACGACGACCATCAAGGGTGCGATGATCAAGCTTGAGGGCTCCATGGTGAAGATCGGCTGATGGCGATGGACGACAAAGACCTGGAAGCCGTTTACCTCGACGAAATGCAGGCGCTTGAGCGCTTTCGCATTGCGTATGCTGGCGCGCATCCGAACGTGCCGCTGCACCGCGACGACCCCGATGTCGCTCGCATGGTCGAAGCGATGGCGTTCTTTTCAGCGCGCGCTCGACGTGCCGCAAGCACGCGTCTCGATGACGCCCTCGTGCGTCTGTTTCGAGCCACCTTCGACGAGCTCCTTCGGCCCGTTCCTTCGGCGTGCCTCTTCAAGGCGAAGGCGAACAATCGTTACGTCGAGGTCGCGGATCTGCCGAGCGAAACGGACGTGCTCCTTCGACTCCCGTCCGAGGGGCCCGTCGGCGAAGACCGCCAGTATCGTTTCACGACGCTTCGACCGTTGCGCCTTCCAGCAGCGCGCCTCGATGCGGTCGACACCCTTCGACGCGGTCCGCTCGGCACGCGAATCACGCTGCGCTTCGAGTCGCGCGTTCCTCGAAACGAGGCCGTCGGCCTTCTTCCGATTCACGTCAATCACCTGGGCGACTTTGCCGCCTCGAACCAGATTCTCCACGCGCTCGAAACGAACCTCGTGGGCGTGTCGATCGTTTACGATGCGCGCGCGTCCGCCGAGACGATCGGCCTTCCGTGCAAGGTTCGCTTCGGCTCGCCCTCGCTCGACGACCCCCGCGGCGAACCCATCGCAAACGCGCTTGAGCGCGAGCGCCTTTACTTCCGTTTCCCGCAACAAGCGCAGTTCATCGAAATCGCGACGCCCGAGTCCGCGGCGCCGTGGAGCCGCTTCACCATCTGCATCGACGTGGGACCCAAGTGGCCATCGTCGCTCCGCCTCTCCGCGGAGATGCTTCACCTCGGGGTCGTCGGCGCCGTGAACCGCATCCGCGATTTCGCCGGCATGCTCGACGAAAACGGCACGAAGTTTCGCCACCCCATCAGCTCCCAGGTCACGGTCGGCGGCATGCGACCCATGGCCATTCTTTCGGTCAATCGGATCACGAAAGACGGATTCTCTCCGCTCGAAAACGGGTCGATTCGAGGCGCTCAAGCCGCGTGGGAGGGCACGATCACCGGCACGCTCAACGACCGCCGCGCGTTCGTCGAAGTCGCTCTCCCCGGCGCCTTCGAGAACCCCGAGCAACTCGCCGTCGACGCGTATTGGTTTCAGCCCGAGCTCAACGACATCGACCCGCTCGACCTCGAGCCGTCGCTCGCGGGGCGCTTCGTCGAGGGCCTCGAGTGGAGCCTTCTGTCGGGCATCACGAAGACCCTGGCATCGCCGTTCGAAAGCGATCGCGAGTCGGTGCTGCGCCTCCTCGCCATGCGCCAGGAACCCGAGATGCGCACGGAGGACATGCGGTTCTTGCTCCGCACGCTCTCGGCGGACGCACAGGTTCCGTTCGCGCGTTTTGTCGACGCGCTCTCCAAAGTAACCACCGCAGCAAAGCCCTTTGCTCGTCACGCGAGCGGGCTGAAGCAAGTCATCACCGCGGAGTTCGAAGGCCTCGACTCCTCGTCCACGCCATTTGTCGATACCTTCGGCCAAGCCCTCACGCGCGTCCTTCGCGCATGGGCGCCGCAAGAGGTCGTCGAAGTAAACATCGTTCTTCGCAACTTGGATCTTCGCCGATCCTACACGCCGTAGCACCGCCATGCCGACGCCTGCCAACCGCCTCTGGTTCCCGATCGAACGCGCCTTTGCCGCCATCGAGCGCGAGTGCCTGCGTGCTTACGCCGCGGAACTCTCCCTCGCGCGCCGCAAGCGCGACCCCTTCGACACGACGACTCCGGCTGCGCCCATCGAACCGCGTTTCGAATCCGCCAACAAACTCGCCGACGACCCGGCCATCGGCGAAGCGTTTCCCGATGGTGCGGACTTCGTGTCGCTCCGTTCGGAGATCCGCAAGCACCTGCTTGGGCTCCGCGCAAACCTCGCCGATGTGCTCACGGAACGAGAGGTGTACTTTACACTCTTCCCGCTCGTGGTTTACGCCGACGAGCTCGTGCGATCGGTTGCTCGCGCCCAAGTCACGCGATGGGAGCCGCTGCAAAGCGAGCTCTACGACGTGACCGACGGCGGTGAACTCTTCTTCACGTACCTCGACCAGCTCCTCGTGAAGGCCGACACGCATTCCATCGTGTTCGAGACGTTCTTCTTTTGCCTGAGCGACGGCTTCAAGGGCATGTTTGCCGGAAGCCCCATGCGTCTCGCGGACGTGAAAAACCGCCTCGCGCTGCGCATTCCAACACCCGACGTCCAGAGCGAGGCCATCGGCGAGCGTCCCCCGATCGAACTCGCTGGTTCGCCTTGGCGCTACTACGCCGCGGCAGGTTGCGCGGTGCTCGCCACGTTGCTCGCGCTTTGGTGGTCATCGCCGTCATGAGCAACATCGATGAAGTCCTCGACCCGCGGCGCCTGAAGGCCCGCTGGGTCAAGCCTGCAGAGCTCGACCCCCACCCGGGCTCCGGTGCGTTTGCGAACGTGGAAGCCGCCACGGACCCAGGCGCCACCGCACGCATCATCCTGCACACGATTCGCCATCGCGCGATGCTCGCGCTGCCCAACGAAGCCTCACAGCTTGAGGCTATGTCGGCACGCGTCGAGGACATCATCAACCGCATCGCTGGCGAGCCTCAGCTCGACGACGAAGGCCGCGCCGTCGACCTCTACACGTACGCCGCACGCTGCGACGACACAGGCGAAAAGACCAACCTCCCCGCTCATCCCACGGGCGACGACGACATCGAATCGGTGGGCGAGCTGCTCAGCGCGATTGGTGACTTCGAAGACGTGGTCTCCGTTCTCCTTCGTTACGGATTCCCTCGATGAACCTTCGCCGCGTCCGCTTCGTCGGATCCGTGTCTGCTGTGCTCCTCTCCGCGCTCGCGCAGGCGGCTCCACCCGCGCCTGCACCAGGGCCCGCGCTTCCGGCAGTACCGGCGCTGCCCGCCATGCCCACGATGCCCGCGCTGCCCAAGGTGCCCGCGCTGCCAACGGTTCCGGGAGCCGCTGCGGCACCCGCTGCGGCACCCGCTGCGCCAGGAGCACCTGCCGCGCCCGCGGCGCCACCGGGGTCCATGCAACCTACAACCGATGGTTCCGGCACCACGGTCAGCTCCGAGACGAGCGGTGACGATGAGTCCGCGCCACGCGCTGACCTTGGCAAGCCCGACGAGAACGGCCTTCCGAACACGCTCCCGAAGAGCATTCGTCGCTCGGCCCGTTCGAGCAGCGAAGACGACGAGAATGCCGCCGCAACGCTGCTTCTCGAAGACGTGAGCACGGCACCCATTTCCGGCGCGGTGAACCGAAGTGAAAGCACGAAGCTCGCTCCCGCTTGGACGCTCGTTTACTCGGCGGCAACCTTGCGCGCGCGCGGGTACTCGAACCTGAGCGACTTGCTCGACGACCTCCCAAGCGTCGACGTCTCGCGTTCGTTCGGCCAAAGCTACGCGAACGCGTCGTTTCGCGGCATCCGCACAGGCAACGGCGCAGCACCGTACCTCGTCGTCATCGACGGCCTCGCGATCAACAACCTGTACTCCGGCGACGCCAACGTCCTCGCGTCGATGCCCGTTTCGAACGTCGAGCAGGTCGAGGTCTCTTACGGACCGGCCACCTCGTACTTCGGCGCGAACGCGGTGATGGCGGTCATCAACGTCACGTCACGAACCTACGGCAAACGCCAAGCGCTCGGCGATTACGGCGCGACGGTCGACGCGAGGCTGTCCTACGGCGGGTCGAGCTCCAACATGGCGTTCCGCGCCCTCGCGACAAAAATTGTCGACGCCACCGCGGCGTACATTGGGCATGACTTCGTCTTCAGAGCGGCCGCTCGTGTGGAAGACGGCGTGCTCGATCGCGGCGTTCGCGAGGGCTACTCGTACCTCGCCGACACGTATTACTCAGACCCGCGCCTCTGGGGCCGTCGCCTCTTTGACGCGTACCCAACGCTTGGCGGGCGCTTCGAATCGCCTGATCAAAAGCACGCTGTCGATGCACGCCTTGAGTTCAAAGATCTTGAGGTCGGTTTTCAGTATTACGACAGGCAGACGGGGCAAGGCACGGCGTCACCAGGCGATCGCGTGCAGAATACAGCACCCGTTCTTCAGGTAGATCGCAACTTCTACCTGAAGCACTCGCTCACCCTTGGACGTGACGCGAAGGCGGTGACGTTCATTCGCCATCGCACGAGCTCCATCGACCCGTCGTCGGCCGTTTTGATGCGGCGCAACGGCGAAGCGTCCGCTTCGTTCGACTACGTGAAGAACCCTTACGACGGGCCCGTGTTTTACCAATTCGGTCAGGAGAGCGCCTCGACGAGCTTGCAGACCGACGTCACGAGCATTCTCGCTCGAAGCCTCATGCTTCGCAAAGACGAGCTCTCGCTTTCGGCCGGCGTTCGTTACGCCTCGACACAGATCGCAACGGACCTGAGCACGTCGAATGCGCTCGCGTTTCCGATCCGTCCCGCAGCACCGAACACGAACGACTGCTTGACGGCCCCGTACAAAGCGCCGTCTCGCGAGGAATCGATCACGCAGCCTTCGCTTCCGTCCGCGCTGCCCGCAGGCAAAGACCTCGAATACATCGGCTGCGCCATCGGCGGCGAACCCGGCGCCGGAGCCCTTGCACGCGACGCCCGGAGCATCTCTTACCCCGACGTCTTCGGAAGCTACGTGAGCGCGCGCTACGAGTTTCTCGGGCGCCATTACGTGCACGCGGGCATGCGCATCGACGGCACCACGACCCCCGGTTCGCAGCTTCAACCGAACGGCCGCTTTGCGTATGTCGGTAACTTTGATCCGTATGTGATCAAGATTCTGTATGCACAAGCGACCTTCGAGGCGAGCGCATCCGATCGCCTCGACACCCGCTTCGGAACGACCGGAACGACCGTATCGACCGGACGCGTCCTCAACGCCGAAAAGAGCCAGACGGTCGAAGCTCAAATCGAGACCTCTCTCGACAACGTGAACCTTCACGTCGGCGGCTACCTGCACCAGGTGGCCGATCCGCGATCGACCTTCGACGACGCAAAGCTCACCAATCGGCAAGTCGTCGGCGGTGACCTGTCGGTGCGTTTTTCGGCCGGTCCTGTGAAGGGCTACGCGATGCTGTCGCGCATGTTCGTCGCCCGCGAATGGGGCTCGGACGCTGCAGGCAACGCCATCGAACGCTCGCTCGGCGACGTCGCGATGACGAAGGCGCTGGTCGGTGCAACCTACATCGATGGCCCTCTCGTCTCGTCGGTTCTCTCGCGTTGCATGGGCGCGCGCACGACCATTCCGACGAACCCGGTTCCGGAGATTCCCGCGTACTGCGTCGTCGACGCCAACGTGATGCTCCGCAACTTGCCGTTCCAGGGGCTCTCGTACGGCCTGCGCACAACGAACCTGCTCGACACGCAATACGCGCAGCCAGGCATCGGTCGCGCGGACGCGGGAAACGGGCCGGGCGCCTTCCTTCCAAACGGCGGCTATGCGGGAAGCCTCGGCGTCGACAGCTCGCTGCTGCCACAACCTCGGCGCACCATCATGCTCACGCTCATGTACGAGCAGTAAGCTCGCGCCTTGCTCGGGGCGTTGGCGCGTTGGGGGTTAGGGAAGAACCCTGGCGCCGCAACGGGCGATGTCAGCGCCCCGCGTCGACGCCGCCATCGGTCAGGAGCGGGCGAATGCAGCGGAAGCCCACGTCGGCGCTCCGCGCAATCGCCACGTCCGAACGCCTGTGAATGGCGTTCACGCTCTCCGTCGTGAGGTCGCTGAACCAGCCGCCGCCACGCATCACGCGAAACACCGGGCTTCGGCCCGCGTCGTAGTTCGCGGACCATCCGTCGGAGGTCCACTCGCGCACGTTTGCGCCGAGGTCGCGGATGCCTTGCGAGGTCGTGTCGAGATTGTCGGGGCGATCCGAGGCGCAGGTGCTTCCGAGCGTTCCCGCGTCCGCCGTGCCTCCCCAGCAGATTGGCACGCCCGCGTCGGACTTGAGCCCCGTGGGCGATTGGTTTCCCCAAGGGTAGGTGCGCAGGGCAACACCGCCGCGCCCGATGTATTCCCACTCCGCTTCGGTGGGCAGCCGGTGCCCTCGATAGCTGCAGAATGCATTCGCTTGGTACCAGTCGACGCAGTTGATTGGATGCGCCCCGCGCTCGGTCACACCGAAGTTGCACGCGCCTCCAGTACCGGCGGGCGTGCAGGCTTTGTGGGCAACGCAGTCCGTGTACGCGTCGACGGAAACTTCGAAGCGGTCAACGAACACGTCGGCGATGCGCTCCACGTGCTGCGGTTTTTCCTCTGGGGCCGCGGTCGGAAGCGCGTTGCCCATCTGGAAGATCGACCCACGAACGCCGATCATGCCGCCGTCACCGATAAGGTCGCCGAAGCAGATGCCGCAGTCCACCACGCGGTCGACGTTGCAGCCTTCGTCGCGCACAAGGACGGGGCCGCAGACGACGTTGTTCGCCTTGCAGAGCGAGAGAGAATCGCGGCAGGTGGCGCCATCGGACGGCGAGGCGTCCTGCGTTGACGGATCGCCCGCGTCGTTTGATTCCGGGCCCGCGGTGACCCGGCCGTCTCCGACCGAGCACGCCATCGCAACGGCGCCCGTCGTCGCGAGCAAAACCGCCGCGACTGCGAACGCCTCTGCAGCCTGCCTCGGTCGCCCGTTCGCCTTCGTCATCGTGCCGTTTCGCATCGTCTCAGCTTCGAATGAAGTGCGTGATGGCCATCGTTCCCCAGGGCGTTTCGACGCGCACGCCTTCCGTGACACGCTTCACCTGATCGATGGTCAAGTCCGCGCGTCTCGCGATCTCGTCGACCCCGATCGGCGTGAGCTGGATGACTCCGTAGCGCATGAAGTCCACCGATGCATCGAGGATGACCCGCCCAACCCGCATGAGCTCGTCTGCGGGCACCGCGGGAATTTTGCCGCACATTCCCGTGTGAATCATGAACTCGGGACCTTCACGCACGAAGATCAGGTCGCTCGACGCCTCGTCAACGCCAAGCACCAAGCGCTCGATGGGCCGCTTCACGTAACGCTTCAGCACGGCGCGAGCGCCTTTGAGCTCGTCAACCGTTCGGCCATAGCGAGCCGAAAGAGTGGGGTAATCCACGTCCTCGCCGAGTTCCTCGAGCGCGCGATCCGCCAGGTCCACGACGTAGTCCGGAAGCCCGTTCCATTGCGCTTGAAGCCGCGCGGATTCCGCCGGGTCACGCGCTCCGGCGCCAACGGGATCGCATCGATGGACGAGCGACAAAACGTGCCGAACTTCCGCGGTCGGCATCGAGGTGATGCGCGCAACGGTGACGAGCAAGAGTTCGCGACGGGCTTCACGGGACCACGCGAGAGGCGTGAGGACGCGGGAACCCATCACACCGAGGAGCCGCACGATGCCATCGCGTTCATCGTGGAGAACGTCGCGGCCAAGGACCCGATCGAGCAGCGACTTCGCGCGATGAAATTGACCCGATTGCCACTCGAGCATCGCACGCTCGATGATGTCGAACACAAGGGATGGTCCAGGCGCAAACGCGGGGGCCGGCTTGTTGAGGAACGCCACGATGCGCGACGCCGAACGCACCCCAACGCCCCGTCGAATGGCGTCTTGCGCGCCCACGCGAATTTCGTCCGCGTCACCGTCGAGTTGAGCCACGGACGCGAGGAGCGACGGATCGGCCTGCGCATCCTCGAGCAATTGACGACGAAGGTGGCCGAGGTGCTGGAGGACTCCGTCGAGGCGACTGGCAGCCTCTCCGACTTCGCCCCGCACGTCGTGGCTAAGGTCCTCACCGAGAAAACGCTCAAACGCCTCGACCGCGGCGTCGCGCTCTTCTCCGGCCATGAAACAGAGGCCCGCGAGCAACGCCGTGTGCTTCGCCATCATGTCGCCGGCGAGCGCCTCATCGAGTTGCTCGAACGCAACTTCCATGAGTGCGTCGGCATCGAGCAGCCCGTTCGAGTCGAGGAGCACAAGGATCGCCGAGGCGATGCGCTTGGCACCTCCGCGCGGAAGGTGCGGGTCGAGCTGCCAGAGCAAATGCGTCCGGAGGTTATCCAGAGTCGGCTCGCTCATCGGTTAGCGGGGTCCTTCTCGTCCGGTGGCGACGCAACGCGAGGTGGTTCATCGCCTGGGGCAGCCGCTGAAGTCGGACCGTCGCCCCGCAAGAAACCAATAAAGTCGAAGAACGCGAGGACTTCTTTCTCCATTGATTCGGCTTCCAAAGGTGGCACCGCCACGAGAGGAACCGGTGCGACGACGGGCGCTGGATCTGCTGCGGTCGCAAGCGAGGCGACGGCCGCGGCGGCGGGCACAACGGCGAGGGGCGGAGCGTACACGACGGAAGCGCCGCTCGGCGTGGTCGCGGCAACGGGTGCAACGGGAACGGGAACGCTCGCCGGCGCACCTGCCACTGGAGGCGCAACAGGATCCGCGGGGGCTGCCTTCTTGGCGACGACGGCGGCGGCAATACCGGCAACCGCGGTAACCATTGGCGAAAGTGGCGAAATTCCCGTCGCTGCCGCGGTCGCTTTCGCCGCGGGCACGCCGGCGATGGGCGTCACGGGTGCGGGCGCGCTTGCGGCGACGACGCTGCCAACAGCTGGAGTCGAAACCGGCACGGGAGCCGCTGTGGCCTCCGATTTCGTCTCGGCAACCGCTGCAACGGGGGCGACTGGCGCGGACTCGGCGTGAACGGCTTGCTCGGTCGAAGGAACGGTCACCGGCTCGACCGCGGCGACGACGGGAGCGGCTTCGTCGCGCTTGCCCACGGCTCCAACGAGCGGAGCCGCGGCGCCGGCGGCAACAGCTGCCCCTCCGGCGGGCGGGACAGCGCCAGCGGCAGGGGCCGCAGCGTGCGAAAGTCCGGATGCAACGCTTGAGGTCGGAGGATTGGCGGCAATCGCAGGCGAAGCGGGAGCAGCCCCAGCGGATGCGGCCCCGGTCGCGTGATGCTGAACCGTCGCGGCGCCGGACGTTCCGACCGAGGACTGAGCCACCCCAGCGACCGATTGCATCGCTGGTGGAGTCCCGACGCCCGAGGATGAGCCCCCCGTCGCGTGATGTTGAACCGAGAAGCCTGAACCTCCGGCAGATGGCTCAGGAATCCCAGCAACCGATTGCATCGCTGGCGGTGTCCCGACGCCCGAGGATGAGCCCCCCGTCGCGTGATGCTGGACCGAGAAGCCCGAACCTCCGGCAGATGGCTCAGGAATCCCAGCGACCGATTGCATCGCTGGCGGTGTCCCGACGCCCGAGGATGAGCCCCCCGTCGCGTGATGCTGGACCGAGAAGCCCGAACCTCCGGCAGATGGCTCAGGA
>CAIQDA010000469.1 GCA_903870415.1 uncultured delta proteobacterium
CAGGCAGCTTCTCTGTCAAGGTAACCGACTTTGGAGTCTTTCTCCGCACGAAGCGCGTTTTGCTTCTTTTTCAGAAGCGCCACATCGGCGTCGCGGTACGAGGCCTCGGGCGCTTGGAACTCCGGCAGCGGCGCCAGCTCCGGAATGGCCACAATCGACCCAAGTCCCTCGCCAAAGGCAGAGCCGGCCGCGGCCACCAGCTCTTGCAGCGAAGGGCCGTTCTCGTACCCGCCCGAACTCAACACCATGTCGGGAGATGGGCCCATGATTTCCGGCGTTTGTGAGCGTCCAAGCGGGAGCGAGAAAAGCGCATGCTGCGCATAATCGACCGCCTCGCTGGCTGTCACATTCCCGTCGTGGTTGGTGTCTCCCCAACCGCGGAGCGCGCCGAGCACGAGGTAACTGAAGGCCGGGCGCCCCTCTGTGGGCAGCGGGCCCGCGTATTCGCTCGCCCCCGCGGCGACAAGCGTGGTGACGGCGATAGAGCCGAAACTCCGCGTGGCCACGAGCGGCTGAAGGCCCTGAGCGAGCGTTTCTCCGCCGCCGGCGCGCCCACTGAAGCAGGCGTCGAGGACGGCCACGGTGTGCGCTTGTCCGCCTTGGCGAACGTGTTCCGCGACCTCTTTTTGCCGCACGCTGCGCGCTTCGAGGCTGTCGGGCGTTTGTTGGGCGTCGAAACCGACGAGCATGCCCTGTGCCTGATCGCGCGAGGGGGCACCGTGGCCGACGAAGACGATCCAAAGCGTTCCGCCCTGCTCTACCTCGCCGGAGGCTTGGTCGAGGGCCTTAAGAATGGACTCGCGCGCGGCGTCTTTGTCACGAAGGAGGTGGACGCGCGAGGTCGGTACCTTTCGCGAACCGACGAGAAAGTTGTACCAGTCGACAGCGTTTTTGGTGGCGCCGCGCACTTTAGGGACAGCGAGGTAGTTCTCGATGCCCACCACGACGGCCGCATCTTTCGCACCATTGGCCGCAACGCTGACGGGGTTGCCCAAGTCGGGCCACCGCGTTTCAGGCGAAGCGGCGAAGGCCGTAGAAGCGAGGAAAAAACCAGCAGCGGCGAATGCAGAGGCGCGCAGAGAGTTCACTGCGCAGCTCGCAAGTGGATAGCGACGCGCTGGCAACGCGAGGAGTCAGCCGTTAAGCGAGGGCGCATCGCACAATGAAACCACGAAGCCCCGCCATTCGTCTCCAAGCAATTGCTTCAGCCGTGCCGGCATTCTGTCGATTTCCGGCCTTCGGCGTCCGTGGCCGAGTCCGGGCGGACCTCGGTGTCTTTGTGCGTGGGTGGGTACCATCGCCACTCGGGGAAAATGCCGCATCGACCCCTTCGGCTCCCCATGGCCCATCTCGCGCACCGCCCCGGAAGGAACAACCGAAACCGCGTGGCCTTCACCCATGGCGCGCGACCCGAACACCTGCGTCGTCGCTCTGCGCCGGGTCACGAAATCGTTCTTCGACCGCGAGGCCGCGCTGCGCAACGGCGAGTCGCCGCCAACGCCCCCGCAAGGAGCTCAAGCGTGCCTGCGCATCGAGCCGACCGGCCCTTGACCCTCCCATCGCACGCACCGACGACCTCGGGCCGCCGTAGCCATCGACCCTCGCGAGGAGGGTCGAGTCGAGTCATATGCAGTCTACACGCGCCGGCAACAGCCCGACTCCGCCCAACCCGCCCCCAGTTTGCAGAATACAAAAAAGCCCCGCGAGCATTTCGCGAGGCTTTCTTCTTGGTGTTCGTGCAAGCGGAGTTGGGGCCCCGCGAGGCATGCACCACGAGCGGAGTTGGGGCCCCGCGAGGCATGCACCACGAGCGGAGTTGGGGCCCCGCGAGTCATGCACCGCGAGCGGGGTTGGGGCCCCGCGAGTCATGGAACAAGAGCCACTTTCCAGATTCGAACTGGAGACCTACGGTTTACGAAGCCCTAGTACCCCTGGAAATCTCTTCACAAACTGGTCGCACGATGTACCCGGTACCACTTTGCCGGTGGTCCAGTTCATGGGCCCAGCAAATTCCCTCGCCTCCGTGAACGACCTACGGTTTTTGAGCCAAACCGTAGGCGTCGAGGGAAAAGCCTCGGAAGGCGGCTCATCCTTGCAGGGGGACGGGCCTACGGTTCAGGGGGACGCACCTGCGGTTCAGGGGGACGCACCTACGGTTCAGGGGGACGGGCCCGAGGTTTTGGAAACCGTAGGTCGTCTAGGGAATCCCAAGGCGCTCCGCGGGTCGGTGCCCCTTCCCCCGGACGACGACGAAGCGGTGCCGCGCATTCAGGTGAGGCTCAGTGGGCGACCGTCGAAAATCGACCCGTGGAAGCCCCGCCTCGAAAAACTACGTCGACACAACCCGCGGGCTGCCGACATCGACATCTACCGTCAGGCCGTCAAGGAGGGGTGCGACGCGGGGAAGTCGACGGTCCTCGCGTTCCTCAACATGACCCGCCGGCATCGCTGAACGTCTCCCCCGTTTGGGGGAATAGGAAACGCCGGCCGCCTGTCTTTTCGTCGGCGCCTGA
>CAIQDA010000470.1 GCA_903870415.1 uncultured delta proteobacterium
TGACGGGCAGAAAGCTCGAGGACGGAAGGTGCACCGAGAGCGACGTCGACAGCGTAGCAAGAGCCGTGCGCAGCTCCGTCATGTCCGCGAAGCGATCGTCGCGCTTTTTCGACAAACAGCGAAACACAATCCGTTCAAGCTCGCTAGGTACATCCGATCGTGCCGCGCAGAGGCTGTCGGGCGTACCCGTGAGGATCATGACATGAAGCGCCGCCAGCGAACCCGCAGGAAAAGCAGGCTCACCGAGAATAGCTTCGTAAAGCGTCGCGCCGAGGGACCAAATGTCCGTGCGCTCGTCCACGGTGCCCGGATCGAGCAGCTGCTCCGGCGACATGTAAAGGGGCGAGCCGATGGACGCCACCGTCTGAAACAAGTCCGACGAACCCTCCGCGCGCGTCTTCGCGATGCCGAAGTCCACGATTTTGAGAATACGCGACCCGTCGGGGCGCTTCGCGATGAACAGGTTCGACGGCTTAATGTCTCTGTGAACAACCCGCTGCCGATGCGCCTCTGCGATGCCGCGGCACGCTTGAATCGCTAGCGAAACGACGTCTGCGAGTGGCGTAGGGCGGTTTTGAAGAATCCACGACGACATGTCTTCGCCGTCCAGGTACTCCATCACAAGAAAGGGCATTCCGTCTGGGAGCCGTCCGAAGTCGTAGACCCGCGCGATATTCTCATGTTCCAGGCGACCGGCGGCTCCGGCTTCGCGCTCAAAGCGCGCGAGAACCTCCGGGCTTCGGGCGCCCTCCTCGAGCAGAACCTTTATGGCGACCTTGCGCTGCAACGCCGCGTGGTGGGCCTCGTAAACCTCGCCCATACCGCCCTGGCCAAGGCGACGCCCCACGACGTATTTTTCCGCAATCAACGCCCCCGCGGCAAGCCTTCCCGCGCCCTCAAGGTCGTCCGCGTCGGCGTCTGCTCCAAGCGCCGTCGCGCTCGACGAATCGGCGTGCCAGCGGACGATGTCCAAAACATTGTCGAGGGTGCGTTCGGCATCTTCCGAGGTGACCTCGTGGGCGAGTGCGGCGCGCGCCGCCATGTCCGACACCGCAGCCATGCGCGAGAGCATGCGTCCGTCGACGGTGCGGGCGAACGGCGTGCTTAAAAGCATGTCGGCGAGCTTTGGCACCTCAGGGTCCGCGCGAAGTCCGGCGCGAAACAAGTCGAGAACCAACGCTTCGAGCACGTTGCGGCTGTGGACGAGCGATGCCGCAGGAGCCGATTCCAGACACGAAAGCGCGAGTGACAGTTCCGCCGAAGCGCTCGGGCGTGATTGGGAAGCATTGCGCACCCTGTCGGCGCGCTCGGAGGTGCGTAGTGCAGTCAAGTTGCCGCGAGCGTTTCATGTGCGCAACACGGCGTCAAGCAGCCCTTTCAAGGATCCTCGCGGCCCCCGTGGCGAGCATGCGAACGGATAGTGCCAGGGCCCCGCCGCTACGGGTCAACGCGTTTGCGTCGCCGACTCGAAAGCCAGGAAGCGACGTTCGAGCTCGTATTGTTCCGTGGCTTTCTCGCTGGAGAGCAAGAATTCCGCGCATGGCTTCGAGGGGACCGTGTTCGCGGTCGACGGTCGAACGCAGCCGTGCGAAAGGTGCGTCGCATCGTCGGGGACGACAAAAAGGTTTTCGCCCGGTAGAAAGCTGTGGCCGAGCGCGGTTCGGGCCGAGTGTTTGAGGTCCGCGTAGTCGAGGTGTTGGTCGACGACCGCCCGCACGTATTCTCCAGTGAGGTCAATGCGAGAGACTCCCTCGTCGTCAGTGGAGAGCGTGAAGGGAACATGCGCCGCACGGTAAAGTGACAACGGATGATTCGCTCCGAAAACCCCAAGAATGGCGTCGTTCGAGCTCAGGTTAATTTCGACTGCGATATGACGGTCGTGCATCGTTCGCAGCAGCTCGGCGCTTCCGGTTTCGCCCGCGATATCGACTCCGTGTCCAATGCGGTCAGCTCCTGCGACCTCGACCGCTTGGCGAATATGGGACAAGAGGCCTTCGGGCGGAACGAGGCCCGGCGTGAGTTCTCCGGCGTGCAGGCTCAAGTGAACGTTGGGGTATTCCGTTCGGAGGTAGCGAAGCATCGTCATCTGCGTCGCGTACCCGCGCATGGCGAGGTACCCGTCTTCGGGCTGGACGAAGTTAATTCCGACGACGCGCGGGTCGACGCTCGCGAGCTCGAATCCGAGAAGCGTTTGCGCGAAAACTTGTTCGGGCGATGCGCTGCGAAGTACTTGAAAAAGGTAACGAATCTTGACGCCGCATGCGGCTGTAGCGTCGGGCGTACCGCAATGCTCGAGCGCGTTTCGGCGAAGTTCGACGGCGTCGAGTTCCGCGCGGTCGATGGCAATATTGCTGCGAAGCCCAGCCCCAAGAAGGGCCTGTCGCATGGCCGCGGGGTCCCCGTTCCAGTGGTTTTCGGCTGCCAATTTAACGGCAACGCTGAAGTCCGGCGTGAAGAGAACTTCGAGGTACTGCTCGTTTTGTGCCGCAGCGCGGGTTGCGATTTCATCGACCCATTCGCCGTTGTGTTCGGAGTGAATCCGCTTGTACCGAGCGAAAGTAGCGAAGAAGTGGTCGTGGCCACTGGCTTCGGAGGTCGGGACGAAGCTCCTCATTGACAGGGCGTTGATGAGGGCCCGGTAGAGCTTTGGGTCTACAAACGCGTTCGACGCGGGTTCGCTTCCTTCGGTGCAAACGGGCTTCGCCGGCAGGGACTTCGTCGTTCCGGTGTTCGCCACGAACGCCAGTTTGGCCGTGTCGACACAGAGAAGATCCTCGGCGGCATTGCGAAGGAGCGTTTCAGCGTAAACGGCTCCGGAAAGATGCGTATGAAGCTCGCCCCCTTTGGGGAACGTGGACAGGAACGCGCGGAGAGCCGGCGGCGACGTACGCAGCTCCTCCAAGCGCTGGGCAGCACGTTGCTCGTTTGTCTGCGAGGGCCTCACGTTTTCGGCGTGCACGAGCGCCCCCATGCAAAAAAGCGCGAGAGGGATGCAGCGAAGGACGCGTGGTCGTTTGGACATGGGAAAACGTGCGGAGGAGCCGCGCGGTCATTCGGTGATGGCGGCCAAAAATTCAGTTGAGCCGATGAAGTTCCAGCCGCCGTTGACCATGTATCGAATATTCAAGCCGTTTTGCAGGGCGTGAAGGACAATCCAGTTGAGAATGGTGGAATCAATTTTCACGCCAGTCTCCATGACATTGATGTATTCAATCTCACCGATCATGCGGCGGTACATGATCGTATGGCTGAGGTCAGGCTTCAGCCACTCGGGAATGTCGTTGTTGGCGAGCCACTCGCATCGAAACGCGCTGCAAAGACCAGGCCGCTGATCGTAGATGGTGCATTGGCCCTTGCCTTTGAAGTGACACATGCGCCCGGAGTACATGTACTTTCCATGCACCTCGGCGGTGAGCCAACCCTCACAACAGGCCGTGCAGCCGTCGCAGCTGCGTTTGCGCGCGTTGACGAACGTCGGTTCTTGGATCTCCGGCTCTTCCATGGGCGGTCTTTCGGGCAAGCGTGCGAACTTCTCGCGGCAACCGTAACACCATCTGCCCACGAGGAAAGTCTTGGTTTCGTGCTCCGAGCGCACCGAAACGCAGGAAGTTCGAGCCATTCTCAAAAGTCTTTCGTACGCGAAACAAATGAGCTAGTCCCTGCGGGGAAGCGTGACGATGAGCCCCGAAATGGCTCTCTTTTCCGATCGCTGCCCCCACGGAGACGAGCCTCATGACCGCACCGTTTCAGAAGGTCCTCATCGCCAACCGCGGCGAAGTCGCCCGGCGTGTGATGCGCACGTGCAAGCGCCTCGGCATCGCGACCGTTGCCGTTTACTCCGAAGCGGACGCGGACTTGCCGCATGTGAAAGAGGCCGACGAGGCGTACCTGATTGGCGGTCCGGCCCCGAAGGACAGCTACTTGCGTATTGATGCACTTATCGAAGTGCTTACGAAAAGCGGCGCCACGGCCGTGCATCCGGGCTACGGTTTTCTCAGCGAAAAATCAGCCTTTGCCGAGGCTGTAGCGGCGGCGGGGGCCGTGTTCGTGGGGCCAGCTCCGGCGATGCTTGAGGCCTTTGGAGACAAAATGAAGGCGCGCCAAGTGGCTCTCGCGGCGGGGGTCTCGCCGGTGCCCGGAGTCGACGCACCGCTCGATATCGCCACTCCCGAAGGACTCGATGCGGCCCGCTCGGAGGCTGCGCGCATCGGTTATCCGATCCTGGTGAAGGCGGTCGGTGGCGGCGGCGGCATCGGCATGCAGGTCGTGAAGGAAGAGGCCGGCCTCGCGAAGGCGCTTGAGAGTTGTTCGAACCGGGGCGCGTCGGCGTTCGCGGACGCGCGCGTGTATTTGGAGCGATATGTCGCGCAGCCGCGGCACATCGAGGTGCAGGTGTTCGGCGACACGCACGGGCAAATCTTCGCGCTCGGCGAGCGTGAGTGCAGTCTGCAACGACGTCATCAAAAGATTGTCGAAGAGTCGCCGTCGCCTGCGTGGTTCTTCCAAGGAGCCGAAGGCGAGGCGCGCCGTGCCAAGCTTTTCGAGGCCGCCGTGCGCATCGTGCGCCAGGTGAACTACGTGGGCGCGGGCACGTGCGAATTCATCGCCGACGATAAGGGCGAGCTGTTTTTTCTCGAAGTGAACGCGCGCCTTCAGGTCGAACATCCGGTGACGGAGATGGTCACGGGGCTCGACCTCGTCGAGTGGCAGCTTCGCGTTGCGGCAGGCGAAAAGCTGCCCGATTGGTCGAGCCTTCCGCGCAACGGTCATGCGATCGAGGCGCGCCTCTACGCCGAAGATCCGGCGAAAGGCTTTATTCCCAAGCCCGGCGCCATCGACACGCTCTCCTGGTGTGGCGGCGAGGGCGAGGTGCAGAATGCACAGGTTCGCATCGAGTCTGGCGTGGCTGCAGGAAACAAAATGACGCCGTACTACGACCCGATGCTCGCGAAGGTTGTGGCATGGGCCGAGACGCGCACCGCTGCGCTTGCCGGCCTCGACACGATTCTTGCGACGAGCGTCGTGGCGCCGTGCACCACGAACGCGGCCTACGTGCGCGCGGTGCTGGCGAACGAGGAATTTCAGGCCGGACGCTACGACACGCAGTTTGCCGAGCCCTTCGCAAAGGCCTGGGCGGCGGCGAACAAGTAGCCGCGTCCGTCGAGAGGTGCCCGTGTCTCCACGCATGGAGTCGGGTCGTGCTACCGGGCTCTCATCATGCGCATCGAACGCCTTCTCGAAGCTGTTGCCAAGAACGCCCTTCATGCCGCGCTCGGCGTCGACGCCGATCCGGTGCTTCGTGCCACCTCCGACGCGAAGCATGGCGACTACCAAGTGAACGGCGTGCTTCCGCTCGCCAAGCGCGAGAAGAAGAACCCGCGGGAGCTTGCGGAGCTTGTGGCGAAAGAGCTGGAAAAAGACGGCGCTTTCGAGAAAGTCGAAGTCGCTGGGCCGGGTTTTGTGAACCTGCGCTTGTCGTCCACGTGGCTCGCCGAGCAGCTCGCAGGCAGCGCGGTGGGTACGGCGCTTGAGCCCGTCGCCAAGGCCGAAACCATCATCGTCGACTTCTCAAGTCCGAACATCGCCAAGCAGATGCACGTGGGGCACCTGCGCTCGACCATCCTTGGCGCGGCGGTCGTCGGCCTTCTGCGCGCGGTCGGACACAAGGTCCTCGGCGACAATCACCTCGGCGATTGGGGCACGCAATTCGGCCTTCTCATCGTGGGCATGCGCCGCTTCGGCAGCGAGGAAGCCCTGGAAAAGACGCCAATCGAAGAGCTCGAGCGCGTTTACAAACTGGCCACGGCTGCTGCGAAAGAAGACGAAGCGACGGCGGCCGAAGCGCGCGCCGAACTCGCGAAGCTTCAGTCTGGCGATGCGGCCAACCGGGCACTCTGGCAGCGCTTCGTCGACGTGACGCGCAAGAGTCTCGATGCAATCTACATGCGTCTTGGGGTGACGTTCGACCTGTGGCTCGGCGAGTCGTTCTTCGACCCGATGCTGCCTGGAACCTGCAAGCTCCTCGAAGAGAAGGGCCTGGCGCGCAGCGACCAAGGTGCCCTGTGCGTGTTCTTCGGTGACGTCGAGGGTGCGCCTGAAGAGCTGAAAAAACTCAAGGAACCGTTCATCGTGCGCAAGAGCGATGGCGCGTACCTCTACGCGTCGACCGATGTCGCGACGGCGCTCTACCGAAACGAAACGTTGAAGAGCGGTCGCAACCTGTACGTCGTCGACGCGCGCCAGGGGCTCCACTTCAAGCAGGTCTTTGCGATAGCGAAGCTCCTTGGGCTTCCGCAGCGCTTCGAGCATGTCTCGTTTGGCAGCGTCCTCGGCGAAGACGGCAAGCCGCTCAA
>CAIQDA010000471.1 GCA_903870415.1 uncultured delta proteobacterium
GGGTGACGAGTCACCACGACCCCGACGGACTCGCTCCGCACATTGTATTTGGTGCGGCAGTCGGTGGATTTGTTGCTGGCGCGTTCGAGGGTTACCAGCAATACCAAGTGGGGCACTTTGACGGACGGGCGCTGACGGTCGCGGTGGTGGGAGGAGGCGCGACTGGCGCGATGGCTGCTATGACGGGGGGTGCGAGTCTCGCAACGCAGGCCACGGTGGGCGCGGTCACGAATGCATACATCGGTACGGTGTCACGTGTGGCGACGGGAAGAGATGTGACATCAGGGACAATAGCGTCGGATGCCGCGGTCGGCGCAGCGGGCCCCGTCGTGCTTCCAGCTGTGGCATACACACTGACGTCAACGTTATCTGTGGCGACTGCTGTAAACAAGGCAGTATTCTACTCGGGGAAAGGAGCACGCGACGCGGCGATAGCATACACCGAGCATCGGGGCGGCGGTGGGATGATTGACGGAACCACAGCGGGCGTGTGGCTGGAAAAGTTGCATTTATACCAGAATCTTCATCCGCTGATGGCCGATAACTTTTGGGGAATTGCGTCTAAGCGCTTCGCATCGGAGGCGAAAGGCGAGGTTACGACCTTCGCAAAGAATGCGGCAGAGAAGCGGGTATTCCTATCGATTGAGAAGCCGATATTGGAAGACGGTCTTAAAACGGGACGTGTAACCGCGATCGTGGAGCGGCAACAGTGAGCGCGGCATGGTCCATCGAAATTGAGCGAACGCACGCGATCGTACGACTGCGCAGTCGTACGTTGGTCCTTGAGCGCGAGGCGACGTGCGTTTGGACATTCGAACACTCGTTTACAAGTAATCGTTTTCACGCGAAGCGACGGGCCTTCGACCTCGACGCCTCGGCTCAATCGGCCGATCCGACCGAGGCAGTTGTTCGGTGGCTAGAACTTCGCGACATACTGCTTCGGCACCGTTGGTTCTACTCTGACGGCTGGAGCCTCAGTATGTCTGGAAGCTCGCTCATTCTTCCCGCTACCGACGTATGTTGGGCGTCGGGCCAGCCAATGTCGGACAGCGAGCGCCGGTCGCTACAGATCTTCGTCGCGAGCGAGTGCTGCGATCAGATATCGCTCACCGACGGCGAGGCCACGAAGCCACCCTCGCTAGACTGGCGCGACTCGCTGGAGGACGCGGTCGGTTCGGCGTCATTGGATCCACGTCCTTTGGCGGTTATCTCAGAATCATGCACGGCCGAAGAGATTAGCAAGCTGGAGATATGCTACGCTATGAGTCGACCGGGCATAGCGAGTCGAAACTCATTTAAATTCATTCGGATTGCTGGGCGCGCTATTGACCCGAAGGGTTCGTGCCTCACCAAAGAAAGTCTTACTTTCCGAACGGCAGAAGGCGTACTGCTGGAATGTGTGCGCATGGATTCCTCGGAAGAGGATATTGTGAACGCTATTCGAAGGAACCTGGTGCGGATGTGAGCGTAACCTCCAGTCCAAAGAAGAGAACAAATCAATAAGGCTCAATTCCGTGCGCGCTAGGTAAGCCAGTTCACCCTTTATCCCCATGATCCGCATCCTCTTTCACGCGCTCCTCATGTCTCTTCTTATGGCAGGGATTCCGCAAGCGCGAGCGCAAACGGCGGACGAATCGGGATTGTCCCGAGCGAATCGCCACCTTTCAAGCGCGTGCGAAAATAGCGACTCCTCTTTCAGTGTCGCGAATCACTACGACGCGCGCATGCGGCTCACACGGGCAACCGTCGGAGCGGCAGGCGGCCCATCGCTTCAAGACCTTGCGTACCGCTACGACGCGGCGAGCCAGCTTCTCGGTCTCGACGATGGAGTGGGCATCGACGGCTCACCGTCCTTCCGTGCAGACTACACCTACGATGGACTCGGGCGCGTCACTCGAGCTTCCCTCGACGAGCGCCGACCTGCTGCTGAAGGTCAGCAATTTGCCTACGATGGCGTGAGTCGGCTCTTGTCGAAAACCTCGTCGCTCGGGGGCAGCGGCGCGCACGTGGGCGCGTACCGTTACGGCGAAGGAGCGGGCCCGCA
>CAIQDA010000472.1 GCA_903870415.1 uncultured delta proteobacterium
CGGTTCCCCGATCGCGTGGGCGAGGTGCCAGGTCGCATGCGCCAACATCTCGCGGGAACTCCGCCGCGCCTCGTGGTGTGCCTCGACACGTCCGCGAGCATGAACGACGACGACCTGGCGGACGCCGCTCGGGAACTGCGGAGACTCGCGCCCATCGCGCGCATCACGCTTGTGACCTTCGACGCGCAGGTGCATGCAGTTTACCCGTATCGTGGCGAGGCTCTCACGATGCTCGCAGGCGGCGGCGGCACGGATTTTCGCTTGCTCTTCGGCCCTGGGTCCCCAACCTATGGTGCCGAAGCCGCCGTGGTGTTCACCGATGCGGTCGGTCCATTTCCCGAAGCAGCGCCCGCGGTTCCAACGTTGTGGGTCCTCGCGTCGCGCACCGGCCTCGTCGCCCCGCCCTTCGGCCACACCGTCCGCCTACGCCCGGACGCGCCACCGTAGCGCGCGCGCCCCAGGGCAGGCTAACGTGGCGAAACTTTGTCTCTCCCGTCCATCCCCCCACGGGCACGACGTGCGGTCCTTTCGCGGTTCCTCGAAGCAGTCGATCCCACAAAAGAGGGTTTCGACTTTCGCGAACTCGTCGAGACCTTCGCGCAAACGCTCGACCCGCCGATGCAGGGCGTCTCCTTCTTGCGCCTCGTGCTCGAGGAGCTCGAAGACCGCGCGTGGGCCGTCCCGCAGCCCCTCGTCGATCGCCTGTTCACCTCGCTGCCCGCGCAATTGCGCGACAACATGTCCGACGCGCTCGTGTTCGCCCGCGTGCCCCAAGGAAAGTGGCGACTGTTTCGGCCAGCCGACTGGGTCTTCGAACGGGCCATCGTCGACGGTGCCGCCAAGACCAAGCACCTGACGATTCTGCACGTCGA
Source organism: uncultured delta proteobacterium (assembly GCA_903870415.1). GTDB lineage: Bacteria > Myxococcota_A > Polyangia > Polyangiales > Polyangiaceae > CAIQDA01. The sequence goes on from CAIQDA010000472.1 coordinate 873, forward strand.
CGTCGAGCGCGGCAGTGCACCGTTCGGAACAGAGAAGCTTCATCTCATTCTCGAGGCCGATGACCTGACGTGGGTCGAGAGACGCTTCCGAAACCTTCACCGCAAGGTGAATTACGACGACGAAGACGAGCAGCGACGATTGCTCACGAACCTCTTCGGCCCGTCGATTCTCGAGCCGCTCATGGAGGATCATCTGCGCCAATGGTTCTACCGCGATCGGCGTGTGGCGCGCGTGAGCGTCCGGCTTGAGCGATGGCCGGAATCCTTCGCGTACCTGGCGCGACCGAGCTTCGAGGTCTCGATCAACGTGGTCTTCGATCCGCAAACCGTCGACCAGCAGGGGCTCGTACGCCGCCTGAAAGAGGTCCTCGGAAAGGTCCTCTGATGGTGATGGTGCATCCTACAAGTATCATCGAGGCCGGCGCATCGATCGGCGCGGGCACCTTCATCGGGCCGTTTTGCCATGTGCGCAGCGGAGCGGTCGTGGGGGCCGACTGTGTGATTGGGCAAGGGTGTTCCATCGCGGGGTCTGTGCGCATCGGCGATCGCACGCGGGTGCAAAACGGCGTGAGTATCTTCGACGGCGTGCGCATCGACGACGAGGTTTTTCTCGGGCCTTCGTGCGTGTTCACGAACGTGCGCGAGCCGCGGGCCATCGTCGATAGACGCGGTCTCTTCGCCTCGACCGTCGTGCGCACGGGCGTCACCGTGGGCGCGAATGCCACGGTGCTTCCGGGGGTCACGCTCCACGTCCATGCCTTCATCGGAGCTGGCGCGGTGGTCACCGCAGACGTGCGCGCGTACGAGCAAGTTGTGGGCACTCCGGCACGCGTGACGGGCTACCGCAGCCGCCACGGAGCTCTTCTTGTCTTCGCCAATGACGATGCAGTCTGCACGTTTTCCGGCTGGCGTTACCGACGAGAGGACGGAAGCGTTCGTTGCCTCGACGCGGAAGACGGCGCTCCGCTCGGGACCCGCGTGCTAGCCCAAGGCCCCAAGAGCTGACGCCACCCGCTGCTCTCATTTGCTGCATTTCCTCTGACTATCCGAGGCATCATGGCCACTCCGATTGACCCGCGCACGGCGAAGGCTGGAACAGCGGACGCCTATCACGCGCGAACCCATGGAGAGCCTCTTGCGGCCAAGGGGCGAGGGCCGTTCGATACCCTCGCGAGTGCGGAGACGCTCGGCGTCGTTGTCGCCGCTGGAGATTCGCGGTCCACGCGGCACCTGCCGATGGTCGATCCCGCTCGAAGCTGCGCCCCCATCGCCGCGGACCTCGAAGCTGCGGCCGTGCGGGTGCTTCGAAGCGGGCGCTATATTTTGGGGCCCGAGGTGTCCGCCTTTGAACGCGAGGCTGCGAGCTACCTTCACGCGGCCCACGGCGTCGGCGTGTCGAGCGGAACCGACGGACTTTTCCTCGCTCTGCGCGCCCTCGACGTCGGCCAAGGGGACGAGGTTCTCGTGCCCGCGTTTGGTTTTGTGGCGACGGTGGAGGCGGTGGTCCGCACCGGCGCGCACCCCGTCTTCGTCGATGTGCTTCCCGTATGCGGACGCATGAACCTCGACGACGCGGAGAAGAAGCGCTCCCCGCGCACAAGGGCCCTCATGCACGTGCCCCTCGCCGGACAGGGAAGCGGCACGGGGGCTGTCGCGCGATGGGCCGCACAGCGAAGCATTTTTCTCGTGGAGGACGCCGCGCAGAGCTTCGGGGCCACCGACGAAGGCCGTCCCATTGGAACCTTTGGAGCCATCGGCGTCTTCAGCTTTTTTCCAGCGAAAATCCTTGGCGGCTTTGGTGACGGCGGCCTCGTGGTCACGAACCAAGCGCGCCTCGCCGAGTCGGTCCGCGGGCTTCGTCAGCACGGGCGATCAACGGACGGTCGCTTCGCGGAGGAGGGGTGCAACGGTCGTCTCGACGAGCTCCAAGCCGCGCTGCTACGCGTGCGTCTTACACGCATCTCCGAAGACCTCGCCGCGCGCCGCGCTCTCGCCGACGGGTACGATCGCGCGCTCATCGTTCGTGGCCTCGCAGCACCGGTAATCTGCAAGGGTCCCTGCACCTCGTTCGTCACCGGCCCGCACCCGCCCCTCGCCCTTCCGCCTCGATGCACGAGCGCTAGCGCTTACGGACTATATTCTGTGCGTTTGCGCGACCCGGACCTGCGTCCCCGCGTGAGGGCGAAGCTCCTCGAGGCCGGGATCGACAGCGCCATCTACTACGAGCGACTGCTCTGCGACGAGCTCGTCTTTCATCGGGTCGCCCCCGCCGACAACCATTTTCCCGCGGCGCGTGACCTGGCGGCGCGAACACTGGCACTGCCGTTCTTTGTCGGGTTGACGCCCGCCGACGTGGAGCGGATCGCCGATGCGCTCGCCTCGGCGTTGTGATTCCGAGCACTTGCGACTGCGTTGCGGCGTGTGGCCGGCCGCGGCCGACCGTGGCCACCGCGTGAGGCAACCGCGAACGATGCGCGGCTAGGATATTTGCTGCACTTCCACGCTGCCGCGCGTTGGCACAGAGGTTGCCTTGCGGTGTGCATGATGCACGCTCTCAACCCCCACACCGTCTCGTCGTCTGTCCTCGCTCGCGCGTTCCTCGATCGCGACATCGATCCGTTCGTGTCGCCCCGCGAGAGCCCAGGCCCCGGCTCCTTTGCTTCGTACATGTATTCTGCAGGCGTCCGCGGGGACTTCGATGACGACGACCCGCGCTGGCGTCGAAAGCGCCGGAACAAGAAGGCGCATTAGCGTCGCCGAACGATTGCAAGGCGCAGACGTTTGGGTCGGCTCGCCTCACGGCACCTGGCGCGCGTTTCGTGGGCGTTCTCTGCGCGCGGCTTCGGGCTTTCGCGTAGAGTTCGCCCATGGTTCGGCGCCTTCGTGACCCATCTCATCCCGTGTCTCTTCGCATCGACGGCAAGACCATCGTCGGGAACGAAGGAGAGCCGCTTGCCGCCGCGCTGATCGCTTGCGGCATCGACGGCATCGCACGGAGCCCGAAGTTTCATCGACCGCGAGGCGCCTCGTGCATGCGCGGCGGCTGCGACGGATGCGTGGTCCGCGTCGACGGCGTCCCCAACGTGCTCGGGTGCCTTGAACCGTGCCGCGAGGGAATGGTCGTCGAGACGCAGAACCGCATGGGCCCTCGAGACTTTGATCTTCTGCGCGCGAACGACTGGTTTTTCCCAAGCGGAATGAACCACCATGAAATGTTCATCGGGGTGCCTGGCGCAGAGCCCTTTCTTCGCATCTTCGCGCGACGCATCTCCGGTCTCGGTCACCTTCCCGACAACCCCATGCCCATCGTCCTTGGCGCTCGCCGCGCGGCGGGCGTCGTCGTCGTGGGTGCGGGTGCCGCAGGTTTGGCTGCAACCGTCGCCTACGCGGAGGCCGGCCATACGGTCGAAGTTTTGGACGAAAACGTGAACCTCGACGGCGTGCTTTCGGCTCACGCAGGGGAAGATGCGGACCGCGTCGGGATACTTCTCGCCCGCGTGCGCCTTCTCGCGGCGGAGGGCCGGGTCATCGTGCGCCCGCGCACCCGCGCCGTTGGTATTTTTTCAGGCCTTTTGCTGGTTGAATCTCCGTCAGGAGCCGAGGTGCTCGACGCCGCGTTCACGGTACTCGCGACAGGCGCCCACGACGGTCCCGCGCTCTTCGAGGGCAACGACCTCCCCGGCGTTTACTCGCTTCGCGCCGCACGCAAGCTCGTGTCGGCCGGGGTCGCGCCGGGAGCTCGCATCGTCATCGTGGTTCATGAGGACACGCCGGCCTCGTCGTACGCGCTTGCGCAGGCGCTCGTCGCCGACCTCACTGCGGCCAAGGTTGCGTGCACACTACACGTCGGGCGGGTCGTAAAGGCTCACGGCTCGAGTTCCGTTCGCAAAGTCACCCTCGCCCGTGCCGGAGTCGAGGAGACGCACCCGGCCGACGCCCTTGTCGTCGAAGCGAGACGCTCGCCCAGCTTTGAGCTCGCGACCCAATCGGGGGCGACGGTTGCGCGCACGGCGAGCGGCTTCGCGGTCACGTCGCACGTGTGGGCCGAACGCTACGCCGCCCTCGGCGAAGTGACGGGAGCCGAGCCGAGCGTCCGCGCGTTCGAAGC
>CAIQDA010000473.1 GCA_903870415.1 uncultured delta proteobacterium
CAACCTCGGCGTCCGAAACGCCCGCCGCGAGGAGAATCTCCCGCGTGTGCTGGCCCTGACGCGGAGCGCACAACGAAGACGGAGCTCCGAGCGGCATCGGCATCTTCATCGCGTCACGATCGCCCGCGAGAGCAAGTCGTTGCGGACAGCTTCGCCATTCGTCGGGCGTCGACACAACCTCAAGGCACACATCGCGCGCTGCCGCGTATGCGCGCCATTCCGCCGCCGATTTCGCAGCGAATATCGACGCGAGGCTCGCTCGCAACTCCACTTGATGTGGACCCGGCGCAAGCACCTCAAAACCAAGCGCGAGCCCGTGGTCGGCGAAGAACGGGCCCAAGAACTTTGGCTCAAGCGACGCAAGAGCCACCGCGCGCCCATCACCCGTCGCGTACGTCGCATACACGGCCGCTCCGCCCGTCAGCGGAGAGGCTCCACGCGCGGATGAAGGCGTCCCCCCGAGAAGCACGTCGGCGAGTGCATAGAGCGCGAACGGTGCCGCAGACTCCATGAGGGATACATCGATGTGCTGACCGCAACCGGTGTCGTCGCGACTGCGCAACGCCGCGAGCGTGCCAATCACGCCCCACAAGCCCGCGCCAATGTCGGCCATTTGCACGCCTGGAACCGCCGGCGGCCCATCGACCGGACCGCTCACACCGAGGACGCCTGCCCGCGCGAGGTAGCCGAGATCATGACCGGCCTTGTGCGCGTCAGGCCCAGCGGACCCGAAGCCGGAAATGCTCACGACGACGAGGCGCGGATGCCGCGCGAGAAGCGCCGCAGGTCCGCAGCCGAGCCTGTCGAGAACGCCGGGGCGAAACGACTCGAGGACGACGTCGTAGGTACCTGCAATCTGCAAGAATACCTCACGACCTTCGTCGCGCTTCAAGTCGATGGCCAAGCTCTGCTTGCCGAGGTTGAGAAGCTCGAAGGCGGCGTTGCACGCTTCGCCGTCGCGCTCGACCATCGGCGGCATGTTGCGCAGGTAATCCCCTGCCCCCACGTCTTCGAGCTTGTCGACATGCGCGCCAAGATCGACGAGCACGCGCGAACAAAAAGGCCCCGGAAGGAGCCGCGTCATGTCGAGGACGCGAATACCTGCCAGGGCCCCGAGCGCTCCGCTCACGCGCGACTCACTTGAACGAGAAGAGCTTGTTGAGCTTCATCGCGAGCATCTGGTTGCCCGTGACTTTGAGCTTGCCAGCGAAGAAGAGCGTCATGCCCGCGCTGGGGTTGTCCATGAGCTTCTCGAGGTCGGGGCCGGCGATCGTGATCGCGCAGTCGCCCACTTGCGTGCCCGGCGTGCAGCTCGGACCGGTCGCGCTGACGTCGATGAACCACTCGCCTTCGCCCGTGATGTTCATCTGAACCTTCGCGTTCATCGCCTTCGCTTCGTCGGCGTTGCGTGCGAGGGCTGCGGGGAGTTCTTCGTTGAACAGCTTTTGAATGTCGAGGGCCATGGTTCCTCCGAATGAGCACCCCGAAAAGCCGTGCGGCCCGTAGAAGCCGACCGTGGACGCCGTGGGGACCGGACGCCCGACTGAATCAGATTCAGCACGTAAAGGCTCGGAGTTCCCCCGTCAAGCGAAGGTCGTTCGCAAGCGAACTTTCCGCCGTCGAGCCGCCGCTCTTGCCTACTTCGTGCACTCGACGGGAGCGACGTACGGCGCGAGCGCATCGACCTCCGCTTTGGTGACCGCGCCCGCCTGAATCCACGAGCGAAACGTAGCGACGCTCCCTCGCGCCTGCCGCGCGCCCGTTGCCGCATCGTACGAGTAGAGGCCAAACTTTGGGCACAAGCCCTCGGCCCATTCAAAGTTGTCGGTCAGCGCCCAATGAATGTAGCCGCGCACGTCGGCTCCGCGCTTTTGCGCACGCCCCAAGGCCAGCAAATGCTCGCCGATAAAGCGCGCACGGTTCTTGTCGCTCGCGTCCGCGAGGCCGTTTTCGGTGACGATGATCGGGTAGCCATATTGCGCCGCCTCGACGAGGACCGTCTCGAATCCCTCGGGGTAAATGTCCCACGCGAGGTCCGTGCGTGCGCGGCCCGTCGGGAGGTGATCGCGCGTGGGCAAGCCCTTGAAGAGCGGCACCGACCCTTGAAACTGAATGAGCGTGTCCGAGTAGTAATTCAGGCCGATGTAGTCGACGCGGCCCTTCATCGCGGGGTCGGCAACCTTGTCGTTTGGTCCGGTCAGCAACATGTCGCCGTCGTCGTCCCAATCGCCGCGCGTGAGCGTGTTGAGAAACCAGAGATTGCTCAAGTAACGAACGCGCTCGGCCGACGCGACGTCGTTTTCGTTCTCCGGGTCCGAGGGATGAAACGTGCGTTGATGCGCCGCCACCGAGGCGAGCACCGCCTTGCCGTCGCCGTCCACGTCGATGGTGTCGCTGCGATGAAGGGCATCGTAACAAGCCGCGGCACCACGGGCCTGACCTTTGATGGCGGTGAAAAAGCGGTCAACGGCGAGGACGATGCCCGGCGGAAAGTCTCCGCTCACGTAGCCGCCAAGCGGAGCCACGGTGGGCTCGTTGACGGTCGTCCAGTAGTCCGCGAGGCCTCCGAACTCCTTTCCCATGCGCCCGCAGAAGACGCCGAACGCCGCCGCAGTCTCAGGTTTTTCCCAGCCTTGAGGCTCACTGTTCTTCGACGGGTCGGAGAAGTAGATCGGCAGCGTGAAGTGCTGAAGCGTCACCATCGGTGTGATGTGCGCGGCCTTCAGCTTCTCGAGAATTTGCTTGTATACTGCAAGCGCCTCAACATCGGGCGTGTCCGCGTCGAACGCCGCTTTGGTCGGGTAGATTCGCGACCACTCGACGCTGAAGCGGTACATGTTTTGGCCCGCGTCCGTGAGCGCGCGGAGGTCGTCGTCAATGTGCGCAAGACCATCGGGGCCGCCGCGATCGGGCGAATCACCGTGTTTGATCTTGCCTGCGGTCGCGACCCAAGCGGACCAGTCCGAGTTCGTGTTTCCCTTTTCGATCTGAAAAGAGGCCGACGCGGAACCCCAGAAAAACTCCTTGGGAAACGTCACACCGTCCACGCTCGTCGACGCAGGCGACGAACACGCGCTTGCGACGAGAGCCGTTGAGACACACGCGATGAAACCGTAGCGAAGGCGATCCATCGCGTTACGATAGCGAGCGGAGCCGCCGGAGCTCCACTGTTCTTCAACGGTCGAGCCGGACCGATCACCCCCTGCCGCGTCAGGACGGGAGACACTGCAGCCCGCAGCGGCTAGCGTGCGCCGTTCTCTGGAGGTCTTCATGCCTGGCTTGCTCAACGATACGGTGTGCCTCGTGACCGGCGCAGGTGGTGGTCTTGGCCGCGCTTACGCCAAGCTTTTCGCTGCAGAAGGCGCCGCTGTCGTCGTCAACGATCTTGGCGGTGCACGGGACGGTGCGGCAACCTCGGAGTCCGCCGCTCAGGCCGTGGTCGACGAAATTGTGGCTGCGGGCGGACGCGCCATCGCGAACACGAGCGATGTGTCGACGGACGAAGGTGCCGCCGCGGCGATCGCAGCGGCGATCGATGGGTTCGGCGACCTGAACGTTCTCGTGAACAACGCCGGAATCCTTCGCGACAAGACGCTCTTGAAGCTCGACGAAGAAGCCTTCGACTCGGTGATGCGCGTGCACGTGAAGAGCACGTTTTTTTGCACGCAAAAGTTCGCGAAGCACCGCGTGAGCAAGGGCGGCGGCGGTCGCATCGTCAACACGACGAGCGTCAGCGGCATGCTCGGAAACTTCGGCCAAGCGAACTACGCCGCGGCGAAGGCTGCCATCTACGGCTTCACGCGTACCTCCTCGATCGAGCTTCAGAAGCACCGCATCTCGGTCAACTGCATCGCGCCGAGCGCGACGACGCGCATGACCGAAGACCTGCCCATGTTCGCGAACGTGGACACGCTCACGCCCGACCACGTGGCCCCTGCGGTGCTTTTTCTTGCGAGCGAACTCTGCGGGGAAAAAACAGGTTGGGTCCTCGCAGCCGCGGGCGCTCGCATGTACGCGTTTCGCGTGGTCGAGACCGCCGGCCGTTTCAAGGAAGAGACCGGAGGCGTGTGGAGTCCCGAGGAAATTTCCGAACACTGGGACTCGATCATCAAGCTGTAGTCTGCATGCAAGACGCGCGCGCTCGCGTGAGTGCTCGCGTCCCGCCTGCGCCAGGCGAGGGCTACTTCGAAGCGAGCTGACGGATGGCCGTCGCCCAGTCTTCGAGGTCATGCACGCGCACGATCTTTCCGTTTTCCACTTCGTGGATGTCGATGGTGCCCATGCGGAACGACTTCGAGCCGTCGAGTTCGAGGCCCATGAACGCGCGGAGGCGTTCGGGTCCGCTGCCCAAAAGCGCGGTCGCGGCGTTTCTGGCGGTTCTGCGCGACGCGCCTCGCGCGGGACAAGGCGCGGTGGGGCTCGTCCTCGACGACGTGACTCGCGCCTCACGGGTCTTCCCTATGGCAACGCAAGAAACCGGGGCGTAACCTTTGAGGATGCGACTCGACCCGCGTGCAGCCGCTAAAGCGGCCCTCGGCTACCTCAAACGCAACCCCGACGAGCTGCTCACCGCGGCGACGAACGCGGCGAAGTTGCGATTCGGCGTTCCGACCGCGGCGCTGCGGTGGCTCGCCGATCAAGCCTCGAACGCGCCCAAAGCTCCGCAAGACATCGAGCTCGCCACGTCGAACGATTCGCTCCGCGTGAGCGCCGCCATCGACGCGATGGGCACGCCGATTCGTGCGTCGGCCTCAATCCGCATCGACGAAATCCGTTTGAACACGGACGAGCTGCGCGTGAGCATCCGCCTCGCGGACATCAAACTCATGCTCCTCGGCGAGAGCGATACCCCGCTCGCGTTGCTCATCAAGTCCGGCGCACTCGACCTCTCGCGTCCAGGCAATTTGCTGAAGTATCTGCCGAAGCGTCCGCCCGTCATCGTCGAGGCCGACGGTGACCGCGTGGTCCTCGACTTCATGCGCATGCCCGCAATCGCCAACAACTCGGCGATCAAGAAGGCCCTCGACGTCATCACGCCGGTGCTTGGTATCCGCGCGATCGAAACGGACAGCTCGCACGTCTACGTGGCCCTTGAGGCCGCTCCTTGGCGCGCCTCCGAGTCGCTGCAAGCCCTCATCGGAAGCTGAGCGCCGAGGTCCTCACGCGCGTTCGAGACTCCCGTCCGAGCGAAATCGCAAGACGTTTCCCCGCCACGTGAAGCGCCGGGTGACAAGCGCCGTGCCCCACGCCGCCGCAAGGAGCGCATCGGCCACAGGCGCGAGCAGCATCATGCGAACCATGCGTGAGGGGCGACCTCCACGAACAGCGCCGAGGGCGGCGACGATGGCGCGCGTGACCGCTACGATCGCCAGCAAAATACGGGTCTCCGGCGCATGCGTGCATCCTGCAAGCACGAGCGCGAGCGGGAGCGGGAAAAAGAAGAACGGGTAACTTGGGATCTGCCGCGTTCGTTGATGCTTCGTCACCAACGTCCACCGCGCGAAACGATTGAACACCTCGCGCATCGAGCGCCCCCTCGCCGCGGACCTCGCCGCACGCGGCACCATGCGCGTGAGCCATCCTCGACGCTTCAAGACGGCAGCGAGCTCAAGGTCTTCGCCAAGCACGTGCCCCAGGGCCTCGAAGCCGCCAATGACCTCAAGTGCCTCCCGTCGCACCGCCGAGACCTTGCCCACGAGCGCGCCCTCATCGAGCAACGCGAGCAGCGCAAACGCGTGAAAACTGCCTAGCAAGATGGCGTCGGAAACCGCGTCGCCAAAGGTCCCCTCCGCCCCCTCGACGACGGGCTGCCACACCGCCGCAACCCGTGGGTCGTCGAAGGCCGCGGCGATGGCGTGCTCATCGATCGACAACGGATCGACGTCCGCGTCCACCACGAGCACAACGTCGCAAGGCGGGGCCGTCCGCATCGCAAACGCAAGGAGCGACACTTTCGGGTTCGGCACGTCGACCGAGCCCGCCACAACGCGCGCCGCGGTCGAGGCTCCAATGGCCGCACGTGCCACCGCGTTCGCCGGGTCCGCGTCTGAATCCACGAGAAGCCACTCGCCCGCGTTCGCCCACGGCATGCGCTTGGCGAGCATTTTTCCAGACGATTCATCGACGCCGCCGCACGGACGAAGCACGAGGATTCGGCGGGGAGAAAGAGCCTCACCGGGGCCTTTCGCCGACCACGCGCTGACCGCGCTGCGCCGCATGAGTTCCAGAACGACCACGGCGTAGGGCACCGCGACCGCGCCAAGCACGAGCGTTGAGAACGGCGGCACGGTCACGCGCGCGCCATGCGGAACGGCAACAAGAACTGCACCCACGGGGCCGCAAAGCGATCGAGGTCCAAGGTCTCCGAGACGATAATGCGTCGCGCTCCGAGCAGCACGCCCTCGCTCACATCACGCAGGTAGAACGGCGTGTCTTCAAGGGCCTGGCGATGGACGAGTGCGGCGCCTTCATCTGCAAATCCTCTACGCTCCACGCCCCAACGTCCGCGTCCTTGCACGACCGGACGCAAGGGTGCTTCGTCCCGCACGCGACCTTGCGCGTCGACCACGCGGAGGCGCTCGGTGCGCGAGCCATCACGGCCATCGGCGACGTAGCCAATGACACTTTCCGCGGCACCAATCGATCGCCCCCAGGTCCACGATCGGAAGCCTTGCTCCAGCGGCTCTTGGCCCCAGTTTTGATCGACGTACGCGTGGCCACGAAAGCGCAACGACGGCGACGTCATCTCCACCTCGATCGGCGCGTGCATGCTCACCGGCGACCAGCGGTGGCGGCCATGCGCATCGAGCTCGATGGGCTCATCGACGAGCTGTTCCGTGTGAACGCGAATCGTTCCAGAAATTCGCTGGCGAAATGGCGATGAATGTTCTTCGAGCCGCACGGTCAACGTCGCGCCATCGAAGGCCATGGAGCTTGGGCCGATGCTCAACGTCGTCGCCGTCCGTGAGAGCGATTCGCGGCCACGCTCGGTGAGGGCCCAGCGCGCGCGAGGACCATAGAGGACCGCGTTCATCGTCACGAAGCCAAGCGGGTCAACAGGCCCGGGCGAACGGCGCGCTCTCGCGTAATACGGAGAGAATACGTTACCCAACATGGCGATGATGACGATGCCGTGAAGTCCGTCGTCGCTCAACGCGTCGAGGTACCACCAGCGGTAGCCGTTCGAAGCTACCGGCGCGTCGAAGGCCAGGCGCTCATGATCGCTTGCGCCGCGAGCACGCCACTCGTCGCCGCCATGGGCACGCCCGCCCCCGGATGAACCGTTCCTCCCACCAGGAAAAGACCAGGAATCGCGCTCTTCGCCCCCGGCCTCTCGAGGGGCCCGAGCTTGCCGTGCGTCGCCGCTCCGTAGAGCGCTCCCCCGCTCCCTGGAAACGCCTTCGCGAAGTGCGCCGGCGTCGTGACCGTGAGCGCTTCGAGGTTCGTCACCTGCGCCCCCGAGCGCAAGAGCGTCCGCGCCGCGAGCTTTGTGCATGTGTCGATCTCCTCCGCTGTCCACGCGTTCGTATCGCCGTTCGAGGGGGCCTGCACGAGCATCAAGATGGGCTCAGGACCCGAGACTGCGCGCGCATCGTCACCTCGCGCTTGCGCGCAAACGTAAACCACGGGGTCGTCCGGAAGCGTGTGCGAACCAAAGAGCGCCTGAAACTCGCGGGCGTAGTCCGCTGCGAGAAAGACATTGTGCCGCACGTAGGGAAAACCCTCGAGTTCCGCTTGCCCCGTGAAAACCACGGCCGACGCGCTTGCGGGCCTCGGCACGCGAACGGCGCGCGACGAATCCGCACCAAGTAACCCCGCCGCAAAAGCGCCTGCGTCGCCGGCGTGAACGACGACCCGCGCGCGAAGCTCTTCACCCGACGCGAGCACCACGCCCGCCGCACGTCCGTGTTCGACGAGAACCCGCGCCACCGGCGTTCGGCATCGGACCGTGGCACCGAGCTTCATCGCCAGGTGCGCGCACTCGCGGGCCACCGTGTGCATGCCGCCGTCTACGTAAAAGACGCCCGCACGCTCCACATGCGCGATCACATTTAACGTGGCTGGCGCCTCGAAGGGCGACGATCCGCTGTAGGTCGCGTAGCGCGCAAACAAGTTCCGCAGCCGCACGTCCTCGAAAAAACCGCCGAGCGCCTTCCACATCGATCGATGCGCATCGACCTTCATGAGGGAGCCGAGCCCGATGCGGCCCGCCATCGCCATCATCGAACCGACGGTGGGACGCGGCGACCGAAGGAACGGCTCCTCCACGAGCTCGAACAGCTCACGCGTGTAGTCTACAAACTTGTGATAACCGGCCGCCTCTTTGGCGCCCGCAAGGCGACCGATGGCGTCGGCGGTCCGATCGCGATCGGCGAATAAGTCGAGCGTGGTTCCGTCCCAGAACCCGTGGCGCGCGAGGATTTCCGCAGGCTGGAGCGTCACCGTTGCGGCGAAGTCCGCCCCCGCACGCGCAAAGAGATCATCGAACACCCAACGCATCGTGAGCACCGTCGGACCGGCGTCCACGCCCGCGATACGCCGCATCTTGCCGCCGACCTCGGGAGCGGCTTCGAGGACCGTGACCGCGAGCCCTTCTCGCGCGAGCTCAATCGCTGCGGCGAGCCCTCCGATACCCGCCCCCACGATGACGACATCCGCGGGCCGCGCCTCACCGGTCGAACCATCGTGTTCGCGCGGAAGGGAGAGGTTCGGTCGCGCCACCACAGGCACTTCGATGCACGCCGGTGCGCTGCGGTTTCGGCCCACGCTTCGCCTCGCTCAGGTCGAGGGTTTTTGGCCGCGGAACGCAGGCAGGACAAAACTCGCCCCGTAGGCGACGGCCACGACCACGAACGCCGTCGCGGCTCCGGCCAAGGGCCCCGCGACAATCGCCGCAGCGAGCGCAACGAGCGAGCCGATGAGGGCGAAGGTGACCGAGGCTCCCGACACGCCCGAACGAACAGGCACCATCGCGCGCTGAAGCCCTGGTGCCAAAAACGCGCAGAGCATCGTCGCCGCCAGCGCGCGGCCAAGACCGGGAACGACCCCAACCCGCGGAGCGACCACATGAAGGAGCGGGAGCGCGACAAAGAGAAGGCCTGTCGTTGCGCTTCGCGACGGCGAATAGCCGCCAAAACGCTGACCCCAAACGTAGAGCGCCAGCGCGAGCGATGGGAGCGCGAACGGCCCAAGCGCGCCATGGAGCTCGTCGACACGAAACACCCCGCCGCTCACCAGCGCCGCCGAGGTGGCGAGCGAAAGGGCGATCGCCATCATGACCGCACGGCGCTGCGGCCCGAAGAGCGCGATGGCCAGGAGCGTGAGCACAATTGGAGCATCAAGACGAACGCGCAGAAACCGCGTCGCCAGTTCGAAGATCACCGCGGCGGCAGCGGTCGCCCCAAGACTCGCACGCGTAGGCGGCACGCTAAAACCTGCCACCGATGGGAGAACCGATGCGGGCCGAATGCGCCGAACGAGCTGAAATATTCTGAACGATATCGCTGCGACGAACACGACCATTCCCATGCGCCGAAGGCCCAAGAAGCCTCGCGCGTGGTGCAGCGTCCCGTCCTCGGACGCGCTCTCAAGGTCAACGAACCCGAACGACGGAGGCGGGACAGCATCGTCGATAACCGTCAGCGCGACGCCATCGAGGGCAGTCAGCCTGTCGCCCACCACGACGTTGCCGCGTCGAAAGATGCAGGATGCAACCGTATCGATCGCGAGCGAGCTGCCCACGTGAAGGCCGAGGGCGCTCAAGCTTTCGTCGACGGACGTGCGCTTCTCTGCCGCGACACGCGCGTTTCGGGGAAAGGACCTGACGCGGAGTTCAACGTCGATGGGCTTCGTCGATACGACCGCTCCCGCCGTGCGAAATTGCAGCTCGATCTCGCCCGAAAGACGAGCGTCGTCGTCGCCTTCGCCC
>CAIQDA010000474.1 GCA_903870415.1 uncultured delta proteobacterium
CCCGAGGCCCCATGCACCGTTCGACCGCGACGCTCGCCGTTCTCCTCGTTTCATCGTTCGCCCACGCCAACGAAGCCGGCGAAACCGTCGTGACGGCAGGAGCAGACGCTCCGGTTGCGTCGCAAGTTGCGGAAGTACCGAGCGCGTCCGCGGCGCCGACCGGGTGGGTGGCGCCTCGCCATCGCGTGACGTGGTCGAGCCTTTCCGTGGTCCGGTACAACGCGCTCGGACTGCAGGAACTCTTCGACGTCGGCTACGAATACAAGCTCTTCGACTCGTCGCACGTGCTGCTCAAAGACAGCTTCGTGGGCATTTCGGCGTCGCCGATCATGACGCCGGCCTTCGCGAATCCGGGCGTGACGCTCAAAGTGCAACCCATCGCGCTTTTGCGCCTCGAAGCGCGTGCGTCGGTGATTCAGTATTACGGTAACTTCAACCTGATCCAAAGCTTCGCATCGCCTGAGAGCGCGACGTTTTCGGACTCGCAGATCAAAGAGCAGGGCACCCGTGGCGACTCGAAACCCTCGCGCGCCTATGCGACGACGGGCTCGAACTTCGGCCTGACCGGGGAGCTCCGCTGGGCCGGCGTCCGCGATGATGCAGGTCGCCCGCAAGTGGAAGCGCGTTCGCGATTCAACGGCACCTACCACCGCATGAATCTCGAGCCCGGCGACACCGTTTGGTACGACCAGTACTTCGACCTCCTCGTGCCGAAGGAGGGATGGACCGTGAGCAACGATCTCGACGTGTTTGCGCGCTTCAACCTCGAGGGCACCGCGGTGCTGCGCGCAGGCCTTCGGTACAATTATGCACGGGCTTTCCTCGATGGAAACACGCGTGACGAGCTCAACCAAGGCACGCAGCGCGTTGGCCCGATCGTCGCGTACACCCTCTACGACGAGCCCGGAAAGAGCGTGAACAAGCCGACGCTCATCGGCATTCTCAACTGGCACCTCGTGCACCCGTACCGCACGGGGCAAGACGTGACGCAGGCTCTCCCCTACGTCGTCTTCGCGTACTCGATCTCAGGCGATTTGCTCCAATAGGCAAACGCGGCGTCCGCCAAAAGCGTGTGTCGTCGTTCATGAAATACGTGGAGTATTCGTGAGGCATACGACGTATCGTTTTGGCGTTTGCCCTTCGTCAGCCACCGTCGTTCGTGCGCGGCTCAAGGCGCGTCAGTTCGTCGCGGTCTTCGGCGCCGGGCATGCCCCATCCAGCCTCGTATCCGAGCGTGGCGCGAGCGTTCAAGAGCGTCGTGCCGTCGAGAAACTCAAGGCGTTCGAGGGGCACGAGTGCCGGGTGAGCTTCGCCGCATGCGTGCGCAAGGGCTCGCAACTCTTTGCGCAGCATGAGTAGGTAATTCGCTAGCCGCGCGCTCTTGAGCTCCGGGTCGAGGCCGCCCATGAGCCAGCGGTTTTGCGTGGCGATTCCCGTGGGGCAATGCCCCGTGTGGCAGTCTTGCGCTTGGATGCAGCCGATGGCCAGCATGGCTTCGCGCGCCACGTTGATCATGTCGCAGCCCATGGCGAGTGCTGTGAGCGACGCTTGCGGAAAGCCGAGTCGGCCAGCTCCGATGAAGACGATCTTTTCGGCGAGGCCGCGCGCGGCGAACTCTTTGTAGACTTCGGGAAAACCCTGGCGAAATGGCAGTGAGACGTGGTCGGCAAAGGCGAGTGGGGCCGCTCCGGTGCCGCCTTCGCCGCCGTCGATGGTGATGAAGTCCGGTGCGCGCCCGGTCTTCTCGATGCGATCGGCGAGCGTGCGCCAGAAGTCCGTTTGTCCGACGGCGCTCTTGATGCCAACCGGAAGACCCGTGGCGTCGGCGATGCGTTCGATGAAGTCGAGCATCGAATCCACGTCATGAAACGCTGAGTGCGACGCGGGGCTGATGCAGTCTTGACCGAGGGGAATCAGGCGAATTTTCGCAATTTCAGGCGTGATCTTTGCTGCGGGAAGCACGCCACCAAGGCCAGGCTTCGCCCCTTGCGAGAGCTTGATCTCGATGGCGCGAACCTTTGCAGTCTGCACGGTTTCAAGAAAGCGATTCATGTCGAAGCGTCCACGCTCGTCGCGCGCGCCGAAGTAGCCCGTGCCGATCTGCCAAACGAGGTCGCCGCCCTTGCGGTGAAAGTCGCAAATGCCGCCTTCGCCTGTATTCTGCATGGCGCCTGCGAGGGCAACGCCGCGGTTGATGGCCTCGACCGCGGGGCCCGAAAGCGAGCCGTAGCTCATGGCCGACACGTTGATGATCGAGGTCGGACGGAAAGCGTGTTTGCGCTGACGATGCCCGCCTAGAATCTTCGCCCCGCGGCACGTATAGTTCGTGTCATACCCGGGCTGTCCTGCGTGTGGAGCCGGGAAGGGGAACGCGGCGTGGCGCACGAAAACGTAGCCCGGGCTCTGCTCAAACGGGTTGTCGGTGCCGAAGCCGAAGTAGTTGTTTTCCCTCTTCGAGCTTGCGTAGACCCAGCGGCGCTGGTCCCGGGTGAACGGCCGCTCTTCGTCGTTTGACGTGACCAAGTACTGGCGCAGCGGCGGCCCCAGCGTCTCGAGCCAGTAACGAAAGCGCCCCACGAGCGGGAAGTTGGCGACGATTGTATGGGTGCGTTGCGTGCGGTCACGCAGTGCAACGAGCCCAAGGAGCCCCGCACCAACGGCGAGGGAAGAAAGCATGGTGTCCACGTGGTCATCATCGCGCTCCGCCGTGGATCGCCGCAAGTGTTGCGCACTCAATCGGTGCGCCCGCATGGGCTCACGGGCGCGCGGGAGGTCCTGCGTCGGCCACGCGAGCCCTGAGCTCCGTGAGCTGCGCGCGCGCCTCTTTGCTGCGAAGGCACGGGTTGCAGTCGTCGAGGCTCAAGAAACCGCAGCCTCGCTCCGCCGACCACGCGGTCACGTGCGGCGCGATGCGCGAGTCCCCATCTTCGAGAAGTCGAGGCAAGAGACTCTTGCGTTCTGCACAGGTTTTCGCCGCGCGCGCATCGATGAGCACGCGGCAGGGCGGACGTAGCCGGGCCCGCACCGCTTCGTCTCCGAGCGCTTCGATGGCCCTGCGCTTCGCGGGTCCCTTTCGGTCGGCGAGCGCCACGAGGGCGTCAAGACCTGCGTCGCCGAGACTGTTCGCGAGCAGCGGCACGAGGGCTGCGGCGGCTTCGTCGCTCTTTTGCGCGTCGGTTTCCGCGATGGCTCCAAACGATGCGGCGGCGGCAGGGGCCATCGCGGCAAGTGCCGTGAGGTATTTGGCCACGAGGAGCGGCGCGCCTTCCGCGTGCGACGCATCGACGAGCGCGATGACCACGGAACCGTCGTTCGGAAAGCGAAATGCCAGCTGTTCGAGCGCGCTTCGGCCTGCACTCTTCGCGCGCCCAAGCTCGTCGTCCGACGCCGTTTCTCGCGTCAACGAAAACGAAGGCGTCGATGGGGACTGCGCTCTTCCCCCTGGGCGTCGCGCGATGAACCATCCTGTCGCCAGCACGATCACCAACGCCGCGACCGCCGCGACCGCCGCGACGAAAAGCGGTCCGCGCCGCGTGGCTCTCGGTTGAATCGGTGCAGATTGCATCGATGCGCGCGATGGCGCATGGAACGAAGCGGTCGACATCTCGTCCACGGACGGCGAAGACGCCATGCCTGCTGCAATGGACCTCAGCGCCGCTGAAAGCTCTTTGGCCGAGGAAAAACGCTCGTTTGCGTGCGGAGCAAGGAGCTTCGCGACAACCGCCGCAAGGGCCGGGGGAACATGGCGCGGGAGCGGGCTCGGGGTCTCTGTGAGCTGCTTGGTCACGATGGCCATGAGGTCGTCGCCGTCGAAGGGCACCTGCCCGCTGAGCAGTTCATACGCGATGACCCCCACCGCGTAGAGGTCCACGCGCGCGTCCACCTGTTGCCCAATGGCCTGCTCCGGCGCCATGTAGCGGGGCGTTCCATACACGAGTCCGAGCTGCGTTCCGGGCGCCCCCGCCGCCATCGTTGCCCCCGCCTCTCCGACGAGCTTCGCGATGCCAAAGTCGAGGATTTTAAGCGTGACCGGAACGCCGGGTCGCTCCACGAGAAGCAGATTGTCGGGCTTCAGATCCCGGTGAACGATGCCCGCTTCGTGCGCTTCCACGAGGGCGCCCGAGAGCGCTTCGAGGAGCGAGACGGTGATGCCCAGCGGCGGCGGACCGTCGTCCGCAAGCCGCTTCGCGAGAGACCGGCCTTGAACGTACTCAAGGACGAGCACGGGGGAGCCATCGTCGAGGTGCACGACGTCGTTGGCGGCCACCACGTTCGGATGGTCGATGCGGGCGCTGGCGAGGGCTTCACGCTCAAAGCGCGCCACGGCTTCCGGGGAGCCGAGCAAGTGATGGTGAATCGTCTTGAGCGCAACGCGCCGCCCGAGCTCGATATGCTCCGCGAGGAAAACCGACCCCATCGCTCCGGAGCCAAGTTTCGCCACGATGCGGTAGCGGTGCGCCACGATGAGCCCAGGCGCGAGTTGGGTAGGCTCGTGTGGGGGATCCATGAGGCCGGGACGGGTGCTCATCTCGTGTTCACGGCAGTGAGCTATCGCAGGGCGCGCGCCCTGGCGAGACTCGATGCAAGCCGGCTTGTCCGCCCTTGACCTGGGGGCGGACGGCGGCGACCCTCCGCCCATGGATACGCTCATCACCGGTGGTTTCGTGGTCGACGGCACGGGCGCTTCGCCTTTTGAAGCGGACGTCGGCCTTGAGGGCGGCAAGGTCGTCGCTATCGGCAAAAACCTCGGAACCGCGGTGCGCACCATCGACGCTCGCGGTTGCATCGTGACGCCAGGCTTCGTCGACGTTCATACGCATTTCGACGGGCAGGTGAGTTGGGACGAAGAGTTTCGACCGTCGTCGGTGCACGGAGTCACCACCGCCGTGATGGGCAGCTGCGGCGTCGGTTTTGCGCCGGTTAAGGTTGCCGATCGCGAGCGAATCATCGGCCTTATGGAGGGCGTTGAAGACATTCCGGGTGCGGCGCTTGCCGAGGGAATCAACTGGCGTTGGGAGACCGTTGAGGAATACATGGATGCCCTCGACGCGATGCCGCACGCGATCGACTTCGCTGTCACGGTGCCTCACGACGCGCTTCGGGTTTTCGTCATGGGCGATCGCGCCGTCGCGAAAGGCGCAGCCACCGACGAGGACCTCGCCGCGATGGGCACGGTGCTCCACAACGCGTTGAAGGCGGGAGCCGTAGGCTTCTCGACCGGGCGCAGCGACAACCACAAAGACAACCACGGACGCGACACGCCAGCCGCCGAAGTTTCGAAGCGCGAGCTCTCCGCCTTGGCTGCCGCGGTCAAGGGAACCGGTCACCGAACCATGCAAATCGTCAGCGATTTCGACATGGCAAAGGGGCCAGACGCCTTCGACGGCGAGTTCGACATCGTCGAGGCGATGGCCGAGGCAAGCGGCGGCCCCGTGAGCATCTCGCTGCTCCAGCGCATCGGCGACATCGACCAGTGGAAGAAGATTCTCACGCGCGTTGAAGGAGCCGTCGCGAAGGGCATGAACATGAAGGTGCAGAGTGCACCGAGAGGCATCGGCGTCCTCATCGGTCTCGAGGCGACCTTCCACCCGTTCATCGGCTTTCCGAGTTTCAAAGAGGTGGCCACAAAGACCCTCGCCGAGCGCGTCGCGCACCTGCGTAACCCCGAGGTCCGAGCGCGTATTCTTGAGGAAAAATCCGAACAACTCGCGGGCGACGGTAGCTCCGTTCCACCGCTCGTGGACCAGCTCCTCGCGAACATCGACTTCGTGGCGATGAGCCTCTTCCGCCTCGGCGAGCGGCCAAACTACGAGCCCAAGCGCGAAGACTCGATCTTCGGCGAAGCGATGCGCAGCGGCAAGAAGGTGCTCGAAGTTCTCTACGACGCGATGCTCGATCAAGATGGACACGCGCTGCTCTACTTCCCCATCTACAACTACGCGTCGGGCAACCTCGACGTCGTGGCGGAAATGCTCCACCACCCGCGCACGCTCTTCGGATTGTCCGACGGCGGGGCTCACGTCGGAACCATCTGCGATGCGAGTTTTCCCTCGTTTTTGCTCGCTCACTGGGTCCGCGATCGCGCCGAGCGAAAGCTGCCCTTGGAGAAGGCGGTGCACATGCTGACGGGGGCGAACGCCGCGTGGGCAGGCTTTCTCGATCGCGGGGTTCTTGCGGTGGGCAAGAAGGCCGACGTGAACATCATCGACCTGAACGCGCTTGAGCTTTTGCCGCCGCGCCTCGAACACGACCTGCCCGCAGGCGGAAAACGATTCTTGCAGGATGCACGCGGTTATCGGGCGACCATCGTAAGCGGCGTCGTCGTCGCCGAGAACGGCGAACTGACCGGTGCACGCCCCGGTCGTCTCGTGCGCGGAACCGCATAAAACCCAGGAAACTACGCACGATCGTGCATCCGGTTGCACGCGTTGCGAGGTTTGGTCCTCCGACGCGATTGCCGCGGGTGCACGAAACGCTCCCGAAGCGTGAACGCGTTTTCTTGGCATGATCGCTGCTCAGGGGGAGGCAGCGCACGGCGACGCCAGCGGCTTCACTCGAGCATGGGGGCTCGGGAGGCCCGTGGCATCGACGCGCGTTCGTTCAGGAGTCACAAATGTCGAACATCACCGTACGTCGCGATCAGGAATCCAAGCTCGCCCCGATGCCCATTTGGGAGCCGCGCATGGAACCGTTTCGCATGATGCGCGAACTCATGGGTTGGGATCCGTTCCGAGAAATGACTGCGTTTCCCATCGCCGCCTCGTCGAACTTCGCTCCGGCGTTCGAGGTCAAGGAGACGAAGGACTCGTATCTTTTCAAGGCGGACGTGCCCGGCGTCAAAGAGACCGATCTCGACATCACCATCACCGGCAATCGCCTTGCGGTGTCCGGCAAGCGTGAGTCCGAGAAGGTCGAGCAGTCGGACACGTATTACGCGTGCGAACGCAACTACGGGACCTTCATGCGCACCTTCACGCTTCCCGAAGGCGCGGACACAACGGCGGTCCATGCGGACCTGAAGGACGGCGTCCTTCACCTCACGGTACGCAAGGAGCCCGAGGCTCAGCCGAAGCGCATCGCCATTCAGTCGGCAGCGCGCAAAGCCTGAGTTTCGACTCGCGCTCGTCGCTCCGGGGCTGCCGCGTCACTCGCCGGTGGCCCCGGTTATTTTTGTTCGAAGGAGCGGCATCGATCGCAGCACCGCGACAGGAAACCACGAACGAAGTAGATGAGGTCTCCATGAAGACGATGATCGCATTCTGCACCGCGGCGCTTCTTTCGCTCACGGCCCAGGCGGGCGAGTACGCCGACATCTCGATCGCGGATCTGAAGGCGGCCATCGCCGCGAAGAAGGTCACGCTCGTCGACGTGAATGGCGACGACTCGTACAAGGAAGGTCACATTCCGGGAGCGATTCTTTTCGAGGGAAAAGACAAGCTTGCGAAGGAGCTTCCGGCGGACAAGGCCTCGCTCGTGGTCGCGTATTGCGGCGGGCCGTCGTGCAACGCGTATCGCTCCGCCGCGAAGGCCGCCGAGTCGTTCGGCTACTCGAACGTGAAGCACCTGGGCGTTGGCATTCGCGGCTGGAAGGCCGCAGGCGAAAAAGTCGAAGCGGCGAAGTAACCCGTCGAACGTCCCGCGCGCTCACGTGACCGCGTGACCGCGTCGAACGCGAGACATGGCGGAGTCCATCGGCTAAGTCGCGCTTCACATGGGGAAGCGCGAGAGAATCTTGCTGACGGGCGTCGAGGGGCAAGTGGGCTGGGAGCTTCAGCGAACGCTCGGTGTCCTCGGCGACGTTTATGCGTTGGACGAGCGCGCCCTCGACCTGACGGACGTGTCCGCCATTCGAAACACGATGCGCGCGACGAAGCCGACGCTTGTCGTGAACCCGGCCGCGTTCACCGCCGTCGACAAGGCGGAGTCATCGCGGGACCTTGCGTTCGCGGTGAACGCCGACGCCGTACGCGTGCTTGCGGAAGAGGCGAAGGCGCTCGGAGCCCGCATGGTGCATTTTAGCACGGATTACGTCTTCGACGGCACCTCGGCGACGCCCTACGTCGAGACCGACGCGACCGGTCCGGTGTCTGTGTATGGTGCAAGCAAGCTCGCGGGCGAGAAGGCCCTTGTCGACGTTGG
Organism: uncultured delta proteobacterium; assembly: GCA_903870415.1. Taxonomy (GTDB): domain Bacteria; phylum Myxococcota_A; class Polyangia; order Polyangiales; family Polyangiaceae; genus CAIQDA01. The sequence goes on from CAIQDA010000474.1 coordinate 8,140, forward strand.
TGTCGAGGCGCTTTGCTTTCGAACGAGCTGGGTCTACGCGGCGCGTGGGCAAAACTTTTTGCGCACCATGCTTCGCGTCGCACGTGCCGGGGCGGCTCTGCGCGTCGTCGACGATCAATTGGGGGCGCCGACGTGGGCCCGCGCGCTCGCAGAGGCTGTGACCGTGGCCGTTGCACGCGACGCCTTCACGACCGGAGCGCCTGTCTTTCACCTCACGGGCGCGGGCTCTTGCAGTTGGTTCGAGTTCGCCAAGCGCATCTTCGAGCTCGCCCACATCGATGCGGCGCTCGAGCCGATCGCGACGAGCGCCTACCCCACGCCGGCAAAACGACCGGCCTTCTCGCACCTCGACAATGGTCGCGCGGAACGCGAACTCGGCATCGCTCTTCCTCACTGGGAAGAGTCGCTGCGCCTCCTTGACCCGTCGTCGGTCACCTGATCGATTCGTCTGTACTTTGCATTTAGTTCTTCCCCATGCGCTACCTCGTCACCGGCGGTCTCGGCTTCATCGGCTCCAACTTTCTCCATCGGCTCGTGCCTTCGCGCCCTGGGGATTCCTTCGTGAATGTGGACTGCTGCAGTTACGCGGCGAACCCCAAGAGCGTCGAGAGCCTCGAGGGGTGCGCGAACTACCGATTCGTCCGAGCGGACTTGGCCGAGGCTGCCGAAGTTCGCGAGGTCGTCGGTGCCGTCGAGCCCGACGTTGTCGTGCACTTCGCGGCCGAGAGCCACGTGGACCGAAGCATCCGAGGGCCCGAAAGCTTTCTCAAGTCGAACGTCGTGGGCACGTTCAACCTGCTCGAGGCCGTGCGTGAGCGATGGGGAGCGCGGCGCGACGGCGTGAGATTTCACCACGTAAGCACCGATGAAGTTTTTGGATCGCTCGGCGCCGAGGGCGCTTTCAACGAGGAAACTCCTTACGATCCATCAAGCCCGTATTCGGCGACGAAGGCCGCGTCGGACCATCTTGTGCGCGCCTGGCACCGCACCTTCGGCATTCCGGTCACCATCTCGAACTGCTCGAACAACTACGGCCCGAGGCAGCACCCCGAAAAGCTCATGCCGCTGATGATCATGAACGCGGCGGCGGGCAAGCCGTTGCCGGTGTACGGCCAGGGCGCGAACGTGCGCGATTGGCTCCACGTCGAGGACCATTGCGCGGCGATCGAGCTCATCGTCGACAAAGGAACGCCCGGCCAGACGTACAATGTTGGCGGCCACGGCGAGCGCACCAACATGCAAGTCGTCGATGCGATCTGCGAGGCGGTTGCCAAGGAAACGGGCCGCAGCCTCGCATCGGTTCGCGATCAAATTCGTTTCGTCCAAGACCGCCCGGGTCACGACTTTCGTTACGCGATTGACCCGAGGCGAATCGAGCGTGAACTTCAGTGGTCGCCGCGTTGGAGCTTCGAAGACGGCCTTCGCGACACGGTGCGCTGGTACCTCGCCAACGACGCTTGGTGCGCGAGCGCGGTGAACGAGGAATACCACGCATGGACGCAAACGCATTACGGTACGTCGCAAACCGAGGGGCAAACGTCGTGACCGAACGTGCGCGAAAGGGGATCGTCCTCGCCGGCGGAACCGGAAGCAGGCTCTTTCCCATCACCTTGGGCGTGAGCAAGCAGCTGCTCCCCGTCTACGATAAGCCCATGATTTACTACCCGATCAGCGTCTTGATGCTGGCGGGAATGCGGGAGATTGCCATCGTCACGACGCCGCACGACAAGGCAGCGTTTCAACGCTTGCTCGGGTCCGGCGAGCAGTGGGGCGTGTCCTTCACGTACATCACGCAAGCGTCTCCCGACGGCATCG
>CAIQDA010000475.1 GCA_903870415.1 uncultured delta proteobacterium
CCGCGCCTTGGCTCCGCGACCGGGTCCGATGCGAGTCGCGCACGAACAGCCCCGCCGTCTTTTCCAGAAATGCCCACGGCGTGTGCCCGATGCTGATTGAGAGCGGCCACGAAGTCGGCGTTCGTGCGGCCGGTGAGCATCATCTCGATTTGCCCCATCGAGCGATCCGCGAGGTCGTTTGCAAGCAGCGCGGTTAGGTCCGGCGCATAGCCGTGGACCACGAGCGGAAGAACGCCTGCACTCTGCAACAGGTTGACATCGCCTGCGAGCGTGGCGGAAAGCGCAGGGCGTCCGAGGGCCTCGCCCATGCATGCAATGACCGCGCGACGGTTTTCAAACTTCGCGATGTACGAAAGCGCCTCGACGAGGATCGCGCGTTTGAGCGCTGGGCTGTAGTTGCCGATGCGATCGTCGCGCGTGACGGTTCCATCGGCCGCCGCTTGCGTGAACGACGCGTAGTCCGCGTTGATCTTCACGTAGTCGTAACTGAGGTCGCAGCCCCACGCGTGCCCGTTGCCGGCCCCGGAATCGAAGCGAATCGCAACGGCCACAACAGGCTCGCGCATGCGTTTGCGTAGAGCGGGTGCGTCGAAGTCCGTTGCCATACCCGCCGCGAAAACAGCGATACCTGCAACCTGCACCGATGCGCCTTCGAGGCTGTCCGGGAGCGAATCACGCCCGAGTCGAGCGCCAAGCGCGGCAACGATGCGCCCCCAATTGGGGTCCGATCCGAAGATTGCCGCCTTCACCAAGTTGTCGCCAGCGACAGCCCGCGCGAGGTTGCGTGCTGCAGCGTCGCTGCTGGCGCCTTCGACCGTGACGTCGATGCGGCGGGTGGCCCCTTCGCCATCATCGGCGAGCTCGCGGCAAAGCTCCTGAGCCATGCCTTCGATGATGGATTCGAACTGAGCCTCTTCGCTGCTCCCCGCGACGATGGCCGCGTGGCCCGCAAGTCCGCTCGCGAAGAGAAAAATGGAATCGTTCGTGCTCTGCGAGCCGTCGAGGTCGAGCTGCTCAAAGGTGCGTGCGCACACGCGACCGAGAACCGCGTCGAGGACGGGCGCAGCCACGTGAGCATCGGTGGTGAACGCCACGAGGATGGTCGCGAGCGAGGGGGCCACCATGCCGCTGCCTTTGGCGATGGCTGCAAAGTGCACGGGCCTTCCGCCAAAGGATGCGTCCCGCGTGACGAGCTTCACGCGCGTGTCCGTCGTGAGAATCGCTTCGGCCGCAGCTCCCAAATGTGGCCCGCGTGCCTCGACGAGCGGTCGCACGGCAGTCAGCAATTTCGCAAGTGGCCAGCGCACGCCAATGACGCCGGTGGCCGAGCAGATGACGGACTCACGCGGCACCCGAAGCTCGTCCGCCACGCGCGCGCAGAGGCTTCGGCAATCGTCGACGCCACCTGCACCCGTGAGGGCGTTGGCGTTTCCGCTCGTGAAGACAAGGGCCTGGAACGAGCTCGACGGGAAGTGCTCTCGCGCGTGGACGATGGGAGCCGAGGCCGCCACGTTTCGCGTGAAGCGTGCCGCGGCGGAGCAAGGGACGTCGGCGGAGATAAGCGCGAAGTCCTTGCGGGACGCCTTGATTCCCGCGTGAATGCCGGAGAAGCGGAAGCCTCGCGGCGCCTTCATGGAGCGAAGCGCGTGAGCCCGTCGAGGCCTTCGGTTTCGGCGAGGCCGAAGGCGAGGTTCATGTTCTGCACCGCTTGACCGGCGGCGCCCTTCACGAGGTTGTCGAGAGCGGCAACGCTGACGACGGTCTCACCGTTCGCTTCGACGCCGACATAGACGAGGTTCGTTCCTGCGACGGCCTTGATGCCAACGCGCGAGGCGTCGACGACGCGCACGAAGGGCTTGTCCGCGTAGGCCTCCCTCAGGCATGCGATCAAATCGTCACGACGGACTCCAGCCTTCGGCCGCAGGTAGGCCGTCGTCAAGAGGCCGCGCCGAAGGGGCAGAAGGTGAGGCACGAACACCACCGGCGCGCCTTGGCCGAAACGCTCGAGGCCGAGGGCAATTTCAGGCGTGTGCTGATGAGAAAGCACCTTGTAAGCGCGCAGGTCCTCGGCGACTTCGCAGAACGAGTAGTCCTCTTTCGCCTGCCGTCCGGCGCCGGTCACGCCGCTCTTCGCGTCGATGAGAACGCGGTCGAGTTCGACGAGCCCCGAACGCAGGAGCGGCGCGGTGCTCAAGAGCGCGGCGGTCGCGTAGCAACCCGGGTTTGCGATCAGGCGAGCGTCCGCGGGCGGCGAACCGTAGAGCTCCGGCAGGCCATAGTGCGCGCGGGGCAGTAGGTCGGGCCGGGGATGCTCGAATCGGTAATACGTGACGTAGTCGTCGAGGTTTCTCAGGCGAAACGCCCCGGAAAGATCGATGATGCGTGCGCGCGTGGACTCCCAAAGCCGCGGCACGAGGTCGATGGAGACCTCGGCACCCGTCGCGAGAAACACCACATCAACGCCGGCGGAGAGACTCAAGGCCGCTGAATTCGCCTCGAAGTGCAACCCGCGCAGGCCCGGGCCAACCGGCTGCAACGCCTCGGCCACGGACTCGCCGTTGCGCTTGTCAGACGTGCAAAAAACCAGCTCAACACCGCGATGCGATGCAAGAAGGGATGCGAGCACGCTGCCGGAATATCCGGAAGCTCCTACGATACCGACGCGCAGCGGCATGGCCTCAGGGCGTCGCGGTTTGAGCGGCGGCAGGGGCGGGAGCTGCCGTGGGGGCGATGGCGAGCCACGCGCCGAACGCGAGGAAAAGCACGACTCCAACCACCGGGAGCCATGCGGGCGTCGTGGGTTCTGATTCCAAGTCCGCGCTGTTCACCATCGTCTACCTCGCGGCCTGCCTAGCGCGATTTCTTTAGGAGAGCGACGGCCTTTCAGGAGGCGATCGCATTGACATGGAACGCGCGTCGCGCGACGATTCCGGTATCGGCACAAGCCTGTGCCACATGTGAGGAACGCCTTTGGGACAGCTGCGTATCGAAGCCGTGGGTGAGACGAACGTCGGCATGAAGCGCGGCCACAACGAGGACAACTTCGGACTGTCGGAGAATCTCGGGCTGTACGTCGTGGCCGATGGCATGGGCGGGCACGCGTCCGGCGAGGTCGCGAGCAAGATGGCCGTCGACGTGATGGCCGACTTCTTCGAAGCGACGGAGGCCGATCCGGAGCGCACGTGGCCATTCAAGATGGACCGCTTGCGCGGCTACGAGGAAAACCGACTCGTCACGTCCGTGAAGCTCGCGAACCTGCGCATCTTTGAGAGCGCGCAGCGCGACCCGAGGCAGCGAGGTATGGGCACAACGCTCGTGTCGCTCTTCGCAGTCGAGGACGGCGTTTACGTCGCTCACGTAGGCGATTCGCGGGTCTATCGCGTGCGCGAAGGCTTGCTCGAACAGCTCACCGAGGACCACTCGCTCCTCAACGACTACATCAAGATGAAGAAGCTCTCCGCCGAGGAGATTGCGAACTTCCCCCACAAGAACGTCATCGTGCGCGCGCTCGGCATGAAGGACTCCGTGAAGGTCGACACGCGCTTCGAGTCGTCGCGCGCCAACGACACCTACCTTCTTTGCAGCGACGGACTCTCGGGCCCCGTCACCGACGAACAGATTCTCGCCATCATGCAGAGTGCACCCGATTTGAAAACGGCTGCATCGAACCTCATCGCGGCTGCGAACGCGAACGGCGGCCCCGACAACGTCACCGTGGTTCTCGCGCGCTGGGTCGAAGCGTGAGGACTGCATGAATCATGCGCCCGGTTTTTTGAAGCTCGTTGAAAGCGTTCGCGCGCGGGTTCGAGAGGTCAGCGTCGAAGACGTGCGTGCAATGCAGGCGCGGGGCGAGAGCTTCCGTTTCGTGGACGTGCGCGAAGACGACGAGTGGCGTGCGGGCTACTGCGAAGGCGCTGTGCATCTCGGACGCGGCATCATCGAACGCGACATCGAAGGGCAAATTCCAGATGCCCAGTCGTGTGTCGTTCTTTACTGCGGCGGCGGGTTTCGCTCGGCGCTCGCTGCGGAATCGCTTGCGAAAATGGGGTACACGAACGTCGTCTCGATGGCCGGCGGCATTCGGTCCTGGCGCGAAGCCTCGCTTCCGGAAGTGATCCCGTAATCACGCGGTGGCGCGTCGTCAGCCGTGAACAATTTGCCAGCCCGTTTTCGCTGTAAGCGCGAGGGCTACGCCGATGGCAACGGGCCGAATGATGGTCGCCCCCTTGGTCACGGCCAAGGTCGCGCCGATGCGAGCGCCGATGGCATTCGCAACGGCCATCGGAAGCGCGAGGGGCCAAAGAATCGCGCCCTTCACGGCGAAGAGAATGGTCGCCGCCACGTTGGAAGCCCAATTGGCGACCTTCGCATGGGCCGAGGCGCGCACGAGGTCATCCCCTTCGAAGGCCGCGAAAGCCGCGACCAAAAGCGTGCCTGTGCCCGGCCCAAAAAAGCCGTCGTAGAAACCCACAATCGTCGAGATGGTGAGCGTCCGCGCGGGATGAAAGGTTACGTCGCGCCGAGCCTTTGGTCTCGGCAGCAACATCACGACGGCCGCAGCGAGGAGCAGCACGAGGACGATGGCCCGTAGGCGTGCGGGGTTCACGAGCAAGACCGCCCAAGCCCCCGCAAGCGAGCCCGCAAACCCGCCGAGAAGGGCCGGGCCCACACGCTCTTTCGCGATGAGGCCACGACGGGCGAAGGTCCAAAGGGAGCTCGTTGCGCCGACGACGGCCTGGCCTTTGTTGGTGCCCAAGATGAGGTGCATCGGCAGGCCCGTTTGCAGCATGACGGGCATCGTGACGAGGCCTCCTCCGCCGCCGATGGAGTCGACGAGGCCCGCGAGAAATGCCGCGGGCACGACGTACGGGAGCAGGGGAAGAAGCTCAGTCACCGCGGTCATTTGAGGGGCTCGTTATTCGGCGCTCAGCGCGACGACAGCCTCAGCTGCAGCCTCAGCGGCGGCCGCGGCGTTCTCCACGTCGCGTCGTGCGCGCAGTTCGCTTTGCAGCGCAGGCAGATCCAAGGGAGCGATCATCTCCATGAGCGCGTCGAGCTGCGGTGACGCCTTTCGGGCATCTCGACGCAAGCCGAGGGCTGCACGAATGGCCATCCACGATGGGGCGTTGCCCGCGTCGAAGGACTCGCCGGACTTGCGAAGAAGAACCTCCATGAACTCGGCAATCTTCGCCGAGCCGTTGCCGCCGACGTCGATGTCCACCGTGAGATGCGTGTAATCACCATGCAAACCCGCGCGAGCGAGGGCCTCGGTTCCAAACGCGTCGCCGATGACCGCTGCGCGAACGAACGCGCGAACGTTCACCCTCTTTCCGACGCCGTCGATGCGTCGAACAATGATGGCCTCGGAGCTCGCAGCCACGTCCTCGAGCTTCGCGGCGAGTGCTTCGACGCCTCCCACTTGCGCGAGCGAGCTGGCCGGGAGTGCGACGACGTAGCGCGCGAGATCGATGGTCTTGCCGAGCGCCGGATCATTGCCCCCGAGGCGAGCGCCGCCGAGAAACGAAATGCCCGCCTGCGACTGCTGCGTGAGGAATGCGGAAACCTCGTCCGGGTCCACGTCGGCCACGAGCTTCAGGTCCACGTATTCGTCGAGGCTCGCGATTCCGAGCGACAGCGCTGGCGCGAAGATCATGTCGGGCTTCGGGTGGAAGCCCTGCGTGTAGAACATGGGAATCTCCGCGCGGCGGAAGCTTCGAGGCAGCGCGCGCGAGAGGTCCAGGTGCGAGAGAAACGCCGTGGTGCCAAGCTTCGTGAATCGAAAGCGGTATCGGCGGCCTTCGCCTTGCTCGAAGGTTTTCGGCTTCGCTTTCTTCTGTTGCGCGGGGCGCACCACCGGCGCGTCAGGGTCCGCAACCACGGGGACGTTTGGCTCCAAGGCACCGAGACGCCGAAGCTTCACGAGTCGTTCATCGCGCATGGCCGTCAGGTCGCAGGCGACGCCGCAATCGTAGCAAACGAGTTTGCGTCCATCGGCCTCGGTGTCTTTGACGTTTGTAGGATGCACGAATGCGCCAGCGACCTTGCCGCATGGGGGCGAAAGGCGGCTCTTGAGGGCCTTGCGGTACTCGCGCACGAGGAACCCATCTTCGAGTCCCACGTCGATGTGGTCCCACGGCAGACGCCCGGTGACCGGAAGCGTGCCGAGGAAGGCTCCGACGTTGATGCCGTTCTCGTCGAACGCCTGTTGCCACGCCTCAAGGCGCTGATGCTCGTCCCACGAATCGAAGCGGCATCCGAGTTCGTAGGCGCGAAGCAGCACGTTCGTGAGGCGACGGTCTCCGCGGGCAAACACTCCTTCGAGCCACGACGCGGTGCTGTCGTGGACGCGAAGGTCGACTTTGTTTGCGCGCGCCTCTTCTCGAAGCCAGTTCTGCTTTTCGCGAACGAGCTCGGGCGGGTCCATGGCGCACCATTGAAAGGGCGTGTGAGGCTTCGGCACGTGCGTTGACACGCTCACGGTCACGGTGGGAGGTCGCCCCTTGAGCTTGAGGCCGACCGCGCGCGCGCGACCGCCGACCCTTGGGATTTCCCTGACGTCACTCTCGTCTTCCGTCGGCAGGCCGATCATGAAGTAGAGCTTCATCGACTCCCACCCGCGCGAGAACACGCGGTGAGCCGTCTCCATAAGCTGGGCCTCGGTGACGTTCTTGTTCACGACATCGCGCATGCGCTGCGACCCGGCTTCCGGGGCGAACGTGACGCCGGTGGCGCGCACGCGTTGCAGGTCGTCGAGCACGTCTTCGGCGAGGCCGTATGCGCGCAAACTGGACACTCCGAGCGACACGCGTTCGGGGGCGAGCCTGTCGACGACCTTCTTCACGAGCGGAGCCACGCACGAGTAGTCGGCGGTCGAAAGCGACGTGAGACTCGCCTCGTCGTAACCGCTCTTCTTGACTGCGCTCACAAGGCTCTCGACGACGAGGTCCGGGTCGCGCTCACGGACAGGGCGGTAGATCATTCCGGCTTGGCAAAAGCGGCAACCCTCGGTGCAGCCGCGCGCGATCTCGATCGACATGCGATCGAAGATGGCCTCGGGACCGCCCACCGGGCCGTCGTCGGGAAACGGGTACGCGTCGAGGTCGTCGATGAGGTTGCGAACAACCGGAAACGGAACGTCTGGGAACACCGGTCCCGTGAGGACCTCGAAGCCCGTCGCGTCGTCGATCGTCGTCGCATAGAGGCTTGGAACGTAAACGCCGCCAAGGCGCGCGATGACCCGCAACGCTTCTTGCCGCGAGGAGCACGTCTTCTTCGCTTCGACCCACGCGAGCGCGAGTTCGGTGGTGATTTTCTCACCGTCGCCGATGACGATGGCGTCGATGATTCCTGCAAGCGGTTCCGGATGCGTGGCCGTTGGGCCGCCTGCGATGATCAGTGCATCCTGCATCGATCGATCGGCGCTGCGAAGTGGAATGCCGCCGAGGTCGAGCATCGTGAGGATGTTCGTGTACGTGAGCTCGAACTGCAGAGAGAAGCCCACGATGTCGAAGTCGCGAAGCGGGCGCGCCGATTCACAGCTCACGAGCGGGACACTTCGCTTGCGAAGTTGCGCCTCCATATCGGTCCACGGCGCATAGGCTCGCTCCGCCAGCAGCCGCGGATGGTCGTTCACGATCTTGTAAAGAATCTTGAAGCCCAGGTGGCTCATCCCGATGTCGTAAACATCCGGAAACGCAAGGCAGATGCGCGCGTCGACGCCTTCCCACGGCTTGGGGCGAGCGCCAAACTCGCCGCCGAGGTACCGCGCCGGCTTTTGCACGAGATGAACGAAGCTTTCATACGGGTGCCGGACGGTATCCATGCACCTCTCATGCACGTCCTGCGCGTGCGTTGCAAGTGACCGGGGAGCGATCGTCCGCACATTGCGCTTCGAGGGACGCGCGAATCGATGCAACGGATGAGATGTCCCGATAAGCTTGCGCCGATGAGTGACTTCGCGCTCCGCATGATCGTGACGGCAGTGGCCATTTTGATGACCGCATTCGTCGTTCCGGGATTTCGCGTGAAGGGCTTCTTCAGCGCGTTTTTGTTCGCCACGGCGCTCGCGTTTCTCGACGCTTTCCTGTGGGGATTTCTGGCTCCACTGTCGTGGCTGCTCACCATCATCACGCTCGGCGTGGCGTTCCCGCTTCTTCACATTGCCGCGTTTCGCGTCGCGGCTCTTTTCATTCCCGGAGTCGAAGTCTCTGGATGCTTTGCGGCTGCCCTGGCCGCGTTCGTGCTCGCGATTGCTCAGGGATTTCTCGCGTGGATGACCCGCGTCGGGGGGTGACTCAGCCCCGCACGACGGTTCTGTCTCCGCGCATCCATTTTGAATGAGGACTACACGTATGAGCAGCGACACCGCTCCCAAAACAGACGCAAAAGCCGATCGCGGAAACCTCTTCGATCGCTTCGTGCGCAGCCGCGTTCACGACGACTTTCTTCACAGCGGCCCGGACCTCTACCGTCGTGCGAAGACGGCCGTCATCTTTGCGATGATTGGCAGCGCGTTCGCCGTGTTCTTCACGACGCTGAACCTCCAGTTCAAGAACCCGCCGGGCGCCATCGCCGAGGGCATCGTCGCGATCGCCGGGCTTAGCGTTCTAGCGGTGATGGACCGCATCAACAGCCTTCGGTTCGTGGCGCACTTCATCGGGTTTCTCGCCACCTGCATGCTGTTTGCGGCCTCGTGGTTCGCGGGCGGCATCGACGGAGCGGCGTTGCGCTTTTTGCCCGTGGTTCCGATCATGGTGCTCCTCCTCGCGGGCACGAAGGACGCTTGGTTCTGGTTCGGGATGAATGCCGCGGGCGTTCTCTTCATGTTCGCCGCCGACAAGCACGGCGCCGTGCTGCCGGAGAGCTTCCATGCGGAGCAGCCCATGGATTTCGCGAACGTCGCCGAGTGGTGGACCAAGTGGCACGGAGCGACGCCGCTTCCTTCGCCCGGGTTCAAGCCTGAGAAGTGGCGCGAGCTGAAGATGAGCGATTCGATTGGCGGCATGGCGCTCTCCCTCGGCCTCGCCAGCATCTTCGAAGCACTCAAAGACCAGGCGTTGCGCATGGTCGAAGAGAAGAACCAAGAGCTCGCGTCGCTGTTCGACAACATGCGCCAAGCGATCTTCACGGTCGGCGACGACTTCCTCGTGGTGGGTCAGTACTCGGGCCAAGCGAAGAAGGTCTTCAAGTGCGAAGAGCTCGCCGGGGCGCACGTGCTCGGGCTCTTGTTCAAGGACGCGCCTGAGTACGACCCGGAGTTCATGATGTTCCAAGATTGGCTGAAGGTCGTCTTTTCG
>CAIQDA010000476.1 GCA_903870415.1 uncultured delta proteobacterium
ATGAGCGGAGCGACGTGACTAACGACGCGGCCGGAACAGAGGGAATCCCAGGTTGACCTTCGGGCGGCGTTCCTGTGGCCACGCTCGCCATTGGCAAACCTGGGGCTGCGCCTGCGATCACTCTGTGCTCGTTATGAAGGCGTGGACTCCGCGCAAGGACGTCGTCTCGCAAGGGCAACGTGGCCGATCCGAAAGGTCGACCTCGCGGACGAAGGCGAGCCCGATGAGCGGGACGTGACGACCGTAGACGAGCGCGTCGCACTCGTGTGGCGGTTGACGCAGGAGGCTTGGGCGCTTCGCGGTGTGCCGATCCCGTCGTACCCCCGTGAGAGGCTCCTGGCGTGATGATGCGGCGCGCATGAACACTCCCGTCGCTCACGAAGATTTCGTCGACCTCGTAGAGGCGTTCGCGCGGGAAGGTGCGACTTTGTCATCGTTGGCGCGCACGCCCTCGCAGCGTATGGGATCGCACGTGCGACGGCTACGAGCGACGACGCCCGTAGGAAACGGCCTTAGCGTTAGCGAGGCGCACGCGAGGCTTGTGAGGAGCCTTGTGAGGAGCCTTGTGACCTTCGTGCGGCGAAGCGACGGCGCGCTCGTGCAAGACGGCGTCTTCGTCTTGCGGGAGAAGGAGTTCCGGCGTGTGCTACGCTTTATTGCGTGGAGCACCTCCGTATTTTCCGAGCGCTCAACGCGGAGCACGTTCGCTACCTGGTCGTTGGGGGCCTCGCGGTCGTCGTCCATGGACATCCACGCTTCACCGCGGACATCGACTTGGTGGTCGCGCTCGATCCCGAGAACGCTCGGCGCGTCGTGGACGTGCTCGGACGTGAGGGATTTCGGCCGCGCGCTCCCGTGCCGTTGTCCGCGTTTGCGGATGCGGCGGAGCGCGCGCGTTGGGTCGAGGAGAAGGGGCTCATCGCCCTCTCACTGTGGAATCCGAGCGTTCCCCTCGCGGAAGTTGATCTGTTCGTGAAGGAGCCCTTCGCGTTCGACGAGCACTACGGTCGTGCGCCTGAGGTCTCCATCGGCGGGGAGCGCGTTCGCGTCATCGCGCGGGAGGACCTCATCGCGATGAAGCGTGCCGCGGGGCGTCCGAAGGATCTTGACGATGTGCGCGTCCTCGAGAGCTTGTACGATGGGACACCGTCATGAGCTCGCTCCCGCCTCTGTCGGAGGATGAACGCGCACGCGTGCGCGAACGGGCTCGATGCACCACGGTGGACGAGCGTATGGCGTGGGTCGTGAGTGCGCAGCGTCTAGAGGCGGAGCTTCGTGCGGCGCGCGTCGCTGCGGGGCTGCCCGTCACGCCGCGCGAGTGGGAAGAACAGGTTCGCGTGTTCGCCGACGGAGGGTGAGCGACGAACGCACGCCTGGGTGCTCGTCTTCGCGAGCATGAAGAGAGCGGGGAGTGCCACCGAGGTTCGAACGTCAGCGAACGGAAGCCCCAAGGCCCTTGCGTTCTACATGCATACGCGGCTCTTGCACGCACGAGCGCAGGCGCGCGCGTCTAACCCCCTGCGTTTGCATTGGTTTTGTCGTTGACCCGACCGGATGCGTCCGTCAGGATCGCGGCATCGTGAGCACTGCAAACATCGACGCTGCGCTGGTCGTCGAGGTGGCGAAGGCCGCAGCGGTCTCGTCGTCGCTCGACACGGTGCTCCACGCCGTCGCCGACGGACTCACGCGCGCCGGACTCGCTCCCGGGCGTGTGAATCTCGCGGTTCTCACGGTGCACCCCGCGCTCGCGGGCATCGGGTTCGCATGGTCGCGCGCCACGGCGCGGGTCGCGTCGCAAAGTCGCCCCTGGGGCTTTCTCGATCAGCGCGAGCACCTCGAGAGTCCCCTGCACGCGGTCATGACCTCGAGGGAGCCGCTGCGCCTGCGCCTCACCGCGGGCGAGGGCGCGAGCGAATTTCCGATCGTTCAGGACTTCATCAAGCTCGGCGCGACGGACTACCTCGCGGTGCCCGTCCAAACGGTCCGCGGCGACACCCACGTACTCAGCGCATGGACGGACCTGCCAGGCGGTTGGAGCGACGCGCACATCGCCACCATGAGCGCCCTCGCGCCCGTCATGGCGCTCGCCGTCGAGTCCTCCGAGTGGCGACGCCTTTCGCTCACGGTGGTCGAGACCTACCTCGGACGGCGCACGGGCCCGAAGGTCCTCGCCGGTCAGATTCATCGCGGCGAAAGCGAGCGCATTCGCGCGGCGGTTTGGTTCTGCGACGTGCGCAGCTTCACGGACCTCACGCGCCGTCTTGGCGACGACGCGATGGTCACCGCGATGGACGGGTGGTTCGAGCTCGTCGTCGACGCCGTGCATGGCCACGACGGTGAAGTGCTGAAATTCATGGGCGACGCGCTGCTCGCCATCTTCCCCGTCGAGGGAGACGATTGGGCACGCGCCGTCGAGTCCGCCCTCGACGCGGCCGAAGAGCTCCACGACGCGGAGCAAGTTCGTGCGGCGCAAACCGGCGTCCCGATCTTCAGCGGAGTCGGCCTCCACACGGGCGAGGTCATCTACGGCAACGTGGGTGCGCCCGGGCGCCTCGACTTCACGGTGCTCGGCACCGCCGTCAACACCGCGGCGCGCATCGCCGGGCTATGCAAGCCGCTCCGCGAATCCACGGTTGTCAGTCGTCGCCTCGCCGAGAGCACCGGTCGTGACTTTCGTCCCTGCGGAAGCCACGAACTTCGCGGGCTCTCGGAGCCCATCGACATCTTCGCGCCGCTGTCCAACGTGGACTACGTGCCGAGCGGCATATGAGCCGCGCCAGGCTCGTCAGCCCTTCGCACAGGGCTCGCGCGTCGGCCTCCATCTTCGCCGTCATCGGCATCGGCATCGTCGCCGGAACGTCGTCGCGCGTCTTGCTCACGGCTCGTGCAACCCGCAGAGAGCTTTGGAGCCGAGGGCGCGACGGCGAGTCATTCAGCGAAATCGCTCGTGCGCTGCAGAAGGTTCCTGGGTCGATCTTCGGCTACCTCGGGCGCCAAGAACACGCACCTCGCCACGCGGGTCGAACGGCAGTCGCGCTTCACCGTGCTCGTCAAACTGCCAGGCAACGACTCAACGTCCGTGGTGACGGCCCTGGCGAAGCAGGTCTCCAAGCTGCCTGCAACGCTTCGGCGGTATTTCACATGGGACCGTGGCACCGAGATGGGGTTGATCGCGCCAAACGGGGGCATCCCAAGAACGAACCGCGCCGATTGCAAAAGCGAGCCTCCGGGTGATAGCCACTTGGGCGATCGACACGTCTGACGCGAGGCCGTCGAAACCGGCGGAATGGCGTGATGGTTTGGAATTCCATGACACCCTTCGTGAACGCCGTTTCCCGCTTTTTCACGTCGCCGAACGCCCTTATCCAGAAGAGAAACTACCGCACGTACGTGGTGCTGAATGTGGGCACCGCCTTGGGGATCTCCATCCACATCGCGATGATGAGCCTCTTCGCGGCGCTCGG
>CAIQDA010000477.1 GCA_903870415.1 uncultured delta proteobacterium
GATACTGATATTCGCACCATTGATGGAACCGCGCCTTGCGAAGACGGTCATTAACAACCGTTCAAATAGAGCGGTGGACGCGCTCGAGTTGAGGCACGACCATCTGTGAGCTTTGCGATGAGGTAGGAGAAAAGCATGTGCGGAATCGCTGCGATTGTGCGTCTTTCGGCCGCGAGCAGCGCCGTCGACCGTGACGATCTTTTGAGGATGGCCGCGGCGCTTGCGCATCGCGGGCCTGACGGAATGGGGCTCTATCGGTCTCCGCGCGTGGGCCTCGTCCACACGCGTTTGGCCGTCGTCGACATCGCTGGCGGTGTTCAGCCCATGGCGAACGAAGACGATTCGCTGCACGTGGTCTTCAACGGCGAAATTTTTAACCACGTGGAGTTGCGCGCGGAGCTTCAGGCGCTCGGCCATCGCTTTCGCTCGCGCAGCGACACGGAGGTCATCGTGCACGCGTGGGAATCATGGGGCGAGAGCGCCTTCGAGCGCTTCAATGGGCAATGGGCCATCGCGCTCGTGGACGAGGTCCGCCGCGAAGTCGTCCTCGCGCGCGATCGCTTGGGCGTCCGTCCGCTGCACGTTGTCGAACACGCCGGGCGCCTCCTCGTTGCAAGCGAGGCGAAGGCTCTGTTCGCGGCCGACCGTTCGCTTGCGCGCGCCCTCGACGGCTCGTCGGTGGCTGCAGCGCTTACGTATTGGGCTCCGCTTGCGCCTCACACGATGTTCGCGGGCGTTGAGGAGCTTCGGCCTGGTTCCGTGCGGACCATCACGTTGACGGAGAACGGTGCCGAGATGCGCGAGCGGCGCCTCTACCGGCCTGCGTTTCCCCCGACGGTTTCGGCATTCGAAGGGTCCATCGACGACGCGGCGAACGCGGTAAGCGCGGCGCTCACGAAGGCCGTCGAACTCCGCGTCACGCGAGCGGATGTTCCCGTTGCGAGTTACCTGTCCGGAGGTCTCGACAGCACGCTCGTTGCAGCCCTTGCGCAGCGCGCGACGAGCGGGCGACTACAGACCTTCTCGCTCCGCTTCGCATCGTCGGAATACGACGAAACACCGTATCAAGACGAAGCGGTCGCAGCCCTCGGCACCGAGCACCGTTCGATTCTTGTGGGCGACTCGGACATCGCGAACGTGTTCCCAGAGGTCGTCTGGCACGCTGAGAAAACCCTGCTCCGATCGGCCCCGGCCCCTCTGTTTCTGCTGTCAAAGCTCGTGCGGCAGAGCGGCGTGAAGGTCGTTCTCACGGGCGAGGGCGCCGACGAGATGTTTGCAGGGTACGACCTTTTTCGCGAGGGCAAGGTGCGGCGATTCTGGGCCAAGCATCCAGGGTCGTCCTTTCGTCCGCGCCTTCTCGAGCGCTTGTACCCCTACCTGGCGCGATCGCCGGTGGCTCAGCGGGCGCTGTCTCGGTCGTTCTTCGGCCGTGACCTCGAGCGAGCCGGCGAACCTGGTTTTGCCCATGGTCTTCGCTGGTCGAGCGCGTCGGCGTTGCATCGGCTCTTGCGCCCTGAGATTCGTGAAGCGTGGCAAAGTTCAGGGCGAGGGGTCTCGACGCTGACCGCGGACCTGCCCGAAGGATTCGGCGATTGGGGGTCCCTCGCGCAAGATCAATTCGTCGAAATCGAGACTCTCCTGTCGCCCTACTTGCTCTCGTCGCAAGGCGACCGCGTGCTCATGGGCAACTCGGTCGAGGGTCGCTTTCCGTTCCTCGACGCGGACGTGATGGACCTCGCTCACCGATTGCCTGCAGCTTACAAGCTTCGCGTTCTTGACGAAAAACACGTGCTCAAGCGCGTCGCTTCCGGGCTCATCCCGCGATCCATCGTGGGCCGAAAGAAGCAGCCCTACCGCGCGCCGAACGCGTCGGCTTTTCTCGGAGAATGTGAGCCGGATTGGGTTCGCGAGGTCACGGCGCGCGCCGCCGTGCAAGCTGCAGGCATCTTTGACCCCGATGCGGTCGATGCACTCTGCATGAAAGTGCGAAGCGTGCTTTCCCGGAGCTCGGCGCCGACGCTCTCGAACGCCGATGACATGGCTGTCGTCGCTGTGCTTTCCACGCAACTCGTCCACCGTGGCGGTCCCGTTGCCGACGCGGCGTGTGCCCCGCCACTTCAGCGAGAGATTTGCCGCGAAAATTTCGGCGAACGCTGACCGGGCGCTTCTTCAACACGTTGCGCTCGCTTCATCCGCTCGACGCGTTCGGTGTCGTTGCAAGGCTCCGTGCCGATTGAAATCGGAGCCATGAAGCGGGGCTCTCTCCGGGCGTGCGCCGAAGGGGCTGCTACTGCCGGCGCAATGAAGAGCCGCTCTCTCGTCACCCTTGTTTTCGCTATTCTTGCTGGCGCGTCGTTTGGTTGCGCTGGCTCCGCTGCTTCGAATGTCGTCGACGATACGACGGGCGATTCGGGCTCGACGCCGATCACGGACACCGATGCGGGTTCCACGCCTGTGACGACCGCCGACGCGGGTACGCCGGTTACGCCGCCGGTCGACGCGGGCGCGCCGGCCTGCACGACGAAGACCTACGCGAACTTTGGTCAGGCTTTCTTCGCCACCAACTGCAACGGTTGCCACTCGTTCACGAACCCGCGCATGACGACGCAAAACGCGATCAAGTCGAACCTCGCGACGATCAAGAGCGACATCTCCCGCGGCAAGATGCCTCAGGGCTTCGCCCTCACGGCGCAGCAAAAGACCGACGTTCAAGAGTGGCTCAACTGCGGCGCGAACTGAACGCCTCTTAACGTCAACGGCAGCGGCAGCGCTCGCGAAACCCCGAAGGCCAAGCGGTCTTTGGGGTTTCTGCATTCTGCAGCCATCGTTCAGTCGCGCGGGCCTTTGAGAACGAGGCGGGCAAGACCGGGCAAGAGCACGAGCGTGAGCGCTGTCGCGGTGACGAGGCCCCCAATGAC
>CAIQDA010000478.1 GCA_903870415.1 uncultured delta proteobacterium
GTCATTCGCTTCGCCGACGCGCTTCCGAAAACGCGCTCGGGAAAGATCATGCGGCGCCTGCTTCGCGACGTGGCCTCCGGCACGGAGTCGAAGGGTGATACCTCCACCCTCGAAGACCTCGCCGTCCTCGCGACCCTGCGCGGCGGCAAAGACGACGAGTGATCGAAAGGACTTTTATCGTGACGAAGAACGAAACGCCCGTTCCCCAGTTCGAAAAGCTCCTTGGCTCGATGCTGGGTTGGTTCGACAAAGCCGAGGCCCTTGCCGTCGAGAAGAAGTTCGACGTCAACACGCTGCTTTCCGCGCGGCTCGCGCCCGACATGTACCCGCTCGTGAGGCAGGTCCAGGTCACGTGCGATACTGCGAAATTCCTCGCCGCACGCTTGAGCGGAACCGAAGCTCCGAAGCACCCGGACACCGAGACCACGGTCAAAGAACTCCGCGATCGTATCGCTGCGGTGCGCGATTACTTGGGCTCGTTCACGGACTCGAGCTTCGAAGGCGGCGAGGCACGCGTCGTTCCCCTGCCCTTCTGGCCAGGCAAAGGAATGCTCGGGAGCGACTACGCCACGAGCATGGCGACGCCGAATTTCTACTTCCACTTTTCGATGGCGTACGCGGTGCTTCGGCACAACGGCGTCGATGTTGGAAAGACGGACTACATCGGCGCGATCACCACGGTCGACCTCTGACGCGTCGGGGAGACCCGCGGCTCCAAAGCCTCTCTTGCTTCGGCGAGGGAGGCTTTTTCCGCTCTATCGCGACGCCTGCATCGTCCGCGAAAGCGGGCTAGGGTCAGCCTCCATGAGCGCGAGCCACCTCGTCCAAAAGCTTCTCGACGACCGCGTCGACATCGTTGGCGATGTGCATGGCGAGATTGAGTCGCTCCGTGCACTGCTCGCGGGCCTCGGTTGCGACGTGGAGCGAGCTCGCGTCGAGCGCCCGATCGTCTTTGTTGGCGACCTCATCGACCGCGGGCCCGACAGTGTCGCGGTGGTCGAACTCGTCGATCACCTCGTGCGTTCCGGCGTCGCCCAAGTGGTGCTCGGCAACCACGAGTTCAATCTCCTTCGCGGCGATCGCAAGGAAGGAAACGGCTGGTTTTTTCCAGCGGGCGCAGCCATCGACGGATGGCACAACGGAAAGGAACGGGTGCCTTTCGAGTCACACTCCGCGAACGAGTCCGAGAGAGGCCGTATCCTTGCATTCCTCAACAACCTGCCGCTCGCCCTCGAGAGCGACGCCCTTCGTGTGGTCCACGCCGCATGGAATCCGGACGCCATTGCACGTGTGCGTGCCACGGACTCACTTGAGCGTGCGCTCTTCGACGACGCCGCCCCGGAGAGTGCGCGGCTCCACGAAAACTTCGTCGATGCGCCGGACGCGGATGCCATCGCCGACCCCACCGTCCCCGTCGCGTACCACGCCGCCTTGGCCGACGCTCAAGCGACCGTGCAGAATGCAAATGCTGCAAAACTCCTGACCTCGGGGCCCGAGCGACCGATCGGTGAGGGCGTGCTCCCGAGGTACCTTTCGGGCAAGTGGCGCATGGTCGAGCGAGACCGCTGGTGGGAGCATGACGACGACGAGCGGCCTGTCGTCTTTGGTCACTACTGGCGACGACGCGCGCACGGTGGCGTGCCCTTCAAGGCCTCGGTGTTTGAGGGCATCGGTGCAGACAATTGGTTCGGGACCGGCGCTCGCGCGTTCTGCGTCGACTACAGCGTCGGGTACCGCTTTCGGGCGCGCCACTTCCACGTGGACAACCAACGAGACTATGCGCTCGCCGCGTTGCGCATGCCCGAACGCACGATTCGCTTCGACGACAGCACCGCATGGGCGTCAACCGTGCGCACGAATCCCTGACTTTTTTCAAGCTTTTCGGAACGCCATGATCCAAATCTTCGGCACCTCGAAGTGCAAAGGAACCCGCGCCGCCGAACGGTTCTTTGCGGAGCGTAACATCAAGGTTCAGCGCATCGACCTGAAGGCCAAAGGCATGGCGAGGGGCGAACTTCAAAGCGTCGCGAAGGCCGTTGGAGGGGTCGCGCTGCTGCTCGACAAGGAGAGCCCTCGCGCGCGCGACAAGGGCTTGCACGTGCTCACGGTCGACAGCGAACGCCTCACCGCGATGCTCGTCGACGATTCCACGCTCCTGCGAACCCCCATCGTGCGGGCGGGTTCGAAAGCCGCCGTGGGTGTCGCGGAGAGCGCGTGGCTGGCCCTCGCGGAAGCTGAAAAAGCTGGGGCTTAACGCTCAGCGAAGCGCCGCGGAGAGTCGCCCTTCGAGGTCGAGGCGATCGAGCAGGTTCTCGACGTAGTCGAGCTTCGAGGTGTCGATGCGCAGGATGGGGCCGAGGTCGTATGACGAGAACCAGTCGTCGTACAGCTTATGCAATGACCTCAAATAGGCATCGGGAATGGACTTCTCCATCGTTCTCCCGCGGTCGGCGATGCGCTTCTTCGTCGTTCGCAGATCGCAATCGAGGGCGATGAGAAGGTCGGGGGGACGAAGCTGCGCCTTGATGTGGCGGTACAGCGTCTCGTAAACGGCCCAATCGCGAGCGCTCAACGTGCCGGTGTCGCGGAGGTTTTTCGCGAAGATTTCCGCGTCTTCGTAGATGGTCCGATCGATGACCGCGGGCACGGGCGAGGCCTCGTGGTCTTGGTGAAGCTTGAGCTTGTGTGCGAGAAAGAACACCTGCGACTGGAACGCCCAACGAGGCATGTCGACGTAGAAGTCCGCAAGGTACGGATTCTCATCGTTCGGCTCAAAAAACGGCACGAGACCGTACCGATCGACGAGCCACTGCACGAGCGAAGTTTTCCCTGCGCCGATGGTGCCCGCTACGGCGATGGTTCGTTTCACTTGGTCATCTCCAGCGAATCAGCTTACGCGGCCGAAGCGCACCACCGCTTGCAGAATGCATCGGCCACTGGCGCGTACGTCTCAATCCACACGGTGGAGCACCGCCCGCGCCATTTTTTGCGGAAGCGCCGCGTTCGCGCGAACACGTGACCGCAGCCATCGCTTTTCTCTGGTGCTTCTGTGGCTCGCGGTCATTCTGCCGCCCGCCCCTTACGCAACCGAACGACGAACGATGACTCCCCTGCGCACCCTCTCCGTGGCCCTCGCTCTCGCAGCTTTCTCGGCACTCTCATGCGGCCAAAAAGGCGTCGCGGACACGTCGGCGACGGACGAAGCAGGAGCGGACGACGGAGGCACGGACACGACCGATGCACGAGCGCCGGACTTGTCTGGGATTCCCCTCACGAACGACGTGCAACTCATCGTCGAACCGAACGGGCAAGCGGGGGCCGAGATCGTCGCGGCGATCAAAGCCGCACGCACCTCGGTGCATCTGACGATGTACTTGCTCTCGGACACAGACGTTATCAATGCGCTCATCGAACGCGCCCGCGCTCGCGTCGACGTCAAGGTTGTTCTCAATAAGACCTTCCCCGCAAACAGCATCGACCAGACGAGCGTCTTCAACACGCTCCAGCGTGGCGGCGTTAAAATCGTTTGGGCATCTTCGGGGTTCACGTACACGCACGAGAAGTGCCTGATCATCGACGGCGCCGCGGCGTGGATCATGACGATGAACTTCGCCAACTCGAGTCCTTCGTCCAACCGCGAGTACATCGTCATCGACTCGGACCGCGAGGACGTCGCCGAGGCAGAGGCGATTTTTGCAGCGGATTACGCGAATCAAACGGTCGCCCCGTCTGGCAAGCTCCTCGTCGCGCCAATCAATGCGCAGCCTCTTTTGATTCAAATGGCAAACACGGCACTGCGTTCGATTGACGTTCAGGCCGAGGCCTACAGCGACTCGTACGTGACCGATGCGCTCTTGGCTGCGAAAGCCCGAGGAATCATCGTTCGCCTCGTCATCGCAAAAGACGCAACGCCGTCGTCGGCGCAAACCCAGTCGATCGCCAGGCTAAAAGCAGCAGACATTCCGGTGGTGGCGGCGGGCCCCGAAGCGGGCTCCAGCGCAAGTTCGGCGAACCCCACCAACCACGCCAAAGCCATGCTCGTCGACGGCACGCGTGCCTACGTCGGCTCGGCGAACTTCACGATCAACTCGCTTCGGTACAACCGCGAACTTGGCGTGATCTTGGGCGAACCCGCCGCGCTTCAGACCCTCGGCGACACGTTCGAAGCGGACTTTCGCAGGGGCGTGGCTCAGTAATACGTCGTATGACGTCGTATTTCGTCGCATGACCTCGCGTCAGCCATCCGCAACGCGAGGGCCCAAACACGCTCCGCCACCCGCAGGCTTACGGGCAGACGGTTTTGTACTTTTGCGGGAAATACACTTCGAGAATGCTCCAGCCCTGGGACGCCCGTAGCCCCTCGAGCGGCCTTCCCACTGCGGGAATCGGAACCCAGGTGCCGCGATCGTCGTCAGGCGCCGCCCACGGGTCGAGGACCTGAATCATCGAAGGGCGACGGGCATCGTCGACGCCGCCGATGACCACGTAATGGCCGATTTTCCCCATCGATAGCTTCGCTTCACCCACGCCGAGCATGAGGGGCCAATGGTTCTTCAACGCGATGCCGAGGGCGCCCATTTGGCCTTCGGCCCGCGTGTAGGAGACGCCGGCCATGTACGTGAACTCTTTTGGAAGCTTGAGCTTGCCGAACGTGGTCCGAACGCGGTCCTTCGGCGGCGCGACTTTTCCAATCTTCTTCCAGGCCTCGTCCATCGTCAGAGGTTCCTGGGTCAGATGATTCTGAATCGTCAGACACGCGGCCAAGTAGCAATTGTGAACGTGCTCGCCGCCCGCAACTCCCTGGGAAACCGTGATGAGGTCGAGGGACAAGGACCCGAGCGGGGCTGGTGGCGCGGTTTCCTCGGGAACGGCCGATGGCGCGGTCGGGGCAGGTCCGGCCGCGGAATGATGGCCCACGTGTGGCGTTGCGGACCCCGCATGATGGGCGGAGCCTCCGCTGGCGAAGATCTCGGGCTGCTGGCCGCGCGGCGGTCGCGTCGTCGGAATATCCCCGACCGAGGGCGTTTGCGGCTCGAGACTCAGGTTCCAAGCCCGCATCGGAAGGGTGCCGTGACCGTCGACCGTGCGGTCTCTCGCCTCGGCGAATTGCTCGTATCGCCTGCGTTGGGGCACCGAATGGCTCCCGTCGATGCTCACGATTCGACTCTCGTGAAAAGACTCTTGCTGCCATCGATGCGCCACGGAGAACGGGCCCTCGACGCCGACGTCGCGCCCCTCGTGAACCTCCTCGGGGTCACGCCGGTAAGGCACCGAGCCGTGACCCTCGACCGTGACCTCGTTCGCACGGAACATCGACTCGGTTCGCCGCCGGTGCTCGATGTCGCCCGGTCCAGCCGTCGTCACGGTGGCCGAAGCGGGGTCGTCGGACGGTGCGCTGGCTCCGCTCTGTGTTGCCGCGTCGTCGGATTGCGCCGCAGCAAAGCGTCTGCGCGGCTTCAATGCCGCCTCGTCCGCAATCTCCGAGTCGGAGCCCGAGTCATCGGGAGCGCCCTCGGCATCGGCGTGCTCGGCGTTATCCGCGCCCCGTCATCCGTCGAGGGTTCACCGATACCGGCAGCGTCGAACGATGCGTTGTCAGAATCGGCGCCATGGTCGGGCGCGCCTGCGGCAGGAGCGCGCTTCGTGCGAAGGTGCTCGAACACGCGGTTTTCCTCGTCCATCGCGAGCATCTTGGCTTCGTCGAGATAATACGACGTGAAGGCACGAGGCGATCCGGCGACCCGCGCGCGCAGCACTTTCACATCCTCGAAGCCCGTGACCGGTACGCCGAGCGCCTCGCAGCCCTTCGCGTCGACGATGGCTCGAAAGCGCTCGTCCACGGTCTTGCTGAATGCCCGGCCAAGGGTTTTCGTCGCGGCCACTTCCCCCCGAAGCGCTGAAAACGCATCCACGCTTGGACTTCCGCCTGGCGATGACCGCGGATTTGCCGCACTCGCAAACACGCGGTCGGACTTGTCGCACCAGGTCTCGCGTGATGTTGAGTGCACGACGACCCGCCGCGAGGGCGCGTCCAGCGCCGAAAGCACATGACGGATGAACGGACTTGGGCGAGCGACGTCGGCGGAACCAAGCCAACGCGCCAGAATGATCACGTCGACGATCGGAACCGGGCCCGTCGGGAGAATATCGGCCAAGAATTTCCCGAAACACGCTCCGCTGACCAAACCGTGATTGAACTCATTCTTTCCGCGAGAGACACCGAAGCCGCCAACGACGAGATTTGCGAATCCGTGCGAGTGGCCGATGAAGATGATCTGCCCAGACCAATCGCGAAGCTTGCTGAGCGAAGCGTGCATCCGCTTGCGTCGCTCTCCGACAGTGTCATTCGTCGTCGCGAGGCTCCAATCGCCAGCGCCAGCAGAATTGAAGGCAAATGAAGAGCGCCATTTTTCGAACGAAATGAGGTACTCGTTCCGCGTTCGAGCGAACTCACCATCG
Organism: uncultured delta proteobacterium; assembly: GCA_903870415.1. Classification (GTDB taxonomy): domain Bacteria; phylum Myxococcota_A; class Polyangia; order Polyangiales; family Polyangiaceae; genus CAIQDA01. Next base: position 6,460 of record CAIQDA010000478.1, read on the forward strand.
CCGCTCTTGCCGACGCCGGTCATGACGTGCGCACGGGATTCGATGCGGTTTTCGGGCGTTCCCGCCACGACGAGGTGCGGCATTCGAATCCTTAACGGTTTCCGTAAATAGGAGCGACCCGGGCGCGCCAACGGTCGCAGCGCATGGGCCGAGGCATCGTGATCGTTCCGGAGTGACGCGAGCGCGTGCCGTCGACGATGGCGGCTGGACTCGAAAACGTCGTCATGGCGGAGTTTGAGAAGGCATTGGGCAGGGATGAGGCGCGGCGCGCACGAAGGTCACCCGAGCGGTGCGCGCACGACGCTATCCGAAGCGATGGTCCGGGGAAACTACCCATGCGCACGACGAACGCGCACGTCAACGCCTGGCGCATCACGACTCATGATTTTTGGGCGACCACGAAGAGCGAACTCTCGGTGCCAAAACCATCGGTGCGGGCACCCGCTTCGTCGAACACGAGAGGGTTCGCGTCAAATCCGCTGGCCTCGAGCTGCGCGCGCTGCGCCTCGATGGTCACGTAATAAAGCATTGTGCGGTAATCGTGACACGCATCGTTCACGACTTCGTAGCCATCGCCGCGCTCGCCGCGCCTTGCGAATCGCAAGCGATTGGTCGCACGAATCGCCGTTTCTTTCACGTAACGACCGAGCCGCACCGCAAGTCGCGCCGGGTTCCACGCGAACTCAAATTCGGGCAATCGGAAGAGCGCGCGGCAATCAGGACTTCGAAGATTGTGCGTTGAAAAGGCAAAATAACCGCCCGGAGCGAGGACGCGCTGCACCTCTTGAAGCACGCGAAGGCGATCGTCGTGGCCGACCATGCCGAGGCCACAACACGAGAAAAACACGAGCCCCACCGTCCCGCTCTTCACGAACGACAAATCGCGCGCGTCGCCGTGACGAAAGCGAACACCGGGAAAGCGGCGCGACGCAACGACTATCATCTCGGGCGTGTAGTCAACACCGAGGTAATCTCCGCCGAATCGCGCGAGACCAGGCACGGTTCGACCGCCGCCGACACCCAGGTCGACGATGACCGTTCCTTGAATGGATTCTGCAACCGCATCGAGGGCCGCAGCCTCGGCCGGAGAAAGATCGTCTCGTCGTGCGTAGTGGGCAACAGCCTCCGCACGCGCCATCGTCTCCCGATTGAGTTCATCGACAAAATCGCTCACGGGCACCTTCCCCATGAGCGTACGCGTTCAACCGATCGGAGCGGGGTAAAATGCGGTGTTGAAACGCCCGCGCATGGCGCGCATCGAAGCCCGTGTGAACCCGTCATCGTCCCCCTCCTCCGTCGTCGCCGATTTGCTCGGAAACCTCACGCCTCGATCGCTCGACGAGTGCCTCCCGAAACTCCTCGATCAGTACGCCGATGACATGGTCTTCCGTGACCCGATCCAAACGCTCAACGGCAAGGCGGCTTTCGAGCAGATGAATCGTCACTTGGCCGCGCGGGCGAAGGACTTCCGCTTCGACGTGCTCGACCAAGTCACCTCGCCCCGGGTCACCTTCTTGCGCTGGTGCATGCATTTTACACCCACGTTCGGCCGGCCCATGAACGTCGAGGGCGTGTCGTACCTGCGCATGAACGAACACGATCGCGTCGTCGAACACGTCGATTACTGGGATTTGCCAAGCTTTTTCGCGACAGCCATCCCGGGCGGCGAACGCGTTCTGCGCGCCTTACTCCGACCGCTCGCGTAGGTTCGCTTCCGCTCGCGCGAAAGGACCCAGGACCCGTCGCCGTCGACGTTCTAGCGCGCCTTCTCGGAGAGCTTGGCGGTCACCGCTCCGTGAATGGCGTCAACGCGTGCGTCCCACGTTTCGGACCGCATGGACTCGCTGCGTGCAAGGCGCAGCTCGGCGGTGTCGTTCGCGACCCAATGATCGAGCGCCCTGAGAAAACCCTCCCGGTCCTTCGCGACGGTGCACCAATCCGGGTAGCCGTGGCACCCGGGAATGTCTGTCGCGACCACCGGTAGACCCGCGCTCGCGTATTCGCGCAGCTTGATCGGGTTCACGTGGAGCGTGAGGTCGTTCTGCTTGAAGTGGCACAGCGCCACGGTGAATTGCTTGCAGTATGCAGGCAATGATTCGTAAGGGCGACGGTCCACGAGAATCACGTTCTTCCGGGCCGCCAAATCGCTCACATCAACCTTCGCTTTCCCAATGAACACGAAGGTCCAATCGGGGCGCGCATCGGCGCAAAAGGCTGCAAGTTCGTGATCGATCCAGTCTTCGAGGAGACCAAAGAACCCGACGACCGGCCCGCGCACGTGGGTCAATTCTGGTGGCGTCGGCAAGTCCCCGTGCATCGCCGTCGCGAAGTGCTCCCTATCGACACCGTGGCTCGCGAGGCGCACGTCGGCACCACTTCTGCCCTTGCTCGCAACGAGGGTCGGCGAGGTTGCGAAACAAAGATCGACCTTGCGAAGCAGGCGCTCCTCCATCGCAGCGGTTGCCGCTTGGTCCACGCCCCGAAACTGCGACCACTCGTCGGTGCAGTAGTAAACCGCCAGCGATTCACCGAGCGTTCCCACGTAGCGCTCGGCCGCGGGCAAGAAGCTCCAGAGCTGAAAGCGGTCCATTCCGAGCTTGCGGCGATGGCTCCAGACAAATGCTTGTAGAATGCGCGTATTGATTTCACGTGCGACGGGCGACGCCGGAAGCGGCAGCACGATGGGCGTGGCGACGTGAAGACCCGGAGCGACCTCGCGCGCGCCTTCCGTGAACGAACGCAACTTGCGAACGATCTTCTCCACGTCGCCCTTGTCTCCAAGGCTTGGCACGCGCGTGGCGATGGAGTTGAGCCAGAGCACAGGCGTTTTGCGTGCCAAAAGCCGCATCACGTGGTTGTTGCTCGTGGGGTCTTCGGACCAATCTTTCGCGAAACAAACGATGGGCAGCATCAGTTCCTCCACGCGCTGGGCAAGGTGAGCGGGAGAAAGCGTTCGATGCGCTTGGCCGCTTGCTCCCCAAAACGCATGATCTCGAACATGCGCGGCGTCGTCGGAACGCCGGGCTGCGCTTCAAGCACGAGCGGTCGCGGGCCCACGCGCTCGACGAGATCGAACGCTGTCTCGGTGCGAAATTTGTCCCCGAACCGTTCGAGAAAATCGAGAAGTCTCGTCCAGCGGTAGAAGTTCACAAGGCTGGGGGTTCCCTTGCGACCGTCACGATCGTCAATCGTGTAAAGCTCAAACGAGTGGCTCACGATCGTCGCCGCTGCGTAGTGCTCGACGCGCATCGCTTCGAGTGCCGCGAGCATCTCGAACGACGACATCGCCGTGAGTTGCAGGTGGCGCAGACTCCCGGTCATGGTCCGCACGCAGCTGATCGGAAGCTCGAGAAGGCCATCGACGGCCTCAAAGAGATCGGGGCGCGCCGCGTCGTGCTGCATCGAACACGCCACGTCGAAGTACCCGGGGTTGTAGTTCGACGAGAGGCGCATTCCGGCCGCCTTGCATGCGTGCCACGTATCGTTTGAAGCCCCGAAATTCCCAGCGCGAAACGCCACGAGCCGCTCTTTCGGCACGCCCGCATCCACGAGGAGCGAGATTCCTTCTTCGACGAGGGACTGCTGCTCCTCCACCGGGTACTCGCTCATGTTGTCCGGCGGCGGCGTATCGCCCCGAAGCAGCGCCTCGGGATCGCGTTGCGTCGGGTGCAGGTGCAGCTGCACGTCTTGCCCGTGCTCGAGCAGGCACGAGACGATGGAGCGAAGGCCGTCCGCTCCGAAATAACGCGACCCCAGCGGCTCCACGTAGAACGTTGCCTTGAGACGGCGACGTTCGAGATCCAGCGCGAGGCGGCGAAGGCCGAGGTCGTCGCGTTGGTTGGCAAATCGGCCCCAAACGCGTGGCTCGTAACCGAGCGGAGGAACGAGAAGTCCGCGGCGACGACGGGCCTCGGCGGCCTCCACGTCGATGGTCAAATGAACTGGCAGAATCCCCATGGGCGCGAGGTTACGCGCCGGCCGATGCGCTTGGCTACGACCTCAAGCACCGGCGAAGACGCGATCGAGGATCTCACGAATTCGGTCGGCGCTCTTTCCGTCCCAAAGCGGCGGTACCCGCTTCTCGACGGTGCCGGAGAGCGCATGCTCCACCGCACGAAGAATGGCCGCGGGGTCCGTGCCCACGAGCGTGTTCGTACCCTGGTCGATGGTGCATGGACGCTCTGTATTTTCCCTGAGCGTGATGCACGGAACGCCGAGCACCGTCGTCTCCTCTTGAATGCCGCCCGAGTCGGTGAGCACGAGCGCCGCGTTCGCGGTGAGGTCGAGGAAATCGATGTAGCCGCACGGGTCGACGACCTTCCATCGCGCCTCGTCGAACACCAGGCCCGAGGCTTCGAGCTTCTGCCGCGTTCGGGGATGCACCGGAAAGACGAGGCGAACCCGATCGCCAATGGCATCGAGGGTCTCGATGAGGCGTCGCAAGTTCTCCGGGTCATCGACGTTCGACGGACGATGGAGCGTGACGACGGCATACGGGCGATTTTTCACGCCAAACTCTTCACGAATGGTCGACTGCGCCGCCTTCTCTTTCGCGCCGAGGAGCGTGTCGATCATCACGTTGCCGACAAAGTGAACGCGCGCCGGGTCCGAC
>CAIQDA010000479.1 GCA_903870415.1 uncultured delta proteobacterium
CGTGAATGTGATCGAGCGAGCGCCAGTCGAAGTTTGCGCTGCCGACCCATGCGCGTTGACCGTCCGCCGCCATCATCTTCGCGTGGACGATGCCTCCGGTCGTCTTCGAGCGATCCACGATGCGAATCGCGATGCCTGCATTGTGCAACTGTCGACGAATGTCCGGGTATTGCTCGATGAAAACGTGTTCGAGCACGACGCTCACCCAAACACCGCGCCGCTTCGCTGCGATGATGGCTTCGACGATGGGGGTCAGCCGCGAAGGCGGCGCATCGCATGCATAGAAGAACGCGAGGTCGAGGCGCTGGCGTGCACCGTTGATGAGCGAAAGCCACGCCTCGTCTGTGGCGCGGTAGCCGGTCATCGCGATGGGCGTTTCGCTCGGGACGCTTTGCGTGAGCTCGATGGAGCCTCGTGGCGGGCCGGAGGCGGTGTTCGAGGCGCGACAGCCAACCACAGAGGTTGCTGCAATGGCGAGAGCGAGAAGGGCGTGGCGACGGGCGTGCATGCGGGCAGTTCCCACGTTAGACCATGCGCACGATGGTGGGTTGGCTCTCGATGGCGCAGCTCGTGGCCTTTGCGAACAGCAGCGACGGTCCGACGGACCCGCGTGCACTCTACAAGCTTCCGGTCGCGGTGACGGTCGACGACTTTGACTACAACGGGCAGCGCGACGGGCGCCAGTTCAAGTCCCTCATGGACGTGGCGCGATGGCTTCCCTGGGTGCGCGGCGAGCGCGGGCTGACGCTCTTCAAAAAAGGTTGGCAGCCGCATCTTGGCTCGGTGCTGTCGCGCTTCGCGAGGCCCCTCGACGAAAAGCAGTCGTTCCGGCTTTCGACGGAGCTCGTGACCTGGGACGACGTGTGGCTCTACTTCGCGCAGTGCTTCTGGGTTGCCGATCACGTGCACGCGACGGTGTTCTGCCAAGCGCGCTTCGAAGGGCCGGCGCGCCCCGTGCTCACCGAGGAGGCGCTTGCTCTCGTGGGCCTCGAGAACGTGCCACCGCCTGCGTGCGACGCAGCGATGCAGGCGTGGATCGACATCCACGGCGCGGAGGCGGAGCGTGCGTGGGAGTCGTCGATGACAGGCCGATGACCCGCGCGAGGACATACGCAGCTCAGCCGCGCCCGTAAACGGCTCCGCACTTGAAGCGCACGGCCCTTGGCCCCAAGCTCCTGCGCATGAACGACACCTTCGACGTGGAGGTCTACTTCGACGGCGAGTGCCCGCTGTGCATGCGCGAAATTCGCATGCTTCAGCGCCTCGACAAAGGCGCGCGCATCCGCTTCACGGACATCGCCGCACGCGACTTCGAGCCGGCGACGACGGGCCTTTCGATGGCGACGCTCATGGATCGCATTCACGGTCGACTGCCGAACGGCGAACGCATCGAAGGCGTGGAGGTGTTCCGCCGATTGTACCGCGCGGTCGGTTTTGGCTGGCTCCTCGCCTGGACCGCGTGGCCTGGGTTTCGAACGATCGCCGACGCGGCTTATCGGGTTTTTGCGAAGAACCGCCTGCGTTTTACCGGCCGATGCGTGCCAGGCGATGACGGCGTTTGCGCGCTCCCCGTGAAGTAAGCGACGCGGTCGTGCCTCCTCGACGCACGATGCAAATTCGATGCATCATGCAAAGAGGCCCCGCATCGTGATCGAGCAGGGCCTCTTCGTTCGTCAGATGACGCGTTCGTGTCAGCGAACGAATCCGCGCGCGTTCTCGACGGCCGCGGTCACCATGCGCTCGGCTTCGATCGGGTCCTGCCAGCGACGCTGAATGGTCGTGCTGAGCTGGTGCAGCGGATCGAAGTACAAGAAGTGCTGCCCGGCTTTGACGCTGGGTGCAGTATACACGGAAATGCCCGTCTCGCGGTTGTAGTACTCGTACGAGTGGGCATCGCGCTTGCCGC
>CAIQDA010000480.1 GCA_903870415.1 uncultured delta proteobacterium
CATTGGCCGCAAACCTCCCCCTGCTGCCGGTCGATATAGGCCGCTTCTGCGGGCGCCAACTGCCATTCTGCGACAAGCCCGTCCCAAAGCGCCCGCTTTGAAACAAATCGTGCTCCCCCGCATACTCCACACTTCATTGGTTCTGTCGTCATCCTCGTTCTCGCCCAATCGTCGCCGCGGTGTTGCGGTCACGCACTTCCGTACCACAGGCACACAGGAACCGAAAGTCCATTGCAGTACCCGTTCACCCCGCTCTCTCCCCTCGCTCATGCCCACCGCGCCAACCCACCCTCGGCGCTGCAAGCGCCGACAAGGAGCCACAGTCTTCGCCGCCGAAAGACTTCGCTTCGATGCGCCACTTTCCAGCCGAACGCACGCCTTCCTCCGCCGCCAAGCTCGTCACGACGAACCTTCGTCTTGTTGTGAAGATTGCCTACGAATACCGGCGCGCCTGCAAGAACATCATGGACCTCGTCCAAGAGGGCAACATCGGGCTTTTGCAGGCCGTCAAGCGCTACGACCCGTACCGCGGCGTGCGCCTTTCGAGCTACGCCGCCTGGTGGATTCGCGCGTACATGCTGCGCTACGTCCTCAACAACTTTCGGCTCGTGAAGCTCGGCACGACCCAAAACCAGCGGCGCCTCTTCTTCAACCTGAACAAGGCACGCGCCAAGCTCTCGGCCATGGGCATCGACGCCACCGACGAGGCCATCGCGAAGCAGCTCGACGTGACGCCGGACGACGTGCGCGAAATGACCGTGCGCCTCGGGTCCTCCGAAGCCAGCCTCGACGCGCCTGTGGGCAACGGTGACGGCGATGGAAAGTCCCTCGCACGCGTCGACGCCCTGCCGTCGCTCGACACGCCCGCCGACGAATCGCTCGCGCATTTGGAGATGCTCTCCCTCATGCGGGAGCACCTCGTGGACTTCCGCGAAACACTCCCCGTCGCCAGCAAAGAGCTCGTCATTTTCGACAAGCGCCTCGTGTCCGACGAGCCGCTCACGCTTCAAGAAATCGGTGACTCGTACGGCATCTCCCGCGAGCGAGTCCGGCAACTCGAACAGCGCGTGACGACCAAGTTGCGTGCATACCTCATCGAACGCGTCGGCGAAGTCGTCGACCCTCGTCCATGACGCACGGCACGCTCTACGTCGTCGCCACGCCCATTGGAAACCTCGGCGACATGACGGAGCGGGCGCGAACGGTGCTCGGGTCTGCTCATGCCATTTTTGCTGAAGATACGCGGCAAACGCGCAAGCTTCTCGACCTCTTGGGCATTTCGGCTCCGCCGCTTTTCGCGATGCACGAGCACTCGTCCGCCGGAGCCATCGAGAACGCGCTGACCCGCTTGCGCCTCGGTGAAAACATCGCCCTCGTCAGCGATGCAGGCACGCCTCTTGTGAGTGATCCGGGAGCTCCGCTCGTTCGCGCCGCCCGCACCGAAGGCCACGCGGTAAGGCCCGTGCCTGGGGCGTCGGCGGTCATTGCCGCACTCAGTGCGACAGCCTTGGGCGACGGTCGTTTTCGCTTCCTCGCGTTCCTTCCGCGCGAAGGTCCCGAGCGTCGCGACGCCATCGCGCTTTGCGCCGACACCGAGGAAACGGTCGTCCTTTACGAAGCGCCGCACCGCCTCACCTCAACGCTTCGCGATCTCGCCGATGCGATGGGCGCGCGCGAGGCGGTCATCGTTCGTGAGATTACGAAGCTCCACGAAGAGCATCTTTCGGGAACCCTCGCGGAGCTCGCGTTGATCGAACGCGACTGGCTCGGCGAGGTCGTCCTCGTCCTCGCACCATGGGATGCGAAGGCCCGCGAAGGCGAGGTCACCGACGAGGCGCTCGACGCGCGCATCGATGCACTTTACAGCAAAGGTGAGCGAGCCAAGCGCATCAGCGAGCTGCTCTCCGCATGGTGCGGCCGCCCAAAGCGTGAACTCTACGAGCGCGTCGTCTCACGAAAACCAAGGTAATTGACTGGGTTCGCTGAGACCGCCTCGCGCGTGCCTCGAACGCCAAGCGCCCTTACGGCTTTGAGCGACGCAAAGCCTCGAGCGCCGCGCCGTCGAAGCCCACGAACACCTTGCCGCGCCACGCGATGACCGGAATCGAACCGCTTCGCCGTCCTGACCGCTCAAGCACGCGCTGCATCTCGTCGCGCGCGCCCGCCTCTTCTTCGATGTCGTGTTCGACGTAAGGCACGCCCGCGCCTTTGAACCAAGCCTCGGCCTGATGGCAAGGCCCGCACCAGGAGGCGCCATAGATGACCGCACCGTCGCCCTCTCCTTCTGCCGCGCCAGGTTCGGAAGCCGCTGGAACCTTGGATTTTCTGCGCTCGACGGCCATCCGATCGAAGCTCGCGCGGCCCATGGTGGTCACGGCATAGGTGCCGTCGGGACGGCGTACGCGCAGGTCCACAACGAAGACCGTGGCGGGGTCCGGGTCACGCACCGCAGGCGACGCCACCCGCACGACGTCACGCGCGGAGGGAGGAACCGCGTCGACTTTTTCGGTCGCCATAAACGCGCCCTCGTCGTTCACCCACGTGAAGAGCAAGTCCGTCGCGTCGTCACGAACGAGCGGCATCGGCGCGGCGACGTCTGCCGGAGAAGGGTCGTGCTTGCGGCACCCCTGCGGGCCAATGGCCAAGAGAACAATCGCGAGGAAAAACGCTCGTTTCATTCGTTCGCGAGCTCCACCCCAAGGCGCGTCCACTCGTCAACGAACGCATCGACCTGCGCCGCGAGCGCCTGCTCCGCGGTGACGAGCTTCGAGAGCGCGGTCCAGTCTCCGTCGGGGTCCGCTTTGAGCGTTTCGCGCATCGACGCGAGCTTGGCTTCACCGTCTTCGATGAGCTTTTCGAGGTCGGTGAAGCGGCGCTTTTTCTTGTCGAGGGCACGCTGCGCATCGCGCTGCTTTTCGAATCGATCGCGTCCCGCCACGTCGCTTGCGGGCGCGGAAACCTTGCTCGGCGCCGGCGGTGGTTGCGTGTTCTTGCGCTTGCCTTCGCGGACTTTTGGCTCGTTTTCCTGAGCTTTTTTCTCGTTCTTCGACGACCAATAATCCGCAAAGCCCGCGGGAAAGAACGACACCTGCCCGTCTTCGACTTCGATGATGCGCGTGGCGACGCTCTCAAGGAAGCGCCGGTCGTGGGAAACGACGAAGACCGTGCCTTCGAAACCCGCAAGCGCCTCTTCCAGAATCTCTGCCGCGGGGATGTCGAGGTGGTTCGTGGGCTCGTCGAGGAAGAGAAGGTTCTTCGGCTCGAGAAGGAGCTTCGCGAGGGCAAGCCGCGTGCGTTCGCCACCGGAGAACCCCGACACGACGCGCAACGGATCGTCGCCCCAAAAACGAAAACGCGCCAAGTACTCACGCGCTTTTTCGAGCGTGTAATCGCCGCGAACGCTGCGAATTTCCTCGGCCGCGGTGCGCGTGACGTTCACGCCGCCAAGGTGCTGATCGAAGATGCCGATGAGGAGGTTTGATCCAAGCTTCACCGAACCGGCGTCCGTGCCGCGTGGCCCGTCCGTGAGAAGCTTCACGAGCGTGGTCTTGCCCGCTCCGTTCGGCCCCACGATGCCGATGCGCTCGCCGCGACGCACGAGGAGCGACACGTCACGAAAGAGTTGTCGCCCTCCTCGCTCGGCGCTGAGACCCGAGGCCTCCAGCACCAAGTCACCGGATCGAGCAGCGTCGGCGAAGCGAAAACGAAGTCGCTCCGCGTCGGCCCACACGTCTTCCGGGTTCTCGAGGCGATCGATCTTGTCGAGCATTTTACGGCGACTTTGCGCCTGCTTCGTCTTTTGCCCCGCGATGTTCTTGCGGATGAAGTCTTCGGTCTTGCCGATGAAGGCCTGCTGACGATCGACGACGCTGCGTTCGCGCTCAAGCTCGGTTTCGCGCAGCTCCACGTAGGCGCCGTAGCTCACCGGGTAACTGCGAAGACCACGCGCGCCAAGCTCGAACGTTTGCGTCGTCACCGCATCGAGGAACGCGCGATCGTGAGAGACGACGAGAAGAGCCCCACGCTGCGACGCAAGATGCTTTTCGAGCCAGCCAATCGTGGGCAGGTCGAGGTGGTTTGTGGGCTCGTCGAGCAGCAGCAGGTCGGCCTTCTGCGCGAGCACGATTCCGAGCTGCAAACGGCCACGTTCTCCGCCACTGAGCGACGCCACGGGACGCTCCAGATCGCGCGCCGAAAATCCGAGGCTCCCCGCAAGCATCGAGACCTCACGCTCGAGCGCGTCGCCGTCGACCCGCTGGTAGGCCTCCTGCGCATGACCGAGGGCGTCGAGCGCCTCTTGGGTGCCAAGGGCCGCCCGCTCTTGCGCGTTGCCCAATTGGTGACGCAGTTCGAGCACGGCACCGAAACTCGACAGGAACGCGTCGAGCACGGTCCCAGACGCGGCAACCTCGTGGCTCTGCCTGTAGTATGCAACCTTCGTTCCTTTGCGAACGGTGACGGAGCCGCCGTCGGGTTGCGTTTCACCTGCAATAAGTCTGAGAAGCGTGCTCTTGCCCGCACCGTTTGGAGCGACGAGTGCCGCGCGCTCTCCGATCGCGAGCGAGAAGGTCACGTCACGAAAGAGCTCGTCGGCGCCGAAACCGTGGCGCACATTCCCGACCTGAAGAACCGTCATGGGGAGTCCGAATCAGGCGTTGCGGGCGAACTCGGCTTCGAGCTCCGCGAGCAACTCTTGAGCCTTCGCGGAAACTTTTTTTGGCACCGCGACTTGAGCGACGACCACGAGGTTTCCTCGGCCCCGACCGTCGAGGCGCTGAATGCCGCGTCCGCGCATGGAGAAGAGAGTTCCTGGGGCCGTTCCCTTGGGAATTTCGAGGAGTGTAGAGCCTTCGCCCTCGGCCTCAAGTGTGGGCACTTGCACCGCTCCGCCGTTCACCATGGTCGGGAAACCCACGTCGAGTCGAAGCACCAAGTCGATGCCGTCGCGCTCGAAGCGCGGGTCCTCTGCGACGTCCACGTCGACGTAAAGATCGCCCGGCTGGAGGCCTCCGCCCGGATGAACGCCCTGCCCGGTGACACGAAGCCGCTGCCCGCTGTCGATGCCCGCGGGGAAGCTCACGGTGACCTTGCGCGCCTTCTCGACGGCCCCTTGTCCACGGCACGACGCGCACGGCGTTTTGATCATCTGGCCCGTGCCGCCACAGCGTGCGCAAGGCGAGGAAAACATCACGAATCCGCGCTGCGTGCTGACCTGACCCGCGCCGCGGCATCCCACGCACGTTTCGGCCTTCGTGCCCGCCTTCGCACCGGTGCCCGAGCAGTCGGAACACGGGCTCGGGGCTCGCACGTCGATCTCGCGCTTGCAGCCGAACGCGGCATCGCGAAGGGAGAGCTTCGACTCGACCCGCAAGTCGGCCCCGCGTTGCTGGCGACGTCCGCGACCGGCACCACCGCCGAAACCTGAACCCGAGAACATCTCTTGGAAGAGGTCCTGCATGTGCGAGAACACGTCGCCCGAATCGCCACCGCCGCCGCCGCCCTCAAGACCCGCATGCCCGTACTGGTCGTACACGGCGCGTTTTTGCTGGTCGTTGAGAACTTGGTAAGCCTCGTTCGCCTCTTTGTAGAGGGCCTCGGCCTCCGCGTTGTCGGGGTTGCGATCCGGATGGTGCTTCATCGCCTCACGGCGGAACGCCTTCCGGAGATCGTCGGTGCTCGCGTCACGGGCCACGCTCAGCACTTCGTAATAGTCACGCTTCTCAGCCATCGTCCGAATGCCGCCCCGAAAGTTTGGGCAACGAAGAGGCCGCCGAAGCCGGGGAAACGTTGGTCAACCTAAGCGCCGACGCTCCCATGTCAACACTCGACGACGCCGCGTCGTCCGCCGCATCGACGATTCGTCTCAGACGCGCGTGAAGCGCCTGGATTTCAAGCGAAAGAAGATCGGCCCGCGCGCGCTGATTCAGGAGCGAGCGAACAAGCACGCCCTCGTCCTCCATCGACGTGGGGATGGAGGAGTGCCCCAACGCCGCGGAAACGTGCGCCGTAACCGCCGACGCTTGAAGCCACCGAGCCAGCGCGTGCGTATCGGCCTCGGCGCTCATTTGGGCGCGCGCAAGAGCCCGAAGTTTCGTCTCGCGACAGTCGATCTCGACACCTGCCACTGCTTCAAAGTCCTTCAACTCCGCGAGCAGCATCGCGACCTGCGAGCCCAAGTCATCGGTGTCGCTCGTGCGAACAGCAAGCGCGCTCTCCAAGGCTTTTCGCTGCGTTTCTGACGTATGAAGGCGCGCTTCAAGGCGCAAGCACGCGTCGTCGGCCTCGGCGCGAGCTGCGTCCGCGGCGCGAAGTTCGTCAAGAAAGCGTTCGCGCTCCGCGAGTGCCATCGGCGTTTCGACGACGCGCGGGCGGTCTTTGTCGGCGAGCGCTTCGAGGCGTGCAAGATGAGCGGGAACGGCCCCCGCGAGAGCGCGATCGAGATGCGTCGTGAGCGCGAGGACCTCCTGCCGCAAGCCGTCGCCTTCCGCTTCGCACGCCCGCAGCGACGCCTCGCGAAGGGAGATCGTGTCGAGAAGGTCCGCACGTTCGACCTTGGCTTTTTCCAAGTCCGCGTAGAGTTCGCGCTGCAGCCGAGCAACCGCTTCTCCGTCGTTCGATGCATCCTGCACGAAAGACGGCGCACGCCCCTCAAGCACGCTCGCCGCTCGCGATGATGTTGCGTCGCGCTGCCCTTCGACCTCAAGAAGCAGCGACGGCTCCTGGGGGCGCGCCCGCTGCGACGCGATGGCAACGAGGCTCTCCGGGGCCGCGCGTCCATCGTCGAGCGGATGAATGACAAAGTCACCGATCGAACCGCGCGCGCCGATAGGTGCGACCACGAGCCCGTGAAACGAAGCGAGCCCGCGGAGATCAACCCATGCAAATTGCACGGACATGAGATCGTCGAGTTCGTGCACCGAGAACGAGGAAAAACGCTCGGCTCGGTCCAAGGCGTTCGCCCGCGGAGCGCCCGCAACGAGCACGCCGCTCGCGCCAATCAAGCGACGAAAACGCCCAAGCCACGTGGGCACATCGCCGAGCACCGCGAGGTCCGCGACCACCACGACATCGAAGGCCCCCTCGCGAACGTCGAAGTCCGACGCAGGCAGCTCACGGACGAGAAGCGTGCGATCGAGACGCAGCGCCAAAGGACGCCTCTCCGCATCGGTCGCGTAGTGATGAACCGAGCGAGCGCCCGCCAGAAGCAAGCCCTCGGGCAACGCGCTGAGGCCTGGGGCCACGACCGCGCAGCGTCGATCCGCGCAGTACGCCTCACTCACCGCCAAAACGGAGCGAGCGAGCGACGACGGGGAAGAAGGCTCAGGCATGCGAAGAGCCACGCACCTTACCAAAACAAGGTCGTGCGTGGCTCATGGGAGCACTCAGGCTCGGGAAACGGGGCGCCACCGGGGAGGACGCGCTCGTCTCCTCCTTGGCTTATTCGGCGTCGAGAGCGGCCTCGAACGTCACGGCCTCGTCCTCGACGACATCGTCGTCATCGTCATCTTCGTCGGTCACGACCGGCTGATTGAGCACCGGAAGGCGGCGCTTGCCGACGGGTCCTTCTTCCACGAAGTCGCGGAGCGAGTGACCGTCTTGGAGCGCCTCGAGCTTCGCGAGCGCTTTGACTTCAACCTGGCGAATGCGCTCGCGGGTGAGGTTCATGATGGCGCCAACTTCTTCGAGCGTCGCGCCTGCGCGGTCGGCCACGTCGAGGGCGCACGTCTCGTTCATCTCCCAAACCTCGAGGTCAGGAAAGTTGAGCTTGATGGCGCCGGTGCGGGCCGACACGTCCAAGTAGAGGTGGTGCTTGCACGACACGAACGCGCATGGGCGCATGCCGCCGATGCACTCTTCGCGGGTCTTCGGCTGCGCAACGCCCTCGACGTCCGGGTAGAGGACGCGTCCGAGTTCGAGCTCGCGCTTCGTCATGCGCTTGATGCTGATGGTGCGGGCGCGGACGGCGCGCTTGCGACGTGAACGGCGCTGTTCGCGGGTCAGCTGCTCTTCGGTCTCTGTCGTTTCGATCAGTTCTGCGGTCGCCATCTTCGTCGTCATAAAAGTTTCCTCCCGGTGCCGTTTCCAGCGTTGCCTCACCCCTCGGAAAACAGTGGTTTACGCGGCGGTCCCTAACCGCAGCACGCACTGTCTTCCGCCTGCCCAACCCAGTGCCTCGACAAACGCGGGCGATTGGGGGAACGTGGGCGTCGTGCTGCTTCGCGCCTCGCGAAACGACACGTCGTCGTCTTGAATGCTCGTGGAGCCACCGGTTCAAGACCGGATGCAAGGGAAGCTCGCCTCAATGGGCGGAACGAAAAGAAGCGCACGTTCGCCGCAGGCATGGGCGACCTGCACCCCTACCCCGCCAACGCTGCAATATTGGCTCGATGCAGTGGCCGCTAACCGCGACAACCCTCATCGAGTTGCCCTGACAATACGCGACAGAATTTCCATCGGTCAACGCGGGGTTTCGCTTTTTTTTTGCACATGTCCATCATGGATTCCATGCCTCGGAAAAGCGGGGGGGGCATGACAAACAATGTCCACGGGCATCCCGTGAGGCGGCCGCCTTCGACCCCTCGCGAACCCTACGCAAGCGCGGCGACGAAGGAGAAGAAACGAGGCGTTTTCGTCACGAACTTGCGCTTCATGCGCGGACAAAACGTGAGCTCACACCCTGCGTTTCTCCACGCGATATGCGCTCGCTGCCCGCACATGATTCGTCGTGCGCCGGCGCTGATTGCTGCATTCTGCAACTGCACCTGTCGGCAGAGGGTCCGTGTCAAATTGCCTGTGCATCGTCGTCGCGAGGCCGCGAACGTGCGCCCTCACAGGGCCAAACACCTGATTGTAGCCCTGTGATCCCAGCGTTTCGTCGAGGCTCGATGAGCGACCGTGCGCGTTGGGGCGCCTACGTTGCATGCGCGGTGCTCGCCAGTGTGGTCGCGTTGCTGCCGCTCTTCGTTCCGTTCGACGATGCTTGTACTCTGCATAGCGTTCGTCCTGGAGGGCAGCTCATGGAGGAGCCCTCGCGCCTGTTTTTTCTAGGGACGGACTCCATCGGTCGCAGCGAAGCTCTGCGCCTCTTTTTCGCGATCCGCACCTCGCTTGCGCTTTCGAGCGCAGCCACTGCCATCGCTTTGGGCCTCGGTCTCGTGCTTGGCCTTGCGTCGAGCACCCCAAGCGCGCGCGCGCGTCGGACGTGGATTCCCGTCAGCGCCGATGCGCTGCTCCTCTTCTTTGTTGAGGTATCGCTGGCCGTTCCGTTCGTCCTGCTCGTCGTGAGCCTCGCGGCGGTTCTCGACGAGGTCACGCCCGTCGCGATCGTGCTCGTCATGGCCGCAAGCGCTGCGCCCACGGCTGCGAAGCTCGTTCGCGATCGCGCGGTTCGCGTTCAGCGCGAGAGGTTCGTGGACGCGGCCTATGCTCTTGGCGCTAGGGAATTTTCAGTTCTTTTGCGGCACGTCGCAGAGCCGTGCGTTCGACTTTCGCTCACGTTGGCTCCGGCCTTTTTCGCGCAGCTGCTTTTGGCCGAAGCCGCCCTTGGGTACCTCGGCCTTGGGCTGCCACCGCCCGCGGCAACGCTCGGAAACCTTCTTGCCGATGGCCAAGACTTCCTCGCGGACGCGCCGCGCCTCCTGCTCCTCCCCTGCGCCGCAGTCGTCATCCTCGTCGCAGCAAGTGGCAGCGTGTCGAGTGCGCTCGCCGCGAGACAAGAGGAGGCGAGCCATGGGGATCGCTAGCCGCGTACGCTTCGGCCTCGGTGCGATCCTCGCGCTCGCCGCGTGCGATCGTCCTTTGAGCCCACCTTTTCCAGGACTCGAGAGCGCTGAGGTCGTGCGAGGCGGAACGCTCGAACTCGCCATGTTGGGCGACGTGCGTTCG
>CAIQDA010000481.1 GCA_903870415.1 uncultured delta proteobacterium
ACGTTTCGTGTGTCACTAAGCCGCTATGATCCCCGCGATTTTCCGAGCAGAACGCTTTGTGGCACGCTAGTTTCACCCAACCGAATACCGCATCGAGTCGCGGTCGTAGTGTACTTAGTCGTCGGGAAGCTACGTTGAGACCATGTAACACCCGAGGCCCCGTCGTGAACGAGGGACGGGATCGCCTACCTGACCGATCCCCTCATTTTATCCGCCTAGGACCGTCATCGTAGCACGGCATCTCTTCCACTGGCCAGCACGATCTCGTGCGGGTAGGAGCGCGCGATCGTCGCGAGATCGATCATGCTCCCCGCCGCCGCCGCGCTTGCCCGCCGTCCCGCCATTCCCGTCGAACGTGTCCTCGAGTACCTGACGACGCTGTTCGGCGAGGACCTCCACGCGAAGCGCATCCTGTCCATGGCGCACGCAACGGTCGGCGTTGTCGCCGCGGGTGTGCTCGGCATCACTGCGATCGGGAAGGGCATGGCCGCCGCGCGCGGCGTGAAGACCAAGCACGCTGTGAAGCAGGTCGACCGCTTCCTGTCCAACATGCGCATCGACCTCGACGTGCTGCTCCCGCTCTGGGTCGAGTTCATGCTGCTCGATCGAACCGACGCGTGGATCAACCTCGACTGGACCGACGCCGACGCCGATGACCACACCACACTCGTCGCGTCGCTGCAGGAGGATCGCGGCCGGTCGACGCCGTTGATGTGGCTGACGGTGAAGAAGTCCGAGCTGGAGGGTCGGAAGTTCGCGCACGTCGAGGCGTTGCTGACGCAACTCCGCGCCGCGATTCCGACCTCGGTGAAGCGCGCGTTCGTCGTCGCGGACCGCGAGTTCGGCAACCGCACGATGTACACGATCCTCGACACGCTGAAGTTCGACTACGTGCTGCGTTTCCGGCAGGACGTGAACGTCACGAGCTGGGACGGCGAGACGCGCAAGGCGGCGGATTGGCAGCGCGCGACGGGCAAGCTCCGTTCGATGATGAGCGCGAGCGTCACCGTCGATGAGCAGCGCGTTGGCAAGGTCGTGATCGTGCGTGACGCGAAGATGAAGGACGTGTGGTGCCTGGCGGCGTCGGACCCAGACCTGGATCCGAAAGTGATCAAGGCGCAGTACGGCCGCCGCTTCCAGACAGAGGAGACCTTCCGCGATCTGAAGGACCCGCGCTTCGGGATGGGGCTTCGCTTCTGCAGCATCGAGACGCCAGCGCGCCGCGACAAGATCCTTCTGCTCGGGGTGCTGGCGCAGGCGATGGTGACGCTGCTTGGCATCGCGGGTGAGCGCTGCGGCCTCGATCGCTACCTCAAGACGAACACGTCGAAGGAGCGGCAACATTCGCTGATGCGGCAGGGGCTGATGTGGTACGATTTGATCCCGAACATGCGGGAGGACGAGCTCGTGAAGCTGATGGAGGCGTTCCATGAGGTCGCTCACGAGCACGGCATCTTCAGGCTGCTCGTCGGTCAAGCCAAATGAGGGGATGGGTCAGGTCCGCGCCCGCACACGCGGCGAAGGCGCAAAGGCTGATCAAGGCGATGAGTCGTAGGGACATGGGGAAATTTCCTCACGATCCAGTGTCGCCGCTCCGCCGTGCCGCTGTCAACGCCGTTCCCGCGGGTCGCGAGGCGAGACCGACGCTCAATGCTTCTCCCCGTCCACCAGGTGCTTTGCCTCCTCGTTCGCGCGCGCCAGCCCAACGCGGTGCAGCGACAGATCCCGGTAGAGCCGATCCGCCGTCCGCCGCCGCTGGATGCTGCCG
>CAIQDA010000482.1 GCA_903870415.1 uncultured delta proteobacterium
ACAAGATGTACCCTGCATGCATCATGACGGCGTCACTCTACCCGCCCGCGCGACGAAGCGCTCGGCGATGCGACTGCAGGTGATGGGCGCGCTGCCCTCGGCCTTGTTGTTCGCAATGACAAACACCTCCGGCGGTGACCCCACCCCGCGAAGTTCGTCGAGGACCGAGGCGAGCTCGTCGTGCATGCCCGGCTGCGCGTGCGCCTCGCGATCGAAGGGCGAAAACGCCGCTTTTTGCTCGTTGTAGATCGCCCCCGGCGGAAGCATGAGTCGCACCACGAGAACCTTCTGACACGCGGCCTTGGCCACCTTCCATTGGCGCGCGAGGCCCGGCATCGTGCCCCAATAGTTCACCGTGTGCGAGGCTCCGTAGCGCTCAAGCATGCGCACGTACTCGGGAATGAGCCAGCTCTTCGTGCGCAGCTCGAAGCTGTATCGGCCCTCGCGCGGCAACGAGTCGAGGAGACGTTCGAGGCGCTCGAGCAGGTACGCCACCGGAGGCTCGTGCTCACGACGCATGGGCGGAATCTCGAACACGAAGGGCATGCGCTCGTCGAAACCGCCTGCGATGGCCGGCGCCCACATGGTGTCGAGAAAGCGATCGGCGCTGAGAAAATGCTCATTTCGCGCGCCTTCTCGGGTCACGGCGGAGGTCACCCCGGACCAGACTTTCGCGATGGGCACAAAGTCGTCCGGAACCTGCCCACGGTACGCGGCCCACTCGTCTTGGCGCATGGGGGCGTAGAAGGTGCGGTCGATGCCAACGGTGCGCAAGAGCGGGTGTTGCGCATAAGCCTCAAGCCCTCGATCGGCGAGGTGCTTCATCGAGAGGCCTTCGCGCTCGTACACGAGGTCGGGGCCCCAACCGGGAAACGTCCAACTGCTCGTGCCGAGGCGGAGCCACGACGGAACCGCCGATGCGAGGGCGCGCACGTCATCGGCGACGGCGCATGGACGCACGGGCTCGCGCAACGTCACGCGGTCGATTGGCGAGTCTTTTTCCTCGTCTCCAAAGAGCGAAAGCTGCGGAGCTTCGGCGTGTCGGTCGGAGCGACGGGGCATGGGTTTCGACGGGCTCAGCGACCGCTGCGACGGCGAATGACAACCGTTGCAACAAGACAGAGAAGGCTCGCCACGCCCGACGAGCCCGAAGACCTCTGACGTTTGCCTCGACCCGCTGCATGCACACTGCAGCCATTGTCGGCAGGAGCCAGGAGCACGGGACCGAGTACGACGGCGGCATCTTCGGACGCATCGCCTGGCGCAGCGTCGTCGGCAGCTGCATCGGACGCGTCCGGCGTGCCCGTGTCACGGCCGGCATCGCGACCCGCATCGCGACCCGCATCAACACCCGCGTCGATGAGGGGTTCGTCGAAGACCACCGCGGTGGTGACCGCTGTTTTTCCAGCCTTATCGACGACAACGGCCCGCGCCGTGTAAGGCCCCGTCCCGGCCACAGCGAGCTCGAGCGTGTCGCCGCGCGTGATGGCATCGTTCGCGCCGTCGCCGTCCACGTCCCAGAGCACGTACGCAAGGTCCCCGGCTCCATCGGCGTCGGTCACGTCAACCGCCAGATGGGCTTTGCGAAAGCCGTCGCGTCGCGCATCTCGAAAGGTCGCCGCCGGTGCCGCATCGGCCTGAAGACGCGTGTAGGCTGCAACCGCATCGACCTTCCCGTTGCCCCACGTGTTCGTGGACCCTTGATCAAGCGCCATCACCGCCGCGTCCTTCACCGCGGTCGTCGCCAGCAGCGGGTTCGGAATGATGGTGGGGTCTGTCGCAAGGAGCTGCGCCGCGACGCCCGTCACCGCCGGTGTTGCCATGCTGGTCCCCTGCATTTTCTGGTGTTTTCCCGTCTCGACGATGGTCTGGGCCTGCGTTGCCGAGCGAGACAGCGTGGAGACGATCCACATGCCCGGAGCCACCACGTCGGGCTTCACGCGACCGTCTCGCGTGGGACCGCGCGAACTGAACTTCGCAATGGACCCGAAACTCGACCACGCGGGCGCGTCGCTTTCGGACGTGCCATCGAGCTTCTTCACACGCACGAGGCTCGTGCCTGCGCCCACGCCAAGGACCGCGTCCGACGTGGCCATGTCGTTGATGGTGCCGAGGTAGCCGCCATCACCGGCCTGGCTTCGATGATCGACGAAGGAAATAACCGCCGGCGAATCCGGCACGGACCAGCCCCACCATCGCCCGGACCCGGTGCCCTGAAGTCGCTCGAAACGAAGGGTAAAACGCATGCTCGACAGGGTCCACGACTCGACCACGAACGCCGCCTGACGCAAGGCGGGGTTCGTATCGTAGGGCGCGCGGTCCACGATGAGCTTCATCGTCATGCCTTGATACGAGAGCGTGCGCGAGTCGCCCGGCTCGGCGGTTCCGACAACGGTGCCGCCCGCGTCGATCACGGTGATGCGCCAGTCGTCAGCCGCGTCCGTCCACAGAAAGAGCGCTCCATCTTTCGCCGCACGGGTTCCGCTCGCGACGCTCACGACGAGATCGTCTGAAGCAGGCGCGGGGGCAGCAGACGCCCCGAAGATAGGCACGTCGGCCTCGTTGCCCGCAGCGATCACGATCGATCGACCCGGGCCCGCCGCTCCGAGCATGGCGAGGGAAAATGCTTCCGTTCCATCGTGGGGCCCGCCGTGGCTTCCGATGCTCAGGTTGATGGAAATGGGCTTGTGCTGCCTCTGCGCAACCGCAATGGCGTACGCGACGCCGTCCATGATTCCCGCGTCGTCGAACGTGGTCGCCACGCCGACGATGGCCGCGTCAGGGGCTGCGCCGGCGTAACGATCGCCAGGCCCGCCGTGGCCGTTTCCCGCCGCGGTGCCGAGCACGTGGGTGCCATGCCCTTCGTCATCGACGCTTCGAACGGTGTCGCACTGGGTGAGCGCGGCATCGAGGTCGGCGGTCGTCCACTCGACACCGTAGCCGCCCGACGCGAGGCCGCCCGGAACAGAAAACGACGTGGGCCGATGCTCGCTTCCTTGAATGGAAAGGTTCTGATCCCACAGGGAAACCAGGCGCGAATGGCGCACGCCGTCCGCGTCCACGGTCGTGAAATCGTCGTGGCAAAAGTCGATGCCCGTGTCGACAACGGCCACAAGTGCCCCGTCGCCGCGCAAGCCTTGGGACCATAGGCCTCGGGCTCCGGTGCCGAGGCGATTCGGAAGGCCATTCGACCCGAACGCCGTGAGCGAATCGGTCATCGCGAGGCCGCTCGCGTCGGTTGCGCGAAGGAGGAGCGTCTCCGTCGCCGACGCGGTGTACGCGAGGCTTGCGTCGGTGCCAGGCCCCGAGGTGCTGTCGGTGGCCAGCAGCGAAGCGCCGGTGCATGCAGCGTCGCGGCAAAGCGAAAGAACCGGGTCTGCGCCGTTCGGCTTCGGGCCCTTCGCACCCAGGGCAAACACATAGGATTTGCCATTCTCGACCTCGATGGACGTGTCGACGAAGCCCGCGGCGGGCACGGACACTTTTTTGCCCGACGACACCGCCGAACCCACGTCGTTGAGTGCGTGCACGCGCTTTGCCGCTTGGATGCCGACCACCCCCGGCTCTCGCGCGAGTGTCGCGAGCGCTTCGCCCGTCACGCGCAGCGAGAGCACGCGCCCAAGATGCGAGCGAAGCTCAAGGCCGGGGCGATCGACGATGGCCTCGACCGCGGTGCCCACCTCGAGAACCACGAGGACGCGGTAGACGCGCACGCCTTCGACGAACTCCGGAGCCGTGACGCCAAGCGACGCTGCCACGCGGGAAACATCGGGGTCCGGCGCCGCCAAGAGCGCCCGAAGCGGGAGGTCAAAGGGCGAGGCTTTCGGCCTGGCGTACGCGGCGGAAGCAGCCCCGCTGGACGCGTCGCGGGACGAGGCACACGCGAGGCCTGCCGCCGTGGCACAGACGACCAACGCGGCGAATCGGGCGGGGAAAGAAGCGCTTCGAACGGTCACGCGCGCACCATGGCGAAACATGGCACCCGCGAGAAGCCCTTTCGCCGGCAAGCCGGACGAAGTGAAGCTCAGTTCAATTCGTCCGTCGCGAGGCCAAGTCCTGGGGTGCCCCTCAATTCGAGGGCCCGGTCATTTCTCAGCAAAAACACGTACCAAAACGTCGAAGGCGCGCCGTACTGCTTCGCGTCGATGCGCGCCCGAGCCCACTGGTACCCGCGCGCCTCCCAAACGGGCGAGCGCTTGAGGCGGGGCTCGTAGTCCCGGTCAAAGTCGCCGTCGAACACAAACACCGGCTCCTTCGAGAGCGTGTACGCGAGAGGGGCCCTCCGCTGATGCCCCGGTCGACTCCCCACGACGTCGCCCTCGCGGGCCACATACTTGTCGCAGAGACCGAGTATATCGAGGTTCGATACCGTAAGTCCTGCGTAATACGGAGCGGCCCCAGCAGCCCCCATCGACATCCAGTCTCCGGGCTTCGCGTGCGCAGAAATCCAGCGTCCAAGCGCGGCCCACCGCAGCGCGTAGAGGCGCGTCCATCGAAGCGGTTCGATGTGAAGCTGCTGCTCCTCGACCTCGTGCACGACCGCCACGCTTCGGCTCCACACCAGTTGCGGAACCGCAACGAGGACGAGGACGACGGTCGCCATCGCGCCTCGGACCACGCGGCTTCGCGCCCCAGGCATGGCCTCGGGAACCTGGCCACCGAGCTCCTCGGCGACCACACCGCAGAGCAGCGCGAGGAGAGGCAGTAGCGGCGCGATGAAGCGCGTGGCCGGAAGAAAGTCGCCCCCAATGCGTGCAATATACACGACGTCGAGCACGAGGAACCCGAGCGCAGACAGTGCGAATACGCGCGTCGGAGCGCGCCGCACGAGCACGACGAGGCCCGCGAGAGCGACCGCCAGGAACACCCCATGGTGCCCGCCTGCGTAGCGAAGGTACTGAACCCCTTGCGTGAGAAGCTCGACCCCGTCACCGGTCGTCTTGAGGTAAAAAGTATTAGGCAACCAGTCGCCGTAATACGCGCGACGCGCAAGGAGCATCGGGCCGACGACGAGCGTGAACGCGGCACCCGCTCGGAGCAATGCGGCGACCGCGGCACCTCGGTAGACGAAGGCCGCCGAGAGCGCAGCGCACGCAACCACGATGGGCGTTTCGGGGCGCATAAGCATGGCCGCCGCAGCCACGAGCCCTGCGACGACTCCCCTGGTTTTTTGCGGCAGATTCGCGCCGACTGCCTCATGAGCCGCGAGCAACGTCGCAAGGACAAGAACGCCGAAGGCGCTGGCTTCGAGGCCCCCAAGGAGCCAGACGGCGAACGACACCGACGAGGCGAGCGCCGCGTGCGACACGAGACGCGCGAGGACTCCGAGACCCACGGTGGCCCCGCCCCATTCGATCACCGAAGCGGCCCCAATGGCGGTCAACGCCCCAAGAATGTCGACGACGGTGCGAGGCTCGGCCCCGGCCTTGAGGAGTGCCGCTTCGAGGACGACCCACAGGAAATTCGTGTAGCCCTCGACGCGCTCGCCAACGTTGTAAACGAGGCCATTTCCGCTCGCCAAGTGCTTCGCGTAGCGCAGCGAGATGTACGCGTCGTCGCAGAGAAGATCGTAAGTGCGCGCGTGAAGAAAAAGCGCCGTCGCCGAGACCCCAACACGGAGCACGCCGAGAATCCGCCCCATGGTTGCCATTCGACGTCGTTAGCGGAGTTGCTCCGGCGCATGAAGCCCGACGGAACACCGCGGACGCGAGTTCGTGCGGCGGCCTCCACCGGTTCGTCTCCGCGTCGCCTCGTTCGCGTGCAGGAGCCGCGGAACCCTTGGCCGCGAGGGGCTTTATGGTAGGGCCCCGGGCACGGACTTTCCATGCGTATTCTCGTTGCCGGTGGCGCCGGTTTCATCGGTTCTGTCCTCGTTCCCCACCTCCTCGAGGCCGGTCACGACGTCACCGTCATCGACCGGTTCTACTTCGGGCCCACGCTCGACGCGGCGAAGGAGCGCTTTGGAGAGCGGCTACGCATCTTCAAGGACGACATTCGCACGTTCGACCCGCGCATCGTCTTTCAGCAGGTCGAAGCGGTCATCGACCTCGCGGGAATTTCAAACGACCCGTCGTGCGACCTTGAGGCTCACCTGACCGAGTCGATCAACATCGATGGCGGAAAGCGCCTCGCCACGCTCGCACGCGAGGCGGGTGTACGCCGTTACGTTTACACGAGTTCCTGCAGCGTTTACGGCCACGGGGCCGGTCTCGGTCTTACAGAGGCTAGCCCGCGTAATCCGGTATCGCTCTATGCGCGAGCCAAGTGCGAGGTCGAAGACTTTGCCATGGCGCTCGGACGCGATTCGAAGGGAGCCTTCGAGACGGTCGCGCTTCGCCTCGCCACGGTCTTCGGCGTGAGCCCGCGCATGCGCTTTGACCTGGCGGTGAACGTCATGACGAAGAACGCGTACGTGAACCGCAAAGTCTCCGTCGAGGGCGGCGGAAAACAGTGGCGCCCCTTCGTGCACGTGGTCGACGTCGCGCGGGCAATGCACCTCGCGGCCACCGCCGAAGCGAGCAAATGCGCAGGCCGCGTGTTCAACGTGGGGTCAGACGAAAATAACGTGCAGATTGCACATCTCGCCTACCGCGTGCGCGACGCCATTCCGTCGACGGAACTCGTGAGCGTGGGCACGGACCCGGACTTGCGCGACTACAACGTGAAGTTCGACACCATCCGCGAGGGCCTCGACTTCCACACGACGCGCACCATCGACGACGGCATCCAAGAGGTCCTTGCGGCGCTTCGAAGCGGCAAGGTCGACCCGGACGACCGCCGTGGCTACACGCTGCGCCAGTACGTCTTTCTGCGCGAGGCCGAGCTCACCGCGCAGTCGCTCGCCATCCACGGCCATATCCTCGGTACCGCATGATCCCGCCGGAACGCGTCGAGTTCTTTCGCCATACCCTTGGCGACGATGAGGCCGCCTCGTGGCGTCAGGTCCTCGCAACGGTCTTCCTCACGCTAGGCCCTCAGGTCGCCGCCTTCGAGCGTGAGCTTGGCGCGTTTCTGCTCCGCGACCGCGTCACCGGCGACGAGCTCTTTGGGGATCGCCACGTCGTCGGAACGAACTCGTGCACGAACGGCCTTCTTGTCGCGCTGCGAGCCCTCGGCCTTGAGCCCGGCGACGAAGTCATCACGACGCCCATGACGTTCGTCTCGACGACCAATGCCATCATGCACCTCGGCGGCAAGCCGGTGCTCGTCGACGTCGACCCCGCGACAGGCCTCCTCGACCCGGCGAACGTGCACGCGGCGATTGGTCCGAAAACCAAGGGAATCCTGCCGGTTCATCTCTTCGGACAGCTCGCCGACATGCGCGCGTTTCGTGCTCTCGCCGACGCCCATGGCCTGTGGCTCCTCGAAGACTCCGCGCACGGAATCGAGATGGAGCGCGACGGCGTGCGCCCGGGCGACCTTGGTGACGCCGCGGTCTTCTCGTTCTACGCGACCAAGACCATCACGAGCGGCGACGGTGGAGCCATTGTCACGAACGACGCCACGCTCGCCGAACGCATGCGCCAGCTCCGCAACCACGGGGTTTCGAAGGCCGCGTCCGACCGCCACGGCGGGCTGTATCAGCACTGGGACCTGGTCGACCTCGGCTTCAAGGCAAACCTGACGGACCTCGACGCCGCCATACTTCGCCCGCAACTTCCCAGGGCGCTCGCACAGCGCGCGGCACGTGAAGCGGTCGACATGCGCTACCGAACGCTCTTGCCCGAGCTCGCGCCGTCTCTCTTTGCGCAAGCGCCTAGCGCCGTTTCGCCACTCGTCACGCGCGTGGGCCAGTCGACACACCACCTCTTCACGGTGCACGTGCCCGCCGACAAGCGCGACGCCGTTCTGACTGGCCTCGGAGCGCGCGGCATCGGTGTCGCGGTGAACTACCGCGCGATCCATACGCTGTCTTACCTCGTACGTACTCTGTCTATTGCGCGCGGTTCCCTTCCGCACGCCGAGGCGATTGGCGACCGCACGATCTCCCTCCCGCAGTACCCCGCACTGACGCAAGAGCAGCAAATTCGCGTGGCTACGGCCCTCGAAGAGGCCCTTTCCTCATGAGCCTTCCCCCGGACCTGAGCATCGTCGTCCCGGTCTTCAACGAAGAGGCCAACGTGAGTCTTCTCGTCGATCGCACGCGCGCGGTCGTCGAACAGATGGGGCTCTCCTACGAGTTCATCTTCGTCGACGACGGTTCGCGGGACCGCACCTACGACGCGCTCCGAGCGATGGCCGACCTCGACGAACGCATTCGACTCGTGCGCTTTACACGGAACTACGGGCAAGAGGCCGCGGTCGAGGCGCTTTACCTTCACGCAACCGGCGCGTGGATCCTGCAGATGGACGGCGACCTGCAGAACCCGCCGGAAGAATTTCCGAAGCTCTGGGCGAAGCAAGCCGAGGGTTTTGACGTGGTTTACGGCTTGCGTGCAAAGCGCAAGGATTCGTTCTTCCGCGTGCAGGCCTCGCGCACCATGCAGTGGGTGGTGCGCCGGGCCCTCGCCATCGAGCTGCCTCCGGACGTGAGCACCTTTCGCCTCATGCGCGCGACCATCGCCCGCCATGTGGCCGCGCTGCCCGAGCGCCGCAAGTTCTTCAGCGCGCTCCTCGTGTGGAGCGGGGCCCGCATCGGCACGGTCGAGGTCGTCCACGCGGCGCGCTTCTCCGGCGAAACGAAGTACGACTTCACCAAACTCCTGAACCACACGTTCGACCTCGTGGTCGGCTTCAGCTCGAAGCCCCTGCGCATCATCGGAAACGTGGGAATTGCCGCGGCGATCTTCGGTCTAGGCCTCGGTGCCTGGGCCGTCTTTCGCAAGGTCGTGTTTGGCTACGGCAACGTCGGGTGGCCTTCGCTCTTCGCGCTCGTGGCGCTCATGGGCGGGCTCCAGCTCCTCGCGCTCTCGGTCATCGGCGAGTACATCGCGCGCATCTATATTCAGGTGCAGGGACGCCCCCTCTTCAACGTGGCCGAGCGCCGCAACTTTGCGGATGCACCTTCGGACGCCACCTCCGGCACACCCTCGCTCCTTCGCCCTACCGTGCTCCCGGTGGAGCGCGCCTCGTCACGCCGCCTCGACGAAAACGTTCCATGAGCACGACGCGTTCCCCCATTCTCATCGTGGGCTGCGGTTTTCCACAGCTTTCGCTCATTCGCCGTGCGCGGGCACTCGGCTTCGACGTCCTCGGTCTCGACGGTTCGAATGCGGCGCCTGGCATTGCAGACTGCACGGACTTTTTGCAGGTCTCCACCGCCGACGCCGATGCGATCGTGCAGGTCATCGAGGCCCGCGGCATCCACGCCATCGCGACGACGGGCAGCGAGCTTGCGCTCAAAACGACGGCCATCGCGGCTCACCGCACCGGACTGCCCTTCGCGACGACGCCAGAAACCGTTCGCCGCTGCCAAGAGAAGGACGCGATGCGTGCCGCCTACGAGGCTGGAAGCGTCGCCGTTCCACCCTTTGCTTCGTGCGCGTCTCTCGCGGATGCCGAGGCTTTTGCCTCGCGGAATCCCTACCCGTTTGTGGTGAAGCCCGTGCGCGGTTGGGGCCAGCGCGGCGTCGCACGCGTGGACGATCACGCGGACCTCGTCGAAGCCGTTGCCGACGCGCTGCACCACGGTGCGAACGCGGGTCTCGCGCAGGCGGTCATCGAACGGTGGATCGAAGGCGGCGAGTACTCGGTCACGGGCTTTATCGAACGTGAGGAGCTCGTCGCGTACGCGGTCACCGAACGCATCAAAGTGCCTGGGAAAAAGCCTCTCGGCGTCATGGTGGCCGAGGTTGCGCCAAGCGGCCTTAGCGCCGCCGCCGAAGCCCTTGTCGTCGAGGAGGCGCGCAAAGGGGCCAAGGCCCTCGGGCTCACGCGCGGCCCTTGTTACTCGCAGGTGGCGTTCGACGCAGTGGCGGGGCGCGCCTACCTCTTCGAGACTGCGGCCCGTATGGGTGGCGGCTTTGATGCGGATGTGGCACGTATTGTTTCTGGCGTTGACCTGTACGACCGTATCATTGGCATCGCCGTCGGCGATCATTCCTTGGAATTCGCTGGCGTTTGCTCCGCGGCTCACGGCGCGGGCATCGTGAAGTTCCACATTGGTTCGCCTGGAATCGTCACCGCAACGGGGGGCCTTGAGGTCGCGCGCGCGGTTGAAGGCGTTCTCGCGGCGGAACTTTTTCCCGCGGTTGGCGGCACGGTTCATCCGCTCACCGATTCGGCCAAGCGCACGGGCTACGTGCTTGCCCAGGGCCCTACGCGCGCGTCCGTCGAAGCGGCTGCCGACCGCGCCCTCGCGGCGATGATCTTGGAGACACGACCATGAGAAACGGTCTTCGTGACGGGGCAACGTCGCTGCTCAATCTCGTGCGCGAACGACGCCACCGCTCGGACCTCTATGGCAAAGCTCACTACTGGGACGCGCGCGCCAAGGAAAGAACGGGCCTTTCGCGATCCCTGTGGCCGTCGAACGCTTACAATCTTCTTTGGGACGAGCGCCAACGCACGGTGCTCGGACGCGTGCTCGGCGACGTGTCGGGCCTCCGCATTCTCGACGTAGGCTGCGGCACGGGGCGCATGACGAGGCACCTCGCGCGCCATGGAGCCAGCGTCGTCGGCGTGGACTTTTCGAGAGAGACGGCGGATCTCGCGGCCGAAGAGACGCGAAGCGAAGGCTTGACGGACCGCACGCGTTTCGAGACCGGCGATGTGCTCGAGGGTTTTGACGGCCTCGGAACCTTCGATCGCATCCTCGTCGTCGGCTGCCTTTCGGTCGCGTGTCGCACGGAGGAAGACCTCGCGAAGGCTCTTCAAAACCTGCGAAAGACCTTGGTTCCTGGCGGTGAGCTCATTCTGCTCGAGCCTATCCACAAGTCGGCCCTGCTCCGTCGTGTGCTCGCCCTCGACGTGAACGCGTGGATTGCCCATGCGGAAGCGTCGGGGCTGGCTCTCGTGCGCCGTGACGCCATGGGCTTCGTGCCGCTGCGCCTCGTCGCAAGCGTACGTGAAGCCCCCGTTCCGCTCTTGCGCGTGCCGTTCGAGGCCTTCGAGCGCCTCCTCGACACGACGCCGCTGCTCCAGCTCTTTGCAGACTACAAGCTCCTCGTGTTTCGAGGTTCATGACGCCCCTCGCGACCGCTGCGTGTGCCGCAGTCGCGTTCGTTTCCGGCGCGCTCAACGCGGTGGCGGGCGGCGGCTCGTTCTTGCTTTTTCCTGCGATTTTGGCTTCGGGCGTGGCCCCCGTCGATGCGAACGTCGCGACCACTATCGCGCTGTGGCCCGCGTCGATCTCGAGCACCCTCGCCTACCGCCGTGAGCTTTCGGCGGAGCTTCGTCTCGCGGCCATCCTCGGCATCGTGAGCATCGTGGGCGGACTCGCGGGAGCCAGGCTCCTGCTTGCCACGAGCGACGTGCGCTTCGTTCGCGTGGTCCCGTGGATGCTTCTTGGTGCGACGACGCTCTTCACCGTCGGCCCCATCCTCACGAGGCGCCTCGGCACCGGGTCGCGCACCACCGGTCGCATTCTCGCGGCCCTCACGTTTCAAGCCCTTGTCGCTGGCTACGGCGGCTACTTCGGCGGCGGCATGGGCATCCTCATGTTGGCGGCTTTTTCCATGCTCGGCGTGCGATCCATCCACGAAGCGAACGCGCTCAAGTCGCTGCTCGGGGTGCTCATCAACGGGGCAGCGGCGCTCGCTTTTTTTGCGGCGGGCCGTGGCGACTTGCGCAGCACGTGGCCCATCGTCGTCACCGCGGTGCTCGGGGGCTACGGCGGCGCCGCGGTGGCTCGCCGAATCGATGCCGCCAAGGTGCGCCCTATCGTCGCCGGGCTCGCGTGGTGCACGACGCTCGCCGTGTGCGCGCGTTTCTGGCTCTGAGTCTGCGCGACGAATTCAGGAGGCGGGGCGCTCGGACCCTGCCTCGGCCACGGGCGCTTCGCTTGGCGCAGCTCCATGGTTCGGCTTGTAGCAATGCTCCGGCCCTGGAAAACTCCCCGAACGAACCTCGCGGACGTAGTCTTCGAACGCGGCCACGGCGGCTTGCCCAAACTCGGCGAAGCGCTTGGTGAACTTTGGAGCGGGCGCGAGGCCCATGCCGAGCATGTCGGTGCACACGAGCACTTGTCCGTCGCAGCCGGGTCCCGCGCCAATGCCGATGGTCGGCACTGAAACGGCCTTCGTGACCGCTTCGGCCAAGTCGGGCGGAATCGCTTCGAGAACGATGCAGAATGCACCTGCTTCTTCCAGCGCTTTGGCGTCGGCGAGAATGCGCGCCTCGGCCTCGTCGCCACGACCTTGCACGCGAAAACCGCCGAACGCGTGGACGCTTTGCGGCGTCAGGCCCACGTGTCCAACCACTGGAATTCCTGCGGCAACAATACGAGCCACGTGCTCGGCGACAACGCCCCCGCCCTCAAGCTTCACCGACTCGTAGCGGCCCTCTTTCACGAGGCGTCCCGCACTCTCAAGGGCCTGCATGGGCGACAGTTGGTAGCTCATGAACGGCATGTCCCCCACCAGGTGCGCGCGCTCGATGCCGCGGGCAACGCAGCGCCCGTGGTAACAAATCTCGTCGATGGTCACGCCAAGCGTGTGGGGTTCGCCTTGGACGATCATGCCGAGCGAGTCGCCCACGAGGATCATGTCGGCTCCGCCAGCGTCCACGAGACGGGCCATCGTGTAGTCGTACGCGGTGATCATCGTGATCTTCGGGCCTGCGCCCTTTCGCGCGCGAAGCTCCGGAGCTGTGATTTTCCTCAACCGAACGTCCGACTTGGGCGCGCCATACATGACCCTCGACCTAGCGCGACGCGGGAAAAAAATCGCGCGGCATCCTCCGAAGAGCGACGCCGCGCGACGATGCGCAAACGAACACGCGGTCTAATCGCGGTAATACCGACGGAGCTTCGTGAGCGCCTGCTCCTGAAGTTGGCGAATGCGTTCGCGCGAGAGGCTGTAGTGATCGCCGATCTCCTTCAGCGTGCGCTCCTCGTCGTCGTCGAGGCCGAAGCGGCTCCGGAGAATGTGAGCTTCGATGGGCGAAAGCTTCGTGAGCAGCTCACCGACTTGGCGCTTCGAATCGTCCTGAGCGATGCGCTCGTAGGGAGAAATTTCGCTCTCGTCCGGGAGAAAATCCAGGAACCTGCGCCCGTCTTCGTCGCCAACGGGCTTGTCGAGCGACACCGGAGTCTCGGTCCACGCGCCCATGACCTTCTCGAGCTTTTCGGCGGGAATACCCGTTTCGCGCTCGAGCTCTTCTTGCGTCGGCTCACGCCCGTTGCGCGCGAGCAAGAGCTGGCGTGTCCGAAGCACGCGGTTGTGCGTGTCGAGCATGTGCACGGGAATGCGAACGGCACGCCCCTTGTCCGCGAGCGCACGGGAAATGGCGTGGCGAATCCACCAGGAAGCGTAGGTCGAAAAGCGGTAGCCGCGCGTATGGTCGAAGCGCTCGACCGCCTTCATGAGGCCGATGTTTCCCTCTTGAATGAGGTCGATGAGCGGCATGCGACCGCGGTTGTATCGGCGGGCAATTGACACGACGAGACGCAGGTTCGAGCGCACAAAGGCGTTCTTCGAGCGTTCCGCGATTCCAACGGCGCGGCGAATCGCAGCGCACGCGGACCGATGCTCGCGCGTGACCGGGATGTCGACGACCTCTTCTTCGTCGAACGAGAGAAAATCGTCGTCGCGAACCTCGCCAAGGCCGAGCACGAGATCCTGAGCCGCCAGGATCCACAAGCGATCGCTGTCGGCGAGACGAATGGCGCGACCGAACGACATGCAAAGCGCGGTCCACTCGTCGCGTTTGCCCTTGGCGACGGCGAAGTCCCGCTTGGCTGCGGCCTCGAGCGCGCGCCGCATGACCGGGAGCGCCGGTACTTCGATCGCCTCGTCGCCCGTTGGCAGTTGCGATTCGACGTGCCCGACGATGGTGCTCGCGGCAGGCAGGTACGAAAGCACCGCAACCCACTGTTGAACTTCACTCTTCTCGACGGAAACAGCGGTCCGAAGCTCCGCGTCCTGATCAAGGACACCGAACTCTGCCATTTCGCGAAAATACCGCGAGAGCATCGAGTCGTCGCGGTCGCTAACGCCCTTCGTTTTCGGATCCGGTGCGAGCCCCTCGTCGTCGGTCAGCTCGACTTCGTCTTCCTCCGCTTCTTCGGACACGAGCTCAATGCGCGAGGACGCATCGTCGGGAATGCCTTCGTCCGCGTCGTCACGGAGCTCGTCGAGCTCTTCCGCGATGGATTCCTCAGGAGCGAGAAGGGCAGCCTCGGAACGTGGGTGGCGCATGACGAACCTCCAGAGCGGGTGATGAAAACGTGAAGGGGCGGAACAAGGAAGAATCGAGGAAGAACGACGCACACGGGCCGGCCATTTTCCCTTGCACTCTCTCCTGCAGGACTCTCGCCAACTGGAGCTGCCAGAACGAAGAACGCGGCGAGCGGGCTATTTCCCAAGATTCAAGGAAATTCGACCTTCAATCATCCATCGTCACGAGAATCGCATTCGTCAAGCCTGCAAGTTTTGCATAGTCGACCGTGACACCTGCGCCATGGACACGCGCCTCACCACCCCGCTCCGGTGGTCGCGTGCTGGTTTTTTCCCGCCGGAGCGCGACGGAGCCGCGGCGGGAACTTCGACACGGTTTCGCGCCGGTTACGTTGACACGCCGAAACGAGCCCCCGTACCCTTTGCGCCATGCGACGCACCCTCACCATCGCCTCGTGCGCACTCCTCACTCTCGCGACGAGCGCGTGCAGCCTCACCAAAGTCTTGGCCAAAGGCCAAATCAAGACGACTCGCCAGCTCGGCGCAGCCCTCGACACCGTTGGAGACTACGAGGTGGCGAAAGCCGCTGCATTCTCCGGCATTGCGCAGTTCGAAGGCGTCCACACCTTGGTGCCCGAAGACGACAACACGCTCTTCATGCTCGTCAAGGCCTGGGGCGGCGGCACGTACGCGTACATCGAAGACGACATCGAACTCGCCGTCGAGAAGGGCGACGAGGCGGCGCGCTCCGTGGCGATTGATCGCGCGTGCAACGCCTACGATCGAGGCAAGGGCTACGCCTATGAGCTCTTGTCGCTCAACGACAAGCAGTGGGCCGACCATGTGAAGACCGAAGACGCGCTCGCGGCAACGCTCGAGAAGAACTTCACCTCCGAACGCGACGTGGAACACGTGTTCTGGTCCGCCTACGCGATGCTCAACCGCCAAAGCCTCTGCGCGCCTGCCGAGTCGCTCGCCGCCGCCTCGCGGCAGATGATGCAGCACGTCTTCAAGTACCAGCCCGGATACAAAGACTACGCGTCGCGACTCACGGAGGCCGCGCTCGTTTCGCGCACGGAAATCGATGCGGGTTGCGCTGCGACGAACACGTGCGGCGAGGGTGCAAAGACCGCGGTCGGCATCTTCAGCGAAGTCAAGAGCAAGACGAACGGTCGCTCGCTCGTCGTCCAGCTCAACTACGCGACCCGTTACGCCTGCCGCGTCGGCGACAAGAACCTCTTTGAGGACCAGCTCCACGAAGTGCTCTGCCGCGATCTCGACGGCTACCCGCGCGAGTTCAACGACGACATGGAGCGTGAAGCTGAAGGCTGCCCCGAGCTCCCCAAAGTCGCCCACGATCCGAACGCGGCCCCGTCGGGTTACCGCCTGACGAACGCCATCGCCCAGCGCCGCGCACGCCGTTACCTCTCCTCGAAGCGCCTGCAAGAGACCTCGCTTGGCTGCAGCTTCCCCGAGGCCGCGCCCGCTCCTGCAGCCGCGCCGGTTGCGGCAGAGGTTGTGCCCGCAGCAAAGGCCGATGCGAAGCCCGCGGCGAAGAAGTGAATCAACCGCTCGCCGCCCGCGTCGAGCTGCAGAAGGAAATCTTCCGATGAAAATGAAGACCGCCATACTTTCGGGCCTCACGGTTGCCGCGCTCGCCGCCGCCGTCCCCGCCGCCGCCGAAGAAACCCTCAAGGTCGGTACCCTCGCGCCTGAGAAGTCGCCGTGGGGTCAGGTCATGACCTACTGGCAGAAGGCGCTCGAAAAGAAGTCGAACGGCGCCGTGAAGCTCCAGTTCTTTTGGAACGGCCAGCAAGGCGACGAAAAGGCCATGGTCGAGAAGATCCGCACGGGTCAACTCGACGCCGCCGCCATCACGGCGTCGGGCCTCAGCAACATCAACAAGGACGTGCTCG
>CAIQDA010000483.1 GCA_903870415.1 uncultured delta proteobacterium
CGCTGCCGCTTTTGCCGGGGCACTTCGATCGGCGTCACACGCTGCTTCGCGAGGTCCTTGCGGAGCAGGGCGTGGACGAAAAGGTAAACGCCGCGTGGCTCGAGGCCGACGCGGCGTGGAAGAAAGCCATCTTAGGCGCCGGTGAGGCTGCCCGCGCGAAGGTGCGCTCGGCTCAGGATTCGGACGCTGGAGCCGCGGACGACGACGGCGGAGCCGCATCGAGCGGGTGATACGCCGTGGCGCGGGTCTTGCCCGTGGTGCGCACCGCGTTCGACTTCACGAGGTCGCGAAGCAGGCGCTTCGTCGTCGCGATGTCGGCTCCGATGGCGTCTTGGACCATCTTCATGGTCGCGCCGGTCTCGGCCTTCGCAATGGCGCGCAGAGCCTTGCCAACGAACTTCTGGCGCTCGGCCTCCGTGAGCTTTGGTGGACGACCTGGCTTGCCGGTGCCCTTCTTGACGGCCGGAACTCGGGCGCCGAGTCGAGGTGCACCTTTCGCGCCGCCGCGGACTTTGCCGGCAGTCAACGCGCTGGCTTCCGCGATCGCGGTGCGCTGGATGAGGGCGAGCATGTCGCCGACGAATTTCTCAACAAGCCCCGAAAGGGCAGCTTGGGCGTTTCCCATGTTTCGCATGTGTCGATGTTGCGACAGAATCACATCTTTTGGCAACTAAAAAAAAGCGAATGGATGTCGAACGTTGGAATTTGCCTCAGCGCGTCGTTGCGAAGGGATTGCGGCGCACGGTTCCATCGACCAGGAAGGCCATCGAGGCGTCGATGGCTTCGGCGCGTTCGAACACGACCCAATGCGAGTTGTCGAGGTTTTGAGGGCCCGGCCCGAACTCGAGAAAGTGACGCGACGAAAGCGGCGCGAGAGACGGAAACGAGGGCACGAGACTCAACGGCTCCGACGCCCAAGCGGTTTCCCCGAGAAGGCTTTGTCGCGACGCAATCGCAAGCGCGGTTGCGGATCGAAACGGCGTATTCGAATCGCCGAGACCTGCAGTCTGCATCAATGCGAGTTCAGGCGCATAGGCGCGTGCGTACGTCGCTGGATCGGAAACGTCGCCGAGCAGCTGCAGGAGCGCCATGATCGGATGGCGATCGTCGAAAGGTTCGTCGGCGTTGATCTTCGCGGCCACACGCACAAGGCCGGCAAAGTCGACCGGATCTTTGCGCTCCTCGATGGTCACATGAAGAGACCCGCCGGCACCGGAGAGAATCGTACGGAGGGGCGCGAGGCCGACCCCGAGGGCCATTCCCGCGCTCAGGCCGCCCTGCGAGTGGCCGAAAACCATCGGCGTGTCGGTGCAGAGCGGAAGCGGGGCGAAGTCCGCAGGCAGTGCCGGAAGATGCGTGGAGAGTGCATGTATCTGCACGAGGTCGAGGGCGCCCTGCCGCATCGTGGTTCGGAACGCCGAAGGGTTGCCGACGTTGAAGGTCATCGAGTCGACGTCGAAGGTCTTTCCGAGCGCGCGCAAACCGTGCATCGGTTGATCGAACGACAGCGTGGCGATGCCGCGTGCGGCGAGGCGAGGAGCGGTTCCGTCGCTCACACCGCTGAGCGCGTCTCCGCCGGTACCGTGCGCGTAGACCACGACGGGCAAACACGTCGCGCCGGCCGGAGCGGATGCGGGCACCGTGAGGCTTAGGCTTGCGCGATCGGCTCGAGGAGTTTCACGCGTGGGGTCTAGGAAATCGCCGCCCGTCGTCTCGTAGGGCACGTCGCCGTGCTGGTAGTTGACGAGGTTCGCTTCGCCACCGATGAGCCGGTAGGTCACCTCGCGCCCGACGTCCCACGTGAAGGTTTTCTGAGACACGAGCGGAGCGCCCGAACGAGCGGGTTTCCACGTGACGGCCGCGTACTCAGGCGTGCCGACGACGAGCGCATTGTTGGCGAGTGTTCGCAGCTCGGCGCTTGGGTTGCCCGTCGTGAATACCGTCGCGGCCACGACGCGCGCGCGGTCGAGATTCACCTCGGCGAGGTACGAACGCAGCGGCGCGAAAAGCGACCACCGTCGGGCCTCGTCCGCGTTTGCCGGAGCCACATCGCCAAGAGCCCGCGCGAGCTCCGCACCTTGATTGACGCCGCTGGGTCCAAGAACGACCACCGCGTGCGCGTGATTCTCTTCGAGGACGAAGCCCTCGAGCGGAGCGACCGCGAGGGTGTTGGATGCAAAATACACAGAGGCGCTGGCGTCGCCGGTGAAGCGCCATCGAACGGGGTAACGGCGTCCGTGCGTGTCGCCGGGCGCGAGGTCGACAAGTCGAATGGTCGAATCGACGGCGAGAGAATCGGCGGGGGACGCGGGAAAAGTCTCGGTCGCGAGCGCCCCGCTGAAGGCGAAAAACGCGGGACTCTGGAGGCTGAAACCGTGGAGCTTTTCAGCGTCTTCGCGCCATCGGCGAATGATCGACGAACCGATGGGCATGTCGGCGACCACGAGCGTTCCGTCTTCGCGACGACGCTCGTCGCTCGGAAACGGAAGGCGCAGCCACGTGTCCGCGGAGCCGTCGCCTGCCGTGCTCGCGGCTTCGAGGCGCAGGGTCGGCCAGACGATGGTCGCAGGTTCGCTGCTCGTCGACGAGCACGCCATCACGGAGAGAGAGGCCGCGAGGGCGGAGGCGGCGAGGGGCTTCTTCATGCGCGCTGAAAGTCGTAGATGGAGCCGAGCTTGAGGATGGTCGTGAGCTCGTCGAGCGCTTGGAAAAGGCCGCGCACGAAACGCGAATCGGCGAGGTTGTCGACGGAGATTCGGTCCGGGTAGTGCTTCTCGATCCACTGTTCGAGTTCGCGTTCGAGGTCGTCGGTCAAGAAGACGCGTCCTGTGAGCGCGTGCATCTCGCCGGTCGTGAGCGGAACGCGCAGACGCAAACACGCCGGGCCGCCTCCGTTGCGCATGGACTGGCGCACGTCGAGGTAATGAATCTCTTTGACCCGATCGACGGTCGCGAGGACGCGGTTCAGAAACGCGTGCGCGCGCTCGTTCTCTTTTGCGTCGATGGGCGCCACGATGACGAACGTCCCGTCGCTGCGCTCAAGGAGTTGCGAGTTGAAGGGGTAGGCGTCGACCGCGTCGGACAATGGCAGTTCGTCGTTCGAGGCCCAGACAAGTTCGAGGCTTTCGCCAAGGCGCTCGCGCAACGTGGACCCAAGGCGTTCGCGATCGGCAAACGCCAGTTCGTGCGCAAGGAAAAGGGAGCCGGAGCCTACGGCGAGCACGTCGGTGTGAAAGCTCCCGCCGTCGATGCCTTCGGGATGTTGCTGCCAAAAAAGCGTGCGGTCTGCATGGATGCCGTGGCTGCGTGCGATGGCTTGCGAGGCCTCGAGGGCGTGGCGGGCCGGATGGCGCACAGGTCCGGGCATGGCGCCCCATGAGCGTTTGCCCCAGGCGAGCAGATGAACCGCGCGGCCGTTTGCATGGAGGCGCGTGTGGTTCGCGGCACCTTCGTCAGAGAAATGGGCGCCGCCGGGCAGTGCGTCGTGGACGACGAAGCGCGCGCTGTTGCCAAAAATCGCGCGGAGGATCGTGGCTCGCTCGCGCGCCTCGATGGACCGGTGAAACATCGTCGTGAGGTTCGCTGCGGTCAGGTGGCATCGGCCGTCGTGCGTGTCGGCGGACGGCGTGACCGTGGCGGCGTTCGCGGACCACATCGCCGACGCGCTCGAGACGAGGCGCAGCAAGTGTCCGCCTTCGTACCGAGCCGCGGATGCGAGAACCTCTTCGTCGCGTCCCTGAAAACCAAGAGAGCGCAGCGCTTGAAGCGACGGTCGCTCGTGGGGCGGAAGCACCGCCTGAGGCACTCCAAGACGCCGGACGAAGGCCATTTTGCGCAGCCCCTCAAGGGCCGCTTGTTTTGGATTCGAGGCCGCGCCGGCGTGGCGTGCGCTCGCGACATTTCCAGGGCTCAAGCCCGCGTAGTTGTGTGTCGGTCCGACGAGGCCATCGAACTGCACCTCGTGAACGTCGTGAGGCGACGTCATGACTCCCTCCGAAAATTGCTCTTCGGCGGGGGCGCGACGCTCAGGCGCATCGTCGCCGGTTCACGCTCCGCGAGATGCCCGAATTCGGCGATGAATTGTTCCGGCGATCGACCGATGGTTTCCGCAAGTCGCGCCAGTCCGATGGGGTCGTCGAAGTCGCCCTCGCGAAGGCGGATCATGTAGGTGCGCGCAATCTTGTAACGGTCCGAATCGATCTCGATCATGCGGACGCGCGACATGCCGGTGTGTTCGTCGATGACCTTGCTGAACGGAATCGGAACGAAGTTCCCGTTCTGCATCGAGACCATGATGTGCGAGCCGCCCTCGATGATGTAGCGCGCGGCGCAGTACCCAAGGTCGCGGCAGTACTCGAGGTCGAATGGATTCGGATCGGCGCAGCGCAGCTCGTAGCCGATCGACTTGGTCATGATGGTGACCGAGACGTTGAAGTTCGCGAGGCGTTTGGCGACCTCGCGTCGAAGGATGGCCGCGAGGTCCACGTCGGCCATGTGGATGTTGCCGTAGGGGTCTCGCGGGAGCTCTCCGAGCTGCGCCAAGTCGGCGGGCGCGATGCACTCGATGAGGCCCTCGGCGAGTACCGCAACACCGTCGGCCCGGCCGTATGCGAGGCGCCGCAAGATGGACCCGGCGAGCGTGTCGACGATGGTGCGCAGTGGCGTCGAACCCCTGGGAAATTCCTCGGGAATGAGCGTGATGGTGGCGCCTGAGGCCTTGCCAATTCCGAGCGCGAGGTGCCCCGCTTTTCGTCCCTGGGCGAGCACAAAATACCAGCGCGAGGTGGTGCGCGCGTCGACCTTCAAGTTCTCCACGATGTCGACGCCGAGATGCCGCGCCGTTTGAAATCCGAAGGTGGGAATGTCGTGCGGAAGGTCGAGATCGTTGTCGATGGTCTTCGGCACGTGAACGACGCGCAGCGTGCCCTGTGCCTGCTCCGCGAGGCGCCATGCGCTGAACGCCGTGCCGTCGCCGCCGATCGTGATGAGCTGCCCGACGCCGAGCGCTTTGAGCGCCTTCAGCACGTTGTCGAGACCGCCCTCTTTGCGCGTGGGGTTCGCGCGCGAGATGCCGATGTGCGAGCCGCCGCGAAAGTGAATGCGTGTGGTGTCGCCGACGGTGAGCGGCATCACGTGGGAGCTGTCGCCCTCCATGAGCCAGCGAAAGCCGTCCTGAATGCCGATGACTTCGACGCCGGCGAGCACCGAACGAATCGTTGCGGAGCCGATGACCGCGTTGATGCCTGGCGCGGGACCGCCGGACGCGAGAATCGCAAGCTTGGTATGGGTAGCCACGGCCGTGAGCATGCCAGAACGGCGCACGAGGAGCGAGATGCCTCGTACGCCGCTCTGCGTTAAAAGCCGGTGTTTCCGAATATTAACGTATGTGCATAATATGCGTCAGGGGGTGATTCGGGTGACCCGAATGCGGAGCGCGGCCGTGTCCGATGCCGTCGAGGCGCGATCGTCAAAAACACCCTCAATGGCGCCGACGTGTTGCCCGATCGTCACGGTCGGAGCCGTCGATCCGGTGCGGACCTGAATCTGCGCCGAGGGGCCTTTGGCAATGAATCCACGCTGGTAGCCGGCTGCGGAAAGGAGCGAGACCACGTCCACGCCTTCGACGCGCACGATGGCCCCCATGGGCGGACGAGCGGCGTTCTGCGCATCGGTGAGGATCTCGACGGTCGTCAGGCACGCCACGGCGCCGGGGTTCGCCAAGGTGCATGAATCGCAGGCGTCTCCGCGTCCGTCCTGGTCGCTGTCCGCCTGGGACACGTCTGCGACATCGGGGCAAACATCGAGCTCGTCGCGCACGCCGTCGCCGTCGCGGTCGGCCGAACTCATGCTCGTGCACGCGTCGGTGGCGTCGAGAGGGCAGGGGTCGCAGGCGTCGCCCTTTCCGTCTTTGTCTTCGTCGGCCTGGACCGAGCCGTCGAGGGGGCGAATCGGATCGAAGATCGTGGGGCAAAGATCCGCGCCGTCGTCGATGCCGTCGCCGTCTTGATCGGTCGCGGTGATGCCCGCGGGGTAGGACGCGCGGAAGGGCGTGCAGCTTGGCTCGTTCGTGGGCGCCGTGCCGCGGCAAAAGTAGAGCGGATAGTAGGCCTCGATGGCGGCCTTGATGACCGACGCACTCTTGCCGGTGTCGCGCGCAACGCAGGCTTTTTTGCCAGTCGCGCACACGTCCATCGTCTCGCACGCCGCGCCGCCGAGGCCGTCGAGCACCGCGGCATCGCCGTAGATGGCAACGCCCCCACGAAGCACGAGCGACACGTCTTCAACGCCCGCATCGATGGCGGCACGGTGATGGCGCGCGCCGTCACGTCCACGGAAGATGACGACGTCGGCGACGTAACCGGGCTTGAGGCTGCCCACGACCGTTTCGGCTCGCGTGGCTCGGGCGCCGCCGTAGGTGGCCATGCGCCAGAGATCGTAATCCGAAAAGTGTTTCGCGTAATACAGCGTATTAAGCGAGTCGGCGCACTGGATTTCGCGAAGCATGTTCATCGACCCGCTCGGGACCCAATCGGTGCCAAGCGCGAGGGTGACGCCGGCGCGATCGAGGAGGGTGACGGGCGCCGTGTTGCCGTAGAGGTCCACGTTCGAGCGCGGCGACCAGATGACCGTGGCGCTGGCGTCATGGAGTTTTTGCGCGTCGCTCGCACGCAGCGCGATGGCGTGAACGACCGCCGTGTGGCTCGTGAGAAGTTGGAATTTGCCGTTCGCCGCGTCGCTTTCGCTCGAGCACACGAACTCGTTGCGAGCCTCGGCACCGATGCCTTCAGAGATGTGGGGCACGTACGAAGGCTCTGCGGCCACCGCCGCCTCGGTGGTGCGCGCTTGCCCGTAGGCGCAGTTCGTCGCGCGAAGGGTGCCCCCGGAATCGTCGAGGGGAAACGTGTCGCTGTCCGACTCTCGGGCGCCGAGGCCTTCGAGGACGCGAAGATCGCTCTGATCGAAGTTTCGAACGAGGCCGTAACGCGAGCCCGCCCCCGCCATGCCCGTCACGCCCGACATGAGCATTCGCAGCTCATGCCCTGTGACCGCATCACCGGGCGCGCTTCCGACCGTCGTGATCTTCGTGTGGCCGCGAGCGCCTTTGCGCCAGTCGTGACGATGCTCGTAACGCTCGGTGCCGTGAGGCTTGGGCGGGTTGTTCGCGAACGTGATGTGATCGTGCGGGTTAATGAATCCCGGCGAAATCGCAGAGCCCGCGCACGCAACAATCGTGGCGTCGGCGTACCCCGGGGCCGTGGCGCAGTCGCACCCCGCGCACGTGATGCGGCCACTCTCGTCGTAAACAACTTCGCCGTTTTCGTAGACGTCCGTCGGCCCAAGCACATCGCCTCGAAGAATGACCGACGTGCCCGAGCCTGCGGTCACTGCGGCGCACGCGCTTCCGGCCAAGGGCTCAGGAAGCGTGCGGGAACACGAGACAACGCCCGCGCCGGTGACCGTCCCGCCTGTGCCGGAGTCCGTGCCCGAATCGCGGGAAGTCCCGCTGTCGACGTCGGCCGGCCCTGCATCGAGGTCGGGCTCGATGGCGATTGCGGAGGGAGAATTTCCGCCGCACGCGGCGAAGGCGAACAACGAAACGCCCGAGAGGGCGAGCACTGCGACGAGGGAAGACCGGGCCATACGTCGAGACTAGACCGACTGCTCGCAAGAATCCGCAGGTGAATTCGTTTCGGCGATCGATCGCTTGACACCGCACCATGGAGGCGTTAACTCCGCTTCCCCTTCGCCGAAATCCGTCTCTTCGGCAGCAGTGAAGTCAAGGTCATGGCACAGCGTACCTACGTAGCAACGAAGAAGAGCGCCCAAGAATCGCGCTCGTGGTTTGTCGTCGACGCGACGGGCATTCCGCTTGGCCGCCTCGCAAGCGAGGTTGCACGCGTCCTGCGTGGCAAGCACAAGCCGACCTTTACCCCCCACGAGGACACGGGCGATTTCGTCATCGTCGTCAACGCGGGCAAGATAAAGCTCACGGGCAACAAGCTCGAAGGCAAGTTCTACTACCGGCACTCGGGCATTCCAGGCGGTTTCCGCGCGGAGTCCTATGGTGATCTGCTCGAGCGCAAGCCCGAGTTTCCGATCGAAAAGGCCGTCAAGGGCATGCTCCCGAAGAACGTCCTCGGTCGGGAGATGATCTCCAAACTCAAGGTCTATGCGACCCCGGATCACCCGCATGCGGCTCAGATGCCGAAGGCCCTCACCCTCGCTCTCTGAGCGCCTCGAACGAAGCATTACCGGAAGCACCGTAACCCATGGTTAGCGCCACCACCGATTCCCGCACCTACGCCACTGGCAAGCGCAAGACCGCTATCGCCCGCGTTTGGATGAAGCCCGGCACGGGCACCTTCACCGTCAACGGCCACGCGATTGCGAACTACTTTGATCGCAGCACGTCGGTCATGATCGCGAATCAGGCCCTCGAGCTCGTCGAAGCTGTTGGCCAGTACGACATCGTTGCCACCTGCCACGGCGGCGGCAAGAGCGCGCAAGCCGAGGCTGTTCGCCACGGTATCTCCCGCGCCCTCTGCGAAATCGACGCGGAGCGCCGCACGGTCATCAAGCGCGCCGGTTTCCTGACGCGCGACGCGCGCCAGAAGGAACGCAAGAAGTACGGCCAGCCTGGCGCACGCAAGCGCTTCCAGTACTCCAAGCGCTAGCATCGGCGGCGGCGGGTTCTGGGGCCCGGTTCGAGACCTTACGGTCGCGAGTCCAAGCGTGGCGACCCGGAGCCCTTCGCCCTTCGTATCGAGCGTCCTTGCCTTCCGGCTTGGGCGCTCGACGCGTATTTTCCGCAAGCTTTTTCTCAGCCAAACGCTGCGGGTGCGTTGCTCCGCGGTTCCCTCTCGCGTTAAGGCCAAGGCCACATGTCGCTTCGCGCACGTCTCGCCCTCGCGGTCCTTTGCCTCGCCCCCGTCACGTCTGCCGCGGTGGTCGAGCGCATCGTCGCGGTGGTCGGTGAGAGGCCCATTCTCCTGAGCGATGTGCAGCGTCGTGCAAAGCCGTTCCGCGCGCGCATGATGGCCGCGGGCGCCACGCCTCAGCAGCTTCAACAAGCCGAGACGCAGCTTCAGAAGGAGCTCGTTCAGCGCATCGTCGACGAGCGGCTCGAGGAGCTCGCAGCGGAAAAAGCGAAGGTGACCGTCTCGCGTGAAGAGATCGACGGAGCGCTGGCGAACGTCGCATCGAACGCGCACTTGAGCGTGTCTGACCTGCTCAAAGAGGCCACGTCCCAGGGGCTCGCGGAGGCCGATTACCGCGAAGAGCTTCGTCGGCAGCTCCTCGAAGGGCGGCTCTTTCAGTTGCGCGGGCGAGGTCGTCCACGAGCGACGGATGCGGAGGGTCGTGCGGCGTTTGAGAAGTGGCTCAAGCAGGCGGGCAATGACCAGCCGGTGCTTCACGTGGCGCTCCTTCCGTTGCGAGCCGGCGCCGAGGAGCGCGAGGGCGTTGAGGCCCGTGCTCGCACCATTCAGGGGCGTCTCGCAGCCGGAGCCGAGTTC
Source organism: uncultured delta proteobacterium (assembly GCA_903870415.1). Lineage (GTDB taxonomy): Bacteria > Myxococcota_A > Polyangia > Polyangiales > Polyangiaceae > CAIQDA01. The sequence goes on from CAIQDA010000483.1 coordinate 9,516, forward strand.
TGCGACCTGGTGAAGGAATACGCGGACGACGCGGCCGCAAGGGCCTCTTGCGGCGACCGTGGACCACAGCCGGCGGCCGCGTTGCTTCCCGGAATCACGAAGGCTGTCGAAGGCCTCGCGCCGGGGTCGGTCACGGCGCCGGTTGCGCTCGGTGACGCGCTCGTGTTCGTCAAGGTTGTTGAGGCTCCGCGCTCGCCGCGCTTCGAAGACTTGCGCGACGCGATGCTCGAGCGTGCCGCTCAAGAAGCCGCGGACAAGCAGCGCAAAGCGTGGCTCGTGGAGCTTCGCGAGAGCCATTACGTCGACGTTCGGATGTGAGGAGAACGCCATGCGGTTTCTTGCGATCGATGGAAATCGCCAGCGTCTCGACGGCGGCGCCATGTACGGCAACGCTCCGCGCGCCCTTTGGGAGACGTGGTCCCCGCCGGATGCGCGCAACCGCATCGAGCTCGCGTGTCGTGCGCTCTTCGTCGAGTTCGACGACGGACGCCGCGTGCTTTTCGAGGCGGGCATCGGCGTCTTCTTCGAGCCGAAGTTGCGTGAACGTTTTGGTGTGACCGAAAGCGGACACCGGCTAGTCGAGAACTTGATCGCGGCTGGACTCGAGCCCGAGTCGATCGACGTCGTGGTGCTTTCGCATCTTCATTTCGATCATGCGGGCGGCCTTCTGACGGCGTTCGAAGCGGGGCCGCCAGCTTTGGTATTTCCAAACGCAGACGTGTACGTGGGCAAAGCGCACTGGGCGCGCGCTCGCGCTCCGCACGCGCGGGACCGAGCGTCGTTCATTCCGGTGTTGCACGAGGTGCTCGAGGCTTCAGGCCGCCTGCGCCTCGTTGACGAGGACCGCGCGACGTTGCCGCCGGGCGTCGCGCAGGTTCATTGGAGCCACGGTCATACGCCGGGTCTCATGCTCGCGGAGATCACGACCGCAGGTGGTCCGATCGTGTTTGGCGCGGACCTCGTTCCGGGTCTGCCCTGGGTCCACGTGCCGATCACGATGGGCTACGATCGCTCGCCCGAGGACCTTGTGGACGAGAAAGCCGCGCTTTTTGGCGACCTGGTTTCGCGGCGTGGAGCGCTCTTTTTTACACACGATCCTCAGCATTCCGTCGCGCGCTTGACGCGTGACCGTGCCGGTCGCTTCGCGGGACACGCCGTTCCTCTCGACGAGGCGCACGGACTCATAGACAATTAGCGTTCGGACGGTCTGACCACGAAGGTCGCGCTCCGACGGTGCGTGCGAATGGCGGACTTCACGAGTGGCGAATCGGACTTCGAGGGCGCGTGGGGGCAACTCCAGGCGGCTCTTGCATCGGTCATGACCAGCGTGCCCGACGTCGCGGCGCTCGCGATCGATCCCGTTGGCGCGGCCATCGCCCTGATCGAGGTGAGCGGGCGTGCGGTCGTGGTCGTCGACCGGACGGGAACCGTCTCGCAATTGGGTGCGCGCGCGCAGGCGCTTATCGGTGGCGACACGGTCATCGGCCTTCCGGTGCGCCGCGTATTGCTTGAGCGCGTGCAAGAGGCGGACGGTGTCGAGGGAACGTTGCGACCGCTGCTCGGCGGCGTCGTTCCGGTGCGCTGGAACGTCGTCGAAGTCGGCGCGTGCTCGCTCTTTTGCGTGAGCGACCAACGCAGGCATCGTCGCGCCGTTCGTGACGCAGAGGACCGTTACCGATCGGTTCTCAAGAACTCGCCGATGGTCTTCTTCACGCAAGATCGTGACCTTCGGTACGTCTGGGTTCACTCGCCGCACGACGGCTTTCAACCCAAGGAAATGCTTGGTCGTCACGACGCGGACCTCTTTCCTTTCGAAGAGGCTGAGCGACTCGAACTCATCAAGCGCAACGTGCTCGAGAGCGGCGTTGGGTGGCGCGAAGAGGTGCCGCTCACGGTCGGCGGCATGGCGAGCAATTTCGATCTCACGGTCGAACCCATGCTCGGCGAGACGGGCGAGATTCTCGGCGTCCACGGGTCCGCGCTCGAAATCACCGAGCGAAAAATTGCCGAGTCTGCGCTGCAGCGTTCACGCGACGCGCTCGAGGTCGGAGTTCTTGAACGCACCGCGGAGCTCGCTCGTGCGAACACGACGCTTCAAGCGGAGATCGCCGAACAGAAACGCCTACGCGACGCGCGAAAGAAGTCCGAGGCTCGCAACCGCGCGCTCCTGAACGCGATTCCCGACTTGATGTTTCGCCTCGCTCGCGACGGCGTGTTTCTCGATCACCATGCGGCGCGAACCGGCGACGGCGATCGCGATTCGGCGCTGCGCGTGGTGGGGACAAACATTCGTGAGAGCGCGTGGACGCTCGACGTGGTGGCGCAGTTTCTTTCGGCGACCCATCGCGCCCTCACCACGGGACGCCCTCAGTCGTTCGAATACGCGCTGCGTTCTGGCGAGGTTTTGCAGAACTTTGAAGCGCGCGTTGTCGAAAGCGGCAACGACGAGGTGGTCGCGATCGTTCGGGACATCACGCTCGTGAAGCGCGCGGAAGAAGAGTTGCGCAGCTCGGTCGAGGCGGCGGAAACGGCGAACAAGGCCAAGAGCGAATTCCTCGCGAGCATGAGCCACGAGATCCGCACGCCCATGAACGGCGTCGTCGGAATGACGAGCCTGCTTCTCGACACGACGCTGACGGACATGCAGCGCGACTACGTCGAGACGGTGCGTTCGAGCGCGGAAAGCCTCCTCACCATCATCAACGACATTCTCGACTTCTCGAAGATCGAAGCGGGAAAACTCGAACTCGAAATCATCGATTTCGACCCGCGCCAAATGCTCGAAGAGGTCGTGGACTTGCTTGCAGAGAAGGCCCAATCGAAGGGTCTCGAGCTTGTTCACTTCGCGCCCGCTGCGATGCCGTCATCCATCTCTGGCGACCCAGGACGCTTGCGCCAGGTGCTCCTGAACTTGATCGGCAACGCCACGAAGTTCACCGGCGAGGGCACCGTGACCTTGGCCACGTCGATCGAGAGCATGACGGACGGACGCGTTCGTATGCGGTTCGACGTGCGCGATACCGGCATCGGCATTTCGCCCGACGGGTTGCGGCGACTGTTTCAAAACTTCTCGCAAGCCGAAATTTCCATCACGCGCCGCTACGGCGGCTCCGGTCTCGGTCTCGCCATTTGCCGCCGCCTCGTCGAACTCATGGGCGGCACCATCGGCGTCACGAGCACCATCGGCGAAGGCAGCGTTTTCTGGTTCACCATCGAGGCTCCGCTTGCCTCCGCTCCTTCCGCGGCGATAGCCCCGAATCAAAACCGTTCCCTCGTCGTCATCGAGCCGAACGAGGGTCAGCGTGCGGCGCTTCGTGAGCAGGCCGTCGCGCTCGGGATATCCTTGTACTTTGCAGATACCGTCGAAGAAGTCGAAGCGCGTGTGAGCACTGCGGGTGCCGACGTGGTCCTCGTGCCCGTCTCCGCCCTCGCACGAACCGATCGCGTTCTCGCGCCGGAACTTCCAGGCCTTGGCGGAAACCGCGTTCCGGTCATCGTGTTGACGACGATGGTCGATCGCGCGCGCGCCGCGGAGGGTCGCCGTTCGGGATTCGATCACTTCTTGACGAAGCCTGTGCGACTCGGGCAGCTCGCGAACGCGATCGAGGCGGCGCTTTCGCCGAAGGTCCCAGGGCTCATGAGCGCGGCGCCACCGCCCTCATCGGTCATCGTCGCAAGCCCGCGTTCGCGTCACCGGCTCCTCCTTGCGGAAGACAACACGGTCAACCAAAAGGTCGCCGTTCGAATGCTCGAGAAGCTCGGTTACCGCGTCGACGTGGTGCGCACCGGTGTCGAGGCGGTCGAAGCCAGCGCGCGCTTTGAGTACGGGGCCATCTTGATGGATTGCTTCATGCCCGAGCTCGACGGATACGACGCCACCATCGCCATTCGTCAGCGCGAGGGCGGAAATTCGCGGGTTCCCATTGTCGCGATGACCGCGAACGCGATGAAGGGCGATCGCGAGCATTGCCTGTCGGTCGGAATGGACGATTACGTCGCCAAGCCCGTGCGCTCCGACGAGCTTTCCGCGGCGCTTGAGCGTGTTCTTGGACCGGTGCATGCGGAGTCACCTGCGGGCGACGCGGCGAGCAGCAGCGCTTGACCCTTGCCCCGAGGCGGGACGAAACTCGCCCTGCGTGAGCGCTTCTGGCAATCGATGCCGTGGAGTCGCAGCCCACAGCGCAGCGTGCTAGCGAATCGCGCAACGGAACCCAACATGTCGCAGCCCCAGAACGCCCCCAACGTCACCCTGACCGGTGGCGCCGCCATCGTCGCTCCTGTCAACGCTTTCCCGAACGGCGTCCTCCCGAGCAACGCGCTCGTGGTGATTCCACTCGGCCTCAACGGCGAGCCCATCGAGAAGCGCATCGCCGAAGGCCCCGTCGCCTTGCAGCTCGACGAAGTGTGGCGCCTTCTCGGCTTCAACGGCCCTGCGGTGCAGGTGCAAGACGACCAAGGTCGACCGATCGTCATCGGTCTCGAAGACTTGCTCGGCAGCCTCGAGAAGAGCTGGGTCGACTCGAACCACGACCCGAAGAATGGGCGCATCTTCTCGCAAGAGCTCATCAAGCACGGGCGCGCACCGAAGGCTGAGATTGTCCTCGCGCGCATCGTTGCGAACGGTGGTGACGGCGAAGACTGGCTCGCGCTCGGAATCGCGCAGCTGCAGCAGGGCAAGCTCGACAAGGCGGAAGGCACGCTTCGCGGCGCGCAGAGCCTCCTCAAGGAGAACCCGATCCCGGCGCTTCAACTCGCGCGCGTTGCAGCGGAACGCAAGGACCACAAGGGCGAGCGCGATCAGATCGAAAGCGCGATCCAGCTTCAGCCGTTCTTCGTGGACGGATGGGCGGCGCTCTACACGGCCGTTCGTCGCGAGGTCTCGGAAGAGGCTGCGATTGCCGCGGTCGAAGAGCTCGGGGCGACGCCAAGTCACATCAAGAATGCAGCGCCGTATATCGCGCTCCAGAGCTTCTACGCCGAAGGCGATGCGACGCGCCCGCGGGCCATCGGCTTTGCGAAGAGTGCCGTGGAGCGAGCGCCGAACGACGCGCTTGCGCTCCTTTGCCTCACGTCGCTTTTCGGCGCCGCAGGTCAGCTCGACGAAATCGTCAAGAGCCTCGCGTCGCACGAAGGCCTGATGGTTCAGGACGTTCGCATTGCGTACAACTACGTCGAAGCACTCTTCGGCCTTCGCGACTTCAATCGCGCGACGCTGATTCTGAACAAGCTTGCGGCGAGCCAGAATCGCGAAGTGAAGCAGTTCGCCATCGAACGTTCACGAGCGCTTGCACAGCTTTTCGCTCAGCAGCAGCCCGGTCTCGCCGGCGACGCTCGCGGCTGATTCGTCCGCGCACCCGCATCGGTCGATGCAGAGTGCAACGAAATGAAAAGAAGGTCCCACGCGGGGCCTTCTTTTTTTTGCGTGCAGTTTACATGCCCTTGTGAGCAGGCAAGCGACCCCGGGACAACCGCGTCGCGATTCGCCCCAGTCCGCGGAGCGTGAGGTCTTCGTCGATGACGTCGATTCCTTTGCAGTGTCCCGCGACGACGGCGGAAAGCCCACCCGTTGCATAGACACGAACTGGAAACGGGAGTTCGTCGCGCATACGATGGAGAAGTCCTTCAACCATGGCGACGTATCCCGTGACCACTCCGGCGCGAAGCGCATCGACCGTGTTCTTCCCGACGACACTCGCTGGCAGCGAGAGGGGAACGTGCGGCAACCGTGGGGCCCGTGCCCGCAACGCCTCGGCGCTGGTGACGAGGCCGGGCGCGATGATTCCGCCCAAAAATGCGTCGTCCGGTGAAAGGACGTCGAAGGTCGTCGCGGTGCCGAAGTCGACGACGATGGCGCCCCCGTGACCTCGCCCCACGAGCGCGGCGAGGTTGACGAACCGGTCGGCCCCAACCTCCGCGGGCGCATCCACGTCGAGGCGCACGCCCGTGTCGGTTTCGTGGTCCACCACGAGCACAGGCTTTGCGATGAGCGCAGAGAGCGCATCGGCGAACACTGCGCCAAGCGAAGGGACCACACTCGCGATGACGACTTCTTCAATGCTGTCGCGCTCCGCGGACGAAATCACGCGAGCCACTCGCTCGCCGGCGCGTGTGGCGTCTTCTTGGCGCAACGTCTCAAGGCGCTCGCGCCGCCCGACGATGTCTTTGTCGATGAGCCCAAGGACGACGTTCGAATTGCCGATGTCGATCGCGAGAATCATAGAAGAAACACTAGCATTGCGGCGAGCGGCCCCGGCAGAAGCCGTACGGCAGCTGTGCCGGTCATTTCGTTGCGCGCGGGCGACCGAGGTCCCAATCGCTCCTCTTGCGGCGGCAAATTTGCCGGAGCCGATGCCGCGATGCGGCAGTCGAATTGCCAGCAGAAATATTGACGAACGAGCGTCGGACCCCATACGCTTTTGGC
>CAIQDA010000484.1 GCA_903870415.1 uncultured delta proteobacterium
GCAGGCGACGCGAGCGCTGCGGCTTGCGGTACTTCGTGCCATCGACCGAAGCGATGAGAAACCGAGTCTCGACGACCAAGCGGTGCTCGAATCGATTCGTCCCGCGGCCGAGGTCGCGTCCGTCGCGTCCGACCCTCGCTATGGCACGCTCGACCGTGAGCTGCGGGAAAAGCTCGAGCGCCTGTGCCCACGGTCGAAAGCCCCGAATGCTCGCACGCTCGAGCGCGAGTCGCGGAAGACGCCCGAGCCCGTGCTCCCATCGTCAAATGCCGAAAATGAGGGCGCGGTCCCTGCGCAGGCCCCGAGAGACCTCGACCCATTGCCAGCGATCGACGGTGTCGACCCGGAGCGTTTCCCTGCCGTCGGTGATGTCGCGAAGCACTCGCTGTTCGGGCGGTGCGAAGTGCTCGGCTACGTGGGGACCCGCATCCGACTGAAACAAACGGACGCCGGGCGTATCGGCGAGTTTTCACTCGATGGACTGATCATCGGCGAACCGCTGCCGGGAGACAACGGCAGGCGCTTCTTCGAACTCACCGTCAAACCGCCGGTCGTTCCCCCCAAGCGGCGGAAGCAGCGCGCCACGTGACGATGCACACCGGGTCGCAGCGGAAAGAGGGCTGGAACGGCGCACTCACGCACGTCAGCTGCGCAACTTTACACCGGCTTTACATCGCACCGATGCGCGCACCGGAATGTCGCTGCGGCCTCGGTGTACAACAGGTGTGAAGCGCACCTCGCCCGCCGTTCGGAATTCCGCTTGAAACGCTGCGGCCCAATTCATCCGCCTCATGCGGCTGAAGACCGAGCTGCGACGTCTGCGCGTTCTCGGCTGTGAAGCCACGGCGCATCAGGTGAAACTGCACCTTCGCGATGAACAGAAATCGACCGAATGCCGGGACGGTTGAAGCAATCACTTCTAGACGTGTCGCTCGGATTCGTGGTTTGAATGTCCTATGCGTCACGCCCACCACGAGCACCACCGAAGCCGAAGCCACCGCGATCGCGAATGGCCTCGTCGAGGAGAACATCAAGAAGGGCTGGGTGGCGGTTTGAACTCGTTGAAGAACTCGGAGAACAAGTCATGGCGTTTTGTATCGTTACAGCAAACCCACAGCGGGCACCGGAGTTCGGCTCAGACGGCACTCTTGTCTATGAGGATCCCGAGTATGGTCGACGCGAATATCAAGGCGCCCGCTTCGGTAACTACTGGGTTTTCGTGGTGGAAGTGTCGCCGACTGAACTCAGCCGAATTTCGAACGCGCCGCTGCAGGGCCACGGCGGAAGGAAGTACGGGCAGCAAGACGAAACTGGGCCTTGGTATGTGTCGTTCAACCCCAATCACCGATATCCGGGAACACGTCTTTCTCCGGTGCTTCGCCCCTCTGGTGAGGCGAGCGCGACGGCGAGAGAACTCACCGAAACCGAGCTAGATTTCTTCGACGAAAGCCCTGAAGGCGTCGAGTTCGAGAGTGTCGAACCCGATGCGGTGCCGCCGATTAAGACTTCGACCCCGCGACGAGAACTGGAACAATTCATTTCGGATGTGACATCCTGTCAACATTGCGCCGTTCGGTGGCCGGGCGTTTTGAGCGAAACGCCGATGCCCCCGCGCGGATTCGCCGGCTCTTTGGGCGTCCAAGCGCCCATTCCGCTCATGCTCGTTTCGCTTAACCCCGGTCATCCCCTTGCGGCGGAAGAAGAGCTATGGCGCGGTCAGGCCTTCGACGCGTCTCTCGGCCGTCGCCTCTTCGACCAGTGCGCGGATTACTACGACACCGGCGCGACTCCGTTCCACCGAACCAGCGTTGCAATTGTTCGCGCAGCACTTTCCGTGTGCGGCGAGGATGTCGCGGCGGCGGACTGGGCAAAGCACGCTTGGCTGACCGACCTCTTCAAATGCAGCACCCCCGTCGAAGTCGGCCCGCGA
>CAIQDA010000485.1 GCA_903870415.1 uncultured delta proteobacterium
AGTGTCCAGTGAGAGCTGACTGCACGGCAATTTTTGCCGTCTCAAGGTCACGCATTTCACCGATCATAATGACATCAGGATTTTCACGCATGGCGCCTTTGAGCGCTTTGGCAAATGATGCCGTATGTGTTCCGACTTCGCGCGGGATAGGTGCCGCGAACGGGGTGCGTTCGTCGAGTTCGCGGCCGTCGATCGAGACCGTTGCGTTCGGCTCGCTCACCTTCAACTCAAGGCCCGTGACGAACGTTTGAATGGTCTCGATGGCGTCACGAACGCGGGTCTGTTCCGTCTCCGTGAGCGTCGCTCCGCCCTCCGCGAGCTCGCGATTCAGGACCGCGACCGCTCGTGCGTAACGCGCGAGGTTCTTCTGGCAGATCGCCACGTTGAAGAGGACGCGTGGGTTGTTCGACAGCTCGTACGCGCGCTGAAATTCGACCGCTGCGCCCTCGAAGTCTTTCGCTTCGTAGAGCTCACGCGCCGCATCCCAATCGTGAAGCGCGGCGCTCGGAAGTTCTTCGCGCAGCGACTTGGGTGCGGCCACAGGCGCCGGCACCGCTACGGCCACAGGCGCTGCGACGCGAGCTGGCGCGTGAGCAGGCACGGGACGCTTACGCTTCGGGGCCGCGGACTCCGCATCGGGAGCGAACACGAGGGCCGTCAACGCGGCGAGGATGAGCGGCAAAGGACGACGCATGGTGCCGACATTAGCCTAACGGGGCCTCACGGGAAGAGCGTCACCCGAACGGATGACACATCGGTCACTCCGCGATTCCAAGGTCGTTGAGGCGAGGCTTGCCGGCGGCGTTTGGCGGCGACTTGGGCGCCGAGGCGGGGGGCGCCGCGGCGGCTGGAGCGCGGGGCCGCGGTGACGAAATCGTTGTGTTCTCCACGTGAATTCCGACGACGGCGGCGCCAGCATCGCGGACCTCGAGGAGAGGTGCTGCGGCGGCGGGAATTCGCGCAGCTTGTGAATCGACCACCGGGACAGCGCGGGGCTCCGGCGGCGGTGCCGCAGCGTTTGAAGCGGCGGCGTGGGGGCGAAGCGCGATGAAGGCGATGGCGGCGAGCGCGAGGAAAATAAGGCCCGCCGCGGGCATCCATTTGGGAATGGACGATGCGGTCGACAGCGGTGCCGCGCCAGGGGCCTCGGGCGGTGACGACAAGGCCTCCGTGTTGCCGCGCCCGACGAGGATCGGGCCGCTTTGGCCGACTTCGGTGCCAAGTTGCGTGGCGGAAAACGAGTCGTTTGACGTGAGCCGGACCCCGCTGTGGACCCGAACGCTTGGCTGGGAACCGCGCACCACGCCGTCGAGCATTTCCGATGCGCGCGAGCCCGCGGCGAGTTCCGCTTGGCGCATCCGCTGAAGCTCGTTCTGGCTTCGTCCGTCGGCAAAGATCGCAAGTTCCGCGGCGAATTCACCGGCGCTTTCGAATCGGTCGAGCGGGTCTTTCTTCATCCCGCGCTCGATGACGTCGATGAGCGCGGGGTCGAGGTCGTCGCGAAATTGCCGGATGCTCGGCGGGTCGCTCGTGAAGAGCTTGTAGAGAATTTCCGTGAGTTCGCCGGACTCGGCGACGAAGGGCGTTCGGCCCGCGAGCATCTCGTACAGGATGACGGCGACCGAATAGAGGTCGCTGCGGGCGTCCACTTCGCGTGCGCTTCGGGCTTGCTCGGGCGCCATGTAAAGCGGCGTTCCGAGGGTCGAGTTGACCTGGGTGAGCACCGCCTCGCCAGGACCGTTGCCCGTGCGCACCTTGCTGATGCCGAAGTCGACGAGCTTGACGAAGTCCGCGTCGCCGTCGCGGTCGACGAGGAACACGTTCGACGGCTTCATGTCGCGATGCACGACGCCGGCGCGATGGGCCACTGAAAGCGCGCGCAAAATCTGGATGGTGATGTGCACCGCTCGCGGCACGCTCAACGTGCGATTCGGCACGGAATCGATCGCGCCCGCGAGGTCGTGGCCCGCGAGAAACTCCATGACGATGAAGGGCACGCCGGTCGGCAGGCGATCGACGTCGAGGATTTGCACCACGTGTTCGTTGGCAATGCGCGAGGCCGCAACCGCCTCGTTGTAGAATCGCTCGACGGCCCCCGGAATCGCGATGACGTTCGGGTGGATGAACTTCAGCGCCACGGGCACACGGCGAAGCAGATGCTCGGCCTTCAAGACGGCGCCCATACCGCCCTCGCCAAGAACCCGGTCGACGGCGTACTTCTCGAGAAGCACCTCGCCAGATTGAGGGAACGCGTGCATGAGGTGGGCGGTATTCACGGCGCGCGGACTCTACCAGCCATCGGCGGTCGCGCGCAGTTTCGCGTGGCGAAATCGCGGTTTGTCCTTCGCGCACGGCGTTGCGATCGGTCAACGTCGCCAACGCCAGAGCGTTCTTGTAAAGGGGCAAACCATGGCGTCCGTCTCGCTTCTTCCCTCCACCCCTGCCTCGCTCCTCGATGAGCTCAATGCCAAGGCTCTTGCCGGTGGCGGCGCCGAGCGCGTCAAGAAGCAGCACGAAGGCGGCAAACTCACGGCCCGTGAGCGTATCGATCTGCTCCTCGACCCAGGCAGCTTCGTCGAGCTCGACCGCTTCGTGACCCACCGTTGCAACGACTTCGGCATGGAGAAACAGGTCGTCCTCGGCGACGGCGTGGTCACGGGCTACGGCACCGTCGACGGGCGAAAGCTCTTCGTCTTTGCGCAGGACTTCACCGTGTTCGGTGGCTCGCTGAGCGGCGCGTACGCGAAGAAGATTTGCAAGGTGATGGACCTCGCCATGAAGGTCGGAGCGCCCATCGTGGGCCTCAACGACTCGGGCGGCGCGCGCATCCAAGAAGGCGTCGAATCGCTTGCAGGTTACGCGGACATTTTTCTGCGCAACACGCTGGCCAGTGGGGTGATTCCGCAGCTCAGCGCCATCATGGGCCCGTGTGCCGGAGGCGCAGTTTACTCACCCGCCATCACGGACTTCATCCTGATGGTGGAAGACACCTCGTACATGTTCATCACGGGCCCCGACGTCATCAAGGCGGTCACCCATGAGGACGTGAGCAAAGAAGATCTCGGCGGCGCTTCGGCGCACGCGGTCAAGAGTGGCGTGGCTCACTTCACGGCGCCAAGCGACGCGGCATGCCTCGCTCAGGTCAAGCGCCTTCTTTCGTTTCTGCCAGCAAATAACCACGAAGATCCGCCGCGCCGTCCCGTCGTGGACGCGCTCGACCGTCTCGTGCCCGCGCTCGATGACCTGATCCCCGCGGAGCCGAACAAGCCCTACGACGTGAAGGACGTGGCTCGCGCGGTGGTCGACGACGGCGACTTGTTCGAAGTGGCCGAGCTCTACGCCGCGAACATCGTCACGGCGTTCGCGCGCATCGGTGGTCGCCCGGTGGGCATCGTCGCCAATCAACCGCAAGTGCTCGCGGGCGTGCTCGACATCGGTGCCTCGATGAAGGCGGCTCGCTTCGTGCGCTTCTGCGATTGCTTCAACATTCCTCTCGTCACCCTCGTGGACGTTCCGGGCTTTCTCCCGGGCGTGGCGCAGGAGCACGGAGGAATCATCAAGCATGGCGCGAAGCTGCTTTTTGCCTACGCGGAAGCGACCGTGCCCAAGGTGACGGTCATCCTGCGCAAAGCCTACGGCGGCGCCTACGACGTCATGGCGAGCAAGCATATCCGTGCAGACCTCAACCTTGCGTTTCCCACCTCCGAGATTGCCGTCATGGGCGCCGAGGGTGCGGTGAACATCGTGCGCCGCGCGGAGATTCTGAACGCCGAAAACCCGGAAGCCACGCGCGCGGAATTCGTTGCAGAATACAGGCGTAAATTTGCGAACCCTTACAAAGCCGCCGAGCTCGGGTTCATCGACGAGGTCATTCATCCGCGTGAGCTGCGCGTGCGCCTCGCGCAGAGCCTTGAGGTCCTGGCGACGAAGCGCGACGTGAACCCGCCCAAGAAGCACTCGAATCTCCCGCTTTGAACTGGGATTTCAGCGGGTTCAGCACCATCGCGCACGGAAGCTGACCGGCGCGATGGCGCGTGGCATCATGGGGAACCTCATTTGCCCACGGTGTCCTGCATGGTTACGCGCTCTCGATCCATCATCCCCAGCGTCCTTGTCCTCGGCCTCATGGCCTCTGCCGGCATGGTCGCGTGTTCATCCGACTACAGCCGCGGCCCCGTCACCTCGACGGAAACCGTCGATGCGGGCGCTGCCGACAGCGGAGCGGTGGGCCCAGGTTCGCTCAATTGCACAGCGACCGAAGCCGAGCTCTACGGCGACCCCGGCGACCTCTCCGCCCTCGCGAACGGCGCCGTCATCAAGTGCAAGGACGACGGCGTGGTCACGGCCGCGCAGATGAAGACCGCGCTCGAGGCGATCGAGAACGCGACGGTGCCCGACCTCCCGGACCAGCCGTTCACCAACAAGTATGCCGGCCGGGCGCCAAAGTCCGACACGCACGTTTACCGTGTACTCTACAAGACGACGCGAGGCGGATCGGGCGACGCGGGCTACTCCGTTGCGACGATGTACCTGCCGGTCACGCCGGTCGCCGAGAAGCTCCCGCTCGTGCTTCTTGCTCGCGGCAGCCGCGGTCAGGCCCCGACCTGCGCGCCGTCGCGGCACAAGGACGTGCCGCTCGTCGAGATCGACAACAAAGACGGCAACTACGTTCACGACGACTACACGGCGCTTGCGTATCCGCTCGCGGGTGAGGGCTTCGCGGTCGTGGCGACCGACAACGCGGGCTACTCTCCCTTCAAGTACGCCGAGGCTTCGAATCGTCCGTCGGGCTACGCGTACCTCGACGACGTCGCGCGTTCGTTCCTCGACAGCGCACGTCCGCTGAAGGAAGCGCTCGGCGACAAGAGCGCCGACAAGCTCGTGCTCGTGGGCCTCTCGCAAGGCGGTCACACGGTCCTTGGCTCGCTCGAAGTGGCGAACAACTACCCGACCCCGGGCCCCATCGTCGGCGTCGCTGCGTACTCGCCTCTTTGGTATACGCAGCGTAGCTGGGGTATTACCCTGAGCCCGCTCTCGGTCTCGATCGCAGGCGTTCTCCTGAACAAGTCGGCCGGTGTGCCTGGCGCGCTCTGGTACCACTACACGCAGGCCGAGCTGAAGGACGGTCCGGGCGAGGGCGTGAAGCTCTTCAAGCCATCGCTGCAGGCAGCCGTGAAGAAGTGGCTCGAGACGACCTGCTGGTCGAAGACGTACGCGGAGCTTGCCGCGGCGCTTCCGGTTGGGGCGCAGGGCAGCGCGTCGGATTTCTTCAGTGACGAAATGAACGCGGCGCTCAGCAACGCGGACCTCGTTTTCGGCCGCTCGTGCGCAGGCTCGGGCAACATGCCGCTCTGCGAGAAGTGGCTCGCGCGTTACAAGGCGGACCACCCGGTGCACACGGGCGCAGCGAAGGACACGCCGATCCTCCTCGGCTACGGCTTGAAGGACACGACCATCCCGAACGCGCGTTTCGCCTGCGTGGTCGAGAAGCTCAAGCAAGGACGCAGCGCGGAGCAGTTCGCGAAGGTTGAATACTGCGTGAACCCGGAGGCGGGTCACGGCGGTTCGGTCCTTCTCGAGAGCGACTACGTGAACGACTGGATCAAGTCGAAGGCCTTTGGCACCGCAGCGCCGGCTGCAAACGCCACGGCCTGCCCGCAGACGACTTGGGACCCTGCGCTGAGCTGCGACAGCCTCCTCGCGAACGACTGAGTCCCGCGGCTTAGGCCACTCCCCGAAAGACCCGTGATGCGAATCGCGGGTCTTTTGCTTTTTGCGGCCGTGAAAATTTGGCCACGGGGCGGCCGCTTCTTTATCGCCAGAGAGGTGCTGCGGCGGTGGTCGGAGCAGCGAAGGAAGAAGCCCCATGTCCCAGTCTCTTGAGCGTCGCGCAGAGCCCGCACGTCGTGTCCCCTTCGAAGCCAACGTCGAAATTGGCGGCCCGAGCGGCGAGTCGTTCGAAGCGCGCGCGATCGATCTTTCCGGCGAGGGAATGCATCTAAAAACCGCGTACCTGCCCGAGGTCGGTCAGCCGCTTTCGTGCACCTTCGACGCCGGCGACGGCGCGATTGTGAGCGTCGGTGCGGAGGTCGTTTGGCGTCGCGATCAAGGCGATGGCGGCGAGTTCGGTATCCAGTTCACGAACGTGGACGACGACCAAGCGAAGATGCTCGCGGAGCTTCTTGACCGGAGCACCGCGGACATTCCGCTCATTGCAACCGGGGCACGCGTTCGGCTGCACATCGATGGCCTTGGCGGTCCGATGCGCGGCGTTGTGAAACACCCGTCGGAGCGACGGCTCGTGGTCGGCAGTGAAATCGCCTTTCTCCAGCTCGGCCGCGATCTGCAGGTCGAGGAGAAGGAGACGGGCAACAAGCGTCCGGCCCGCATCGATCGCGTCGACGTTGAAATCGATCCCGGTTCGAAGACTCCGCACCTCGTCATCAGCCTCGTCTACACCGGCGAAGGAAAGATGCAGAGTGCAGCCAGTGATCTGACGGACCCAACGCCGCAGCGACCCGTGGCGATGGAGCCCGATTGGATGTCGCACGCCAAGGCGAGCCTCGAAAAGGTGAAGCCGATCGTCGGGGCGATGGGCACTCGCATGAAGGCGTTCTCCAAGGCGATGAGCGAGCGAAAAGAGGCGACTCCCGCGGCTGTGAGCGTCAAGGACGCGCCGCTGCGCACGACCGCGCCTCCGCCGAACGGAGCGCTCCGCTCCGAGGGCAAGCGCGTCATCCGCGGCGAAGGCGAAGAGACTCCGGTGATGGCGATCGAGGGATTGAAGCGTCTTAACGTTGGCCGAAAAGGTGCAGCGGTCGCTGCCGCGATGGCGGGCATGCTGCTTGTGGGTTCGCTTGCTCTGCGCAAGTCCGAGCCTGAAGTCGCTCCAGCGGTCGCGCCGGTTGAGGTGAGTGCGTCGCCGCTTCCCGAGGCCGAGGCCACTCAGCCCATGGGCGCGATGCCTGTGGGGGCCGGTCAGCCGATGGCCCCGACGACAGCGCAAGCAGGCGTTGCTGCGCCGATGCAGATGGCTGCGGCGATGCCTCAAGGCGCCACTGCGATGCCAGTGATGCCTCCGATGATGGACGAGCCCGCTGCGCGCCACGAGCCGAACATCTTCGGCAACCCGGACGTTCGACGCGGCAACGTGCTGCGCCTTCACCTCGACGGCCCTGTGGACCGCATTCTTGGTGCAACCGAGCCGACGGGCTTCACCATTGTCGTCCCCGGTCGCAAGTCCGTCGAGGTGGCCTCGCCTCTCGCCGAAAAAGACGAACGCATCGCGAACATTCGCGTGACCAACGTGGCCTCGGGGGCGGAGCTCTCCGTCGTCTTCAAAGACGGCGTGCCGAAGTACCTCGTGCGTGGTCACGGAGACGAGCTCGAGATCATTCTCGCGAACAAGGGCGAGCCGTCACCCGTCGCCGCGGA
>CAIQDA010000486.1 GCA_903870415.1 uncultured delta proteobacterium
CTTTCCATCGCCGGACATGGCCAAGCGCGCAGCGTTGATCGCCTTGACGCTGCCCATGGCATTTCGCTCGATGCAGGGCACTTGCACGAGGCCGCCAATGGGGTCGCAGGTAAGGCCAAGGTTGTGCTCCATGCCGATTTCTGCAGCGTTTTCCACCTGTTCCGGAGTGCCGCCCAAAACCTCCGCCAGCCCGCCCGCCGCCATGGAACAGGCCACGCCGACTTCGCCCTGACACCCGACCTCTGCGCCGGAGATCGAGGCGTTTCGCTTGTAGAGTGAACCTATCGCCGCCGCCGCGAGAAGAAAACGCAACGTACCGTCGTCGTCCGCGTTGGGAATAAATCGGCGATAGTAATGCAGCACAGAGGGGATGATACCCGCCGCTCCGTTCGTTGGCGCCGTCACGACCCGCCCACCGGCGGCGTTTTCCTCGTTGACCGCCAGCGCCCAGAGATTCACCCAATCGATGGCGATCAGCGGATCGGCACCCGCCGGCTCGTTGCGCAGGCGCCGGCTCAGCGCTGCAGCACGACGCTTGACCTTGAGCCCACCAGGCAGGATGCCCTCTTTCTCGCAGCCGCGGAGCACACAGGCCTCCATCGCTCTCCAGATCGCCAAGAGCTCGCGGCGCACGTCGGCCTCCGGACGCATGGACTTCTCGTTCTCAAGCATCAGGGTGCTGATGCAGAGTCCATGCTCGTTGCACTGGGCCAGCAGCTCGTCGCCGCTCGAAAAGGGATAGGGCAGCTCCGCGTTCGACGGAACAGCTGGCCCCGCTTCGGGCATGCCCGCGTGATCGACGACAAAGCCGCCGCCCACCGAATAGTAAACGCGCTCCAAAAGCCCCGCTCCGCTCGCCTCAAACGCCGTGAATCGCAGCCCGTTCGAGTGCAGTGGCAGTCGTTCGCGCCGGTGAAAGACGAGCTGCTCCGCCACGCGAAAATCGACCTGGTGCGTGCCGAGAAGGCGGAGCTTCCCCGACTTCGCGATCTCTTTTGCGCGTGCGGGCGCCCCGTCGATGTCGACTGTACGAGGCAGCGCGCCCTCCAGCCCAAGCATCACCGCCAGGTCGCTACCGTGGCCCCGCCCGGTGAAACCCAGGGAACCGAAGAGCTCCACCTTCACCGCGGCCACACGCTCGAGGCCCAGCGAAGCAAGCTGCCTCGCGAAGCGCTCCGCGGCGATCATCGGCCCGACGGTGTGCGAGCTGGACGGCCCAATGCCAATCTTGAAGAGATCGAAGACGCTGATGTTCATGTCAGCCCCGTTGTAGCGCCCCGCTCGTCCCCGCTGCATCCTGTAAAGTGCACAATTTCCGCCGTGACGAAGAACGCTCCATTCGCAGCGCTTGTGCAAACGCGCTGACGGAGACTCCAAGCGCTTTAGCTGCACGCTACAGCTCGATGACGGATGCCTCTGGCGCCCCGCCTCTTTCCTTCGGCTCGCAGCCTGAAGTAGGCGTCTCGCCTCTAGAAGGAGCCCGAGCGGCAGGTCTTCGCCGCCTGCCTCGAGACGCGAACGCACCGTAGGCACGGCCCCTTTCGCGCAGGGCCAGCTCGCACCAGCGCTCGACCACCATCGACGGCAACGCTTGCTCATGGCCTGCGGGAAACGCCTCAAGCTCCCCCAAAAGCCCCAAGCATCGACGCCATTGCGCCCCCGCCTGCCCGCTCATGCAGCGATCAAAATGGCATCGCCAAGAGCTGCACGCCGCCTGATTTCCACGCGATCAAGGTGCCCACAAAGGTCTGCCAAGGCGCCATCGAAGGCTTTCGGGCGTGAACATCCATGCGGGAGTGGCGGTGCTCGGGCGCGATCGCCAGGCTTTGGAGCGCTATTTCGCTACGTGACAGGGCCACCGCGTCGCGATGCCGCTCGAGAGGCTCACGGAGCAGGAGCCGGATGTGTCGCGTATGCTGGTCGTAAGCCGTGCCGAGACGGGACGCGTGCGGTCATCGTCCGTGGAACGTATCGGGGGCCACGACGCCGGTGCATCGTTCTCGTCGGCGGAGGTTGAACCGGTCCGACGCCTGGACGTTTCGGCGGTTTCGGTCGAGGCTCTGGGACACAATCTGCGATCATGCATCGTCCTCCCCGCCCGGGGCTCCGCGTCACCGCCCTCCTTGTTGCCGCCGCGTCGTTCGTCCCATGCCTCGCCCGCGCGCAGGGCTCCGTCACGGCAACGCCCCCACCCGATGCCAAAGCCCTCGTGGACACGCCAAAAGACAAGGACTTGCCCGCGATCACCGGCACGCTCGATGGCACGACGGCGGGGGCTTCCATCGGCGGCCTCTGGGCGAGCGGCAACGCGAAGCTCGTCGCCGCGTCGGTCAACGGCGTCTATGAAACGCGCTGGCGGAACAATGGCATCGGCGCCTCGCTCCTCGGCAACTACGGACAGAGCGCGGCCGCCGGACAAGCGGTGCAGGTCACGACCGAGAACGTGCAAGGTCGCGTGCGCTACGATCGCTTCGTCGTCGACGAGCTCGCGTTCTTCGTGATCAACACGGCGCGCATCGATCGCTTTCAGGGCCTCGACCTCCGCTACAACCTCGATCCGGGCGCGAAGTACCTTTTCATCCCGCAGGCTGCGCGCGCGCTCTGGGGCGAGTTCGGTTACGACTTGCAGTACGACGTGCGCCGCGACGCAGACCGTACGGTCGTGACGTCGCCGGGCCAAACCGAGCTCCTCGCGAAGACCCTTTCAAGCCACGCGGTGCGCGCCTTCGTCGGCCACAAGAGGCGCTTCAACGACGAGGTCACGCTCGCCCTCGGCCTCGAATACCTGCAAAACGTCTCGGAGAGCACGCGCTACCGCGTGAACCTCGATGCCCTCTTCGCTGCGAAGGTCGGCGCCGGGCTCGCGATCGGGCTCGGCTTTGGCGCGCGCTACGATCACAGCCCGCTGCCGGGAAAAGAGGACCTCGACACGTCGACCACCCTGAGTCTCGTCTATGCGTTCAGCGACGTGTCGGACCGCTGAGCGCCCGCGCTTTCTTCTTCCTCGGGAGTGCCGTTCGATGACCTTCTTCGATGACTTTCGCGCATTCGCGTTCAAGGGCAACGTCGTCGACCTCGCGCTTGGCGTCGTCATTGGCGCGGCCTTCGGCAAGATTGTCTCCGCGCTCGTGGCGGACATCGTCATGCCGATTGTCGCGCTGGTGCTTCCGTCCGGGGACTGGAAAATGAGCGGCCTCGTGCTTCGCCACGCCGCCGAGGCCAAGGACGACGTCGTGCTCCGCTACGGCGATTTGCTTGGCGCCGTGCTCGACTTTCTCGTGGTCGCGCTGGTGCTCTTCCTCGCGGCCACGAGGCTCGTGAAGGCCTCGACCACGAAGATCCCCGCCGCTCCTGCCACGCGCGCCTGCCCCTACTGCCTCGAAAATGTGCCGCGGCAGGCGACCAAATGCCGCGCGTGCACGTCGATCCTCGCGTGAGGGGGGGGGGCTTGAACGAGGGGAGCCCGTGAGCGAGATGGAGGCGCGGGGGCCACCGTGAGGACCGCCGGGTTAGCTCGTGTTCGCGTTTCGGTGAGTTTCGGTGAGGCAGACGGAGTGACGCTGCGGGAGTTCGCGTGAGCGAAGCGGCCGGCGGCGTGGAGGCGTGCGGCCTGAGTGAGGGAAAGCGGCGTTCGAGTCGCGAAAACGCACGCGGAAACGATGCCGAGCGCGGTCTTCGCCTCGACGTTGGCCCACGATGGCCGGAAATCACCCGAATGGCGCGACGGTCGAAGCCATCGCTTGAAGACGTGGCGCGGAGTCGTGGTTTGAATGTCCCATGCGCAGACCGAGAGGGATGCGCCACTCCGAAGGCGCTTCATTAGCTGCGGTGCCACGTTATTTTGACCACGCGAGGGACCATCGCGTTCGAACGCGGGCGCGGACTCGCGACGTTTCGGGCCAGGAGGCTGTTTGGGTCGAGCATAACGACGAGCTCTTCGACCTTCGGGCTCTCGTCTCCATTGAGGACGGCTTCCGGAAACTCGCTAAGGAACTCGTCGAGGCGATGCATCAGCTTCTCGTGGGTGTCGATTTGTCCCTGCCGTTGGTTCCAGACCTTGTCCGTACCGACGCGCGCGATCTGGTCCCACGCACCCATGTTGGCGCCGGTGATCTCGATGCGATCGGTGCGCGTAAATTGGTTCCCCTCGAACTTGTAAATGTTGACGAAGAAGTTCGAGACCTTGCCACTAATCAGGGAGAGCTTCAGACGCTCCCACTCCGTGACGGTCAGGACGCTCTTGTCGTGGATACCGTCGAGGACATCGGCCTCGACGGTGCTGTGCAGGTGGTCCGCGTAGGTCTCCGAGAGCAGGTCCCAGAGAAGGCCCAGCGTCGGTGACCAGCCCCAGCTGCTGCGGCCCCAATCGAACCCATTGAACAAAACGCCGCCGATGCACGACTCGAGGAGGACACCGTCGTTGCCGTTTGCCGCCTTTACCGAGCGTCGAATTTGCAGCTTGGACCAGAAGCGGCCTTTGCCCGTGCGCGCCGTTGCTTCGCTCGCGAGGGACGCGGCAAAGGTGCCGCCGCCTTGATTGGCGACGTACCAATCGTAGGGCACCTCAAGGCCGCGCACGGCCTCGATTGCTTTCAAAATATCCCGGGGCGCATCATCGTCCCGAAGTTTCGGGGCGTCCGACTCGTCGACCGCGTGGCTGTGAAGCGAGGCGAGGAAGCGTTCGATCGCGTCCTGAAAGGCGGCACTGGTCTCGAGCGCGTCCACTTTTGCGATGCGGCGCTTGAGCTCCGCCTTGTCGAGGTTGAACTTCATCGGCTTGAATGGCATGGGCACTCCAGTGGGACCGCGGCGACACCGACGGCTGCCCAAGGCTATCGGGCGCCCTCGCCAATTGCAAGCGTGCGTTCAGCGCGGACACCGTCCAGGCGTTTGTCGCCTCATTGATGACGAAGTTGCGGAAGCGAGTCTAGCGGAAGATCGGTCTTTCAAGCGTTTTCGAGGCGCCCGCTTGGCTTAGTGACATTCGGCCAGCGAAGTGACGG
Organism: uncultured delta proteobacterium; assembly: GCA_903870415.1. Classification (GTDB taxonomy): domain Bacteria; phylum Myxococcota_A; class Polyangia; order Polyangiales; family Polyangiaceae; genus CAIQDA01. The sequence continues at coordinate 5,004 of CAIQDA010000486.1, forward strand.
CGCGCTGCGGCTGAACGTGGCACTTGAACACGCTCGAGCTGTACTTTATGTACGTGCTAAACCAGGCCGTATTGATCGAGGTTCACGTGCTTGCGTCACCGACGACGACGAAGGTTCACGCGGTGGCGATGCGGAGCGGAGGAAGAGAAGTGGATCGCGTTGCGTAGGAGCCCGAGGTCCGCGGCGCGTACCCGTACGTTGTTGGCAACGTCAACTTCGCGCTCTGCGTTCGCTGAGGACGGATTTAAAAGTTGAATCTTGTCAGTTGAGTTTGTTCTTTTTTTTGAGTGCGCGGCCCGGTCACGGCTCTCCGAGCGCCTTCCGGATTTGTTCCGCGTCGGCTCTATCTTTGAGCCGTCCGTTCTCCTTCATGAGCCGCAGCCCTCGAGCTCCCGCGCCGCACCGTCCGGGAGTTGCGAGAGCGCGGTCACCCAGCGACGCGCATTCTCCCGCGTCGGATTTACGAGAATATCCACGTCTTCCGTGAGCCGCACGATGCCTTGAAACGCCAGCGCGTAGCC
>CAIQDA010000487.1 GCA_903870415.1 uncultured delta proteobacterium
GGCACGACCGGCAGCACCGCGTCGGTGCTCGAAAGGTTCAACGCGTCGGGCAGCGCGACAGCAAGCGTGTGAAGCACCGTGGAGCGATGGCTGTACAGTACACCCTTTGGATTTCCTGTAGTCCCGGAGGTGTAACAGAGTGAACTGGCGCGACCTTCATCGAACGTTGGCCAGTCGAATTCCTCGCTCGCCGCATCGACCAGGTCTTCGTAGCAGACGAGGTTTGGAATCTTTGAAGCGGCGGGCATCTTGTCGCGGTCGATCATCGCGACGAAGGTCTTCACCGTCGTGAGGCGCGCCGCGACAGCCTCGACGAGCGGCAAGAACGTGAGGTCGAAGAAGAGCGCTTGGTCCTCCGCGTGGCCGCAAATGTAGACGACCTGGTCCGGGTGGAGCCGCGGGTTGAGCGTGTGGAGCACGGCGCCGCTGCCCGACACCGCGTAGTAGAGTTCGAGGTGCCGGTAGCCGTTCCACGCGAGGGTCCCCACGCGGTCGCCTTCCCCGATACCGAGCGTTTTCAGAGCGTTTGCGAGCTTGCGCGAGCGCTTCGCGACGTCTCGGTAGGTGTAACGATGAAGGTCGCCCTCGACCCGCCGCGACACCACCTCACGGTCACCATGATGCCGCTCCGCATGCACGAGGAGCGACGAGACAAGAAGAGGCTGCTGCTGCATCTGGCCGAGGAGACTCATGGCGCGGAGGATCGCCCCGCCGCGCCAACCTTCGCAACAAAAACGGCAACGCACCGGAGCGCGATCGCGAGACCACCTGCCGCGTTCGAGCCGCGTGGCCGACCGCGGCCGGCCGTGGCCACCTCGCGACCCAACATCGACCAGCGAAAAATCGTGCAAATGTGCTGGCACGCCGCGTGCTCATCGCTGCGCATGACAAGCCGCTCTCGCCGCCCTCGCCTCCACGACGACAGCCATCTTTGGCTCACGCCTTCGGTACCCGGCGCACGCCCACGCTTTTTGAAACCGCGCCTCGACCCGGTCTTCAAGATGCTCCTCACCGAGGAGCAGCAACGGCCCTTTCTTCTCTTCTTGCTCAACGCGATCATCGCGTTCGAGTCGCCGATCGCGACCGTGCGCATATTGCCGCCGGAGCTTTCGCCACGCTCGGTGAGCGAACGCAGCGGCGTGGTCGACGTGCTGGTGGGGCTCGAGGACGGCCGCACGGTCGTGGTCGAAATGCAGAACCGCCGCGGGCGGGACTTTCGATCGCGGTCCGTCATGTACTCTGCACGAACCCACGGACGAGGCCACGGCGCGGGCCAGGCGCATGGCGAGGCCTCGAAGACGGTGCTGATCGGGTTTCTTGGCTACCGCGAGTTCGACGATGCGCACGTGCGGCACACGATCATGCTGCGCGCGACGCAGACGAACGAACTCTACGCGGACGACCTGCGCATGGAATTTTTCGAGCTCGAAAAGTTTCGGCGTGCGAAATCAACGGAGGATGTCTCGGCTTTGAAGCTCTCGCGTGCCGAGGAAACGCTGCTAACCTTTTTGAACGCGAGCCGCGAAGAGGAGCTCGACGCGCTGATCGAGGAGTTCCCCGCCATGCAACAGACCGCGAAGACTCTCCAGGACTTTTCCGCGAAAGCCGACCGCCGCCTCATGGCCGATCTGCGCCGCATCGACCGCTACTTCGCCGAGCGAGAAGCCCGCGCGGAGCAGCGCGAACGCGAAGAAGCGCTCACACGCGCACGGGCCGAAGGCGAAGAGAGAGGCCGCGCCGAAGGCGAAGCGCGCGGACGGGAAACGGCACGCCTTGCCGCGGCCGCCATGCTTGAGCTTGGGGTCGCTCGCGCCGACATCGAAGCGAAACTTGGAGTCGTCCTTGCGGAGCTCGGGCTGTAGACGCTCACGCCGCCTGCGCGGTCTCCTTGGCGGCCGGCTCGTCCTTCTTTTGGATCCAGCCACGGAGCAGCCAAATGCCGATGGGGCCGATGATGGTGCTCATGCCGATGAGGCCCCAGAGCATGCCGGAGTTGCGTGGACCCTCGGCGGGGCAGTACCGCGTCAGCAGGAAGCCCGACGTCGGACCCACGAGGAACTTCGCAAGGAAGTACGGGAGTGACGCGAGGCTGACGTACGTCGCTTCACGGCCGCGGGGCGCGATGGAGACGTTGTACTCGTAGAGGCGCGGCGACCAGAGAGCCTCGCCAACGGTGAGCACGGCGATCATTCCAAGCTGGTGCGCCATCGACGATCCGAACACGAGCACGAAGGGGCTCAGCGAGGAAATCGTCGCACCAACGAGGAGCACCTGGAACGGCTTGTAGTTGCGCGTCAGCGCCGTGCCGAGGGGCGCAAGCACGATGATCGCCATCGAGTTGATGGACCAAACGGTGCCCATGGGGAACGTGTCGCCCTGCTCGCGCGAGACATACTTCGGCCATGTAAAGTGCATGTGTTGGAACATCATGCGCACGAGCGAGAGCAAGACGAGCATGACCATGAAGCGCCAAAAGAGCTTGTCGCCGAGCACCTCTTTGAAGGCCTGCACGGGATTCACCTTGGGCTTCGTCACCGGTCCTTCGGTGCCGTGCTCGAAGTCTTTGCTGAGGAAAAGCACGATAACCGCGGCGATTGCGGCGAAGACAAACCCGAGCGCCAAGATCGTCGCGTGCGCCGAAACGGAACGCGAACCGACGACCGGAAGGTCCATCATCATCGGCGCGAGCTTCTTCGTGGACGGGTCGATGAACTTGCCGCGAACGAAGTCGATCATCGGACCGACAATGGCCCCCGCGATGTTGAAGCTCACGTACCAGAGCGAGAACGCGAAGGCCCGCGTGCGCACGTTCGAGGCGCGCTGCACGGCCGTTTGAAGGACCGGCGACGTGGTCGCGTACGCAAAGCCGAACGCGAGAAGCGCGCCCACGGCCATGGTGGGTGTGTCCGCCGCCGACATGCCCAGTCGCGTGACCGCAGCCAGGGAAAACGAGACGATCAGCATGCGTCGCACGCCAAACGCGTCGGCCAATCCGCCCACGAAAAACATGAAGAGCGTGACGAGCATCGAGAACGTCGAGGCCCACCAACCGGCGTGCTGGTCGTCCATGCCGTGGTCGGCCGACAGCCAAAGCGGCAGCGTCTGCAAGAACGAGAAGATGCCGAGGTACTCGAAGAGCGTGGCCAAGTAGATGAGCCACAGATCGCGAGGCCCTTGAAAGAGCGCCTTCAGGTCTTCGAGGGCGGAGGTCCTCTCGGCCGCGTCTTCGCTTGCGTGCATGCGCTGCGCCTAGGCCGTTTCGTGCACAAGGACCAGCGCCCATCGGATGTCTCACGCAAGTTCAAGAACCCTGGACTTTTCCAAGCGATTCACGCCGCGCTGCGTTGCAATTCCACCGTTCCCCCAACGCGGGTGACGCCTTCACCTCCGCGCCGTGGTGCGCAGAACTGGTTCGTGTGCGACCGGCGGAGCGCGACCCCTGACGCGTCAACCAAGCCCGTCGCCTTGTGGAGCCCAACGTCCAACACTAGCGTCCGCGCCATGTCTCTGGCCCCGCGCGATCTCCTGCTCACTGTCCTCGGGGTCTTCGCCTTGCTTTTCGTGGTGAGCGCGCTTGTGCGGAGGTTTGCGGCCGATCGATTGGCGCACCTTCGAAAGCCGACGGGGATGTTCGCGGCCTTCGCGGTGCTCGCATGCCTGCTTTTCGCCGCGCGAGCGCTCGATGCTCCGGTGTTCGTTCGCTGGCTCGGGGTCGCGTACCGAATCGTCGGGGGATTGACCATCGTGAGCCTCGTGGCCCTCGCGTTGCTCGACGTGCTCATGCGCGTTTTCGGGCGAGTGGTGCCAACCATCGTCGTCGACCTCGCGTCCGCCGCGGGGTACGCCCTCGTCGTGGCGATCGCTTTCGCGGAGAGCGGCATCAACCCCACGTCGGCAATCGCCGGCACAACGGTCGTGGCGGCGGTGCTCACGGTGTCGCTTCAAGGCACGCTCGGCAACGTCGTCGGCGGCGTGGCGCTGCAGCTCGACGGGTCGATCGAAGTCGGCGACTGGCTTCAACTCGACAGCGCTCGTTTGGGGCGTGTGGCGGCGATTCGCTGGAGACACGTGGTGCTCGAAACCCGCGACGGTGACGCGATCGTCGTGCCGAACAGCTTGCTCCTCGCGCAGCCTTTCACAGTGCTCGGCAAGCGCGCCGGGGCGCTGCACCCGCATCGGCAGCTCATTTATTTTCGTGTAGACTACCGCTATCCGCCTGCGCGCGTGTGCGACGTTGTGGAACGAGCCATCCTCGCGAGCCCCATCGACGCGGTGGCCGCGGTGCCGCCTGCGTCCGTCGTGTGCGCGGAGCTTTCGCGCGGAGGCGACAGCAGCGCACTCTATGCGGTCCGCTATTGGCTTGAGGACCTGGCGGTCGACATGGTGGTCGACTCCGACGTTCGCGCGCGCGTCCACGCTGCACTCCGCCGCGCTGGGATTCCCCTGGCTTTGCCGAGCCTCGCGAATCTCAACGCCCAAGCCGACGACGCCGCAACCAAGCTTCTTCGGCAAACCGATCGAGCCTACGGCGCGCTGCGAAGCCTCGATCTGTTCTCGTCGCTGAACGACGAAGAGTGCCTGCGCCTCGCGGAGGGAGTCATTTACTGTCCCTTCGCTCCGGGCGAGCTCATCACCCGCCAAGGCGCAGTGGCTCAATTTTTGTATCTCATGACGTCCGGTTCGGTCGAGGTGCGCGCGGTGCTGGACGCCAACGAGACGCGCGTATGGGAACTCGCGGCCCCGACATTTTTCGGTGAAATGGGCCTACTCACAGGCGAAACGCGTCGCGCCAGTGTCATCGCTCGCGACGCCGTCGAATGCTTCAAGCTCGAACGTGCTGGACTCGAAGAGGTGCTCCGAAAACGGCCCGACGTCGCAAACGAACTCGGCGAAGCCTTGGCCCACCGTCAGGCTCAGCTCGACGCCGCGGTGGTCGACGCGGAGGCTCGTGTTGCAGTCACGAGCGGAGCAAGCCTTGGCGAGGCGATTCGCC
>CAIQDA010000488.1 GCA_903870415.1 uncultured delta proteobacterium
CCTCAAGGGTTGATCGTAGCGCGCTCGGGTGAGCCGCCCTCGCTGTCGTGAGCGGCCCCGAGGTATCCTTGCAGATTGCAACTTGGTCACGATGTGGCGGCTTGGTCGGAAGATCTTGCCGCCACCTTCGTTTGACGCGAGACCTGCGCCCATGACTGTGAACCTTGCACCGTGGAGGTCCCCGCTCATCGAGGGACGCTTCGTGAGCCGGCACCAGCGTTTTCTCGCGGTTGTGGAACTCGAACGCGGTGAGCGCGTCGTGGCCCATTGCGTGAACCCCGGTCGCATGGAGGGCCTCGTCATTCCGGGTGCGCGCGTGTGGCTCACGAGGAACGACGACCCGAAACGCAAGCTTCGTTACACGCTCGAACTCGTCGAACGCGATGGCCGCCTCGTGGGTGCGAACACGAGCGTGCCGAATCGTTTCGTGGCAGCGCTCCTCGAGCAGCGACTCTTGCCCGCGTTCGCCGCGCGGACGAGCTTCAAGGCCGAGGTGAAGTATGGCGAAGGGCATCGGGTGGATTTTCTCGTGCAATTTGAGCGAGGGCCGCACTTTCTCGAAGTCAAAAACTGTCACCTCGTCCACCCGGACACCCGCGGCTATTTTCCGGATTCCGTCAGCGAGCGCGCGTCGTCGCACCTCGAAACGCTTTGCGCTCAACTTGAAACCGGAGCCGAAGCCTCCGTGCTCTTCGTCGTGCAAGACCCGCTCGTGACCTCCATTCGCCCGAGCGACACTCACGATCCCGTGTTCGGCGAAACGGCGCGCCGCGTGGCGAAGGCGGGCGTGGGATTTCGAGCGGTGCGAGCCATTCCAACCCTCGAAGGAGTCCTCTTCGACGAGGAAATCTCCGTTGATCTTGAACCTTACGACACCGCTCCCATGCGCCAGTGGAAGACCGACCTCGACCCGCTCTCGGGATGGACGCGCTCAGCCCCCGTCGTCACTTCGGGTTCGTAGACGCTCCCGTAGGCGAGCCTCTTCGCCACCGCCACTCGGCGCGTAAAGCGCTTCATGCCGAGCGTCGTCAGGCCATCCATGCGTGCGCTGACCGGGCCGAGTTCCGATACCTGCACCATGCACATGAAGCTCCGGCGGCACGGGCTCGTGAGGTCGCTTCTCCATGACCTCGTCAACGCGCGCCATCGCATCGACGACGGAGCGCGATTTCGCGGTAACGGCCGCGTAGATCGTGGCATGGGTGAGCGCGTAACGCCCCTCGGGAAGCCCCACCCGACGCACCGTTTCATCGGCCGCATGGGCAAGCGGAAGCGCGCGTGCATCGCTCATCCCGACGTCCTCGCTCATGAAGACGAGAAGACGCCGCGTGAGAAAGAGAGGGTCTTCGTCCGCGCGAAGGAGACGCTCCATCCAGTACACCGCCGCGTCCGCATCGCCGCCGCGCATGCTTTTGATCCACGCGCTGCGAAGCTCCGAAAGTTCGAGCGCGCTCCGCGGCAACGACGCCTCCGCGAGAAGGCCGCTTACCGTTGCTCCCGTCACCTGGGAATTGTCTGCCGCCGTGACGATCACAAGCTCAAGAATCGAGAGCGCGCGTCGTGCATCACCTCCGGCCGCGAGCACGATCGCCTCAAGGGCGCTGCCGTCGATGGACACGAGGCGTTCCACGTCGTCACGCAGCTCCGTGTCGAGCGCACGTTCAAGAAGCGCATGAAGCGCGCCCGGCACCATGGTCTCGAGACGCACGATGCGGCAACGCGATCGCAGCGCCGGCGACACCGCACCACCAATCGGCTCCGTCGTTGCACCGACCAAATGAAGGAGACCACGCTCCACCTGGGGCAAAAGCGCGTCTTGCTGCGTCTTGCCAAAGCGATGAATTTCATCGACGAAAAGCAGGGTTCCACGCGACTGCTCGTTCCACCGGCGCCGCGCTTCATCGAAGACCGCACGCAAGTCGGCGATTCCGGAGTTGGTCGCGTCGATGCTTCGAAAGGCGAGACCAAAGGCCTCCGCGAGGAGCTCCGCGATCGTCGTTTTTCCCGAACCGGGAGGCCCCGCGAGAATGAGCGATGCGGGCTTCTTACGCGCCACGAGACGCCCGATGACGCCGTTCGGACCGAGCACACTCTCCTGCCCCACGACGTCTTCGAGGCGACGCGGACGCATTCGCTCGGCCAGCGGCGCCTGTGCCCGCTGCGCTTCGGCTCCAATGCGTGCGAAGAGGTCGCTCACGAACTTCGCGAGACCAGCTTTTCGCCTCGTGTGCAAGTCCTCGCGCTCCACACGCAGCGAAGCGACCCGGAGACTCGCCCGCGCGCCCGAGTTTGGGTACGGTTCCGCGCCATGCCGACCTCCGCTCCTCGCTTCAAGGCTGCCACCCACCTCGCCAACGTGCGCTACGAAATCCGTGGCCCCCTTGCGCGAAGGGCCCAAGAGATCGAGCGCCAGGGCCACGAGGTCCTCAAGCTGAACATCGGAAACCCCGCGGCTTTCGGCTTTCGAACGCCGGAGACCATGCGCCTCGCGCTCGTCGAAAACCTCGCCGCGAGCGAAGGCTACGCGCACCAAAAAGGCATCTTCCCCGCGCGCGAAGCGGTGGTCATGGAGACCCAAAGTCGAGGCATCAAGGGCATCACCGCCGAAGACGTTTTCATGGGCAACGGAGTCTCCGAGCTCATCTTGATGACGCTCGAAGCGATGCTCGAACCCGGCGACGAAGTCCTTGTACCTTCCCCGGATTACCCTTTGTGGACAGCGGCTGTGCACATCACGGGAGCAACGCCGGTGCACTACCCATGCAGGCCGGAAAACGCCTTTATTCCCGATCCGGAAGAGGTTCGGCGCATGGTCACGCCAAAGACCAAAGCGCTTGTGCTCATCAACCCGAACAACCCGACCGGTGCCGTGTACCCGCGCCCTGTGGTCGAAGCTCTCGTGCGCATCGCCGAGGAGTTCAAGATCATCCTCCTGTCGGACGAGATCTACGATCGCATCACCTACGACGGTGCCGAGCACGTGCCCGTCGCCACGCTTTGCCAGGGGACGCTCTGCGGAACGTTCGGAGGTCTCTCGAAGGTCTACCGAGCGTGCGGCCTGCGCGTGGGCTGGGTTTCATGGAGCGGCGACAAAGAGGGCGCACACGAATACCTCACCGCAGTCGAGCTGCTTGCGTCGCTTCGCCTCTGCTCGAACGTGCCCGGTCAGTGGGCCGTGCAAACCGCACTCGGCGGCGTGCAGAGCATCTACGAGCTCACGGCCCCCGCTGGTCGCCTTGGTCGCCAGCGCAAAGCCGTGCTCGACGCGGTGAAGCGATCCAAGTTCCTCGATCTCGTCGAACCGAAGGGTGCGCTCTACGGCTTCGTTCGCGTGAAAGACGAGCACTTGCCGGGCTTCGACGATCAGACCTTCGCCATGGCACTCCTTGAGGACAAGCACGTGCTCGTGGTTCCGGGCTCGAGCTTCAACGCCCCCTACCGAAACCATTTTCGCGTCACGCTCCTGCCCGACGAAGAGACCATGGGCGTCGTCTTTGGTCGCATCGAAGAGCTCCTCGCGCGCTGGCATGAGCAAGGCGTGCCCGTCGCCAAAGTGGCTGAGTAAGCCTAAGCACATACGACGCACATACGAACAACGGCCCAGGCAATTACTGCCGGGCCGTTCTTGATTCGCTAGGCTTTTTTCAGGCTTCCGTGCGAACGGTTTCAGCGAACGATGCAAACCAGCTCCGCACCGGCGCGAGGCGCACGATGCCGCTGACGAGCGGATACGTCGCGTCGGCGAGCGCATCGAAGTTCGGTGCAATGCGCACGTGGTGATGGGCAAGCACGTCGCGGACCGGCGTCGATGCGTTGGCGGTCAGAAAGCCCTTCACGATCTCACGGCGCCGCGCACGAAACGTTTCGTCGTCGTCGAGGTCCGCGAGGATCGCGATCACCATCGCGACCGCGGAGTCCATTCGTTCAGGCTGCATTTCACCAGCCAATTCACTGACTGGCCGGTTAAGGACGAAGCCCAGCACAGTCGAGGCAAGACCCTCGGCGAGTTCGCGACTTCCGCCGCCGACGCCGACCTTCAGCGACCCAAGGGCGCGCCCCGTGAAGCCACCGAGGAACTTCTTGAGCTCGGGTTCAAGGCGCTTTTCGAACTCGTCACGCAAGACGTCGAGAGCCTTGAGGACCGCACCCGAACCGATGGGAATCATCTTCTTCACCATCGCCGGCAGCCCCGAGTCCGCGAAGAACGGGTTCGCGCGCTCGTAGAACTCCTGCATGGCATCGAAGAGAAAACCCTCGACGAACGCACGTACGCCCTTCTCGGCGAGCAACGCTTCAAGGAGCGCTGCGGGTACGGGTTTCGCGGACACGGCAAACGCGGTGACAGCGTCGCGCGTCTCCGTCGAAAGGTAGCTCGCAAGGGGACGCCCATCACGCTGGGCCTCCGCGAGAAGGAACCGTGCGAGCGCAGTGGCGACCGGCTTGACGGTGTCCGTGAGGAATGCACGCTCCACCACGAGCTCCACGAAGTCCGCCAGCGCGTCTCCGTCGACGAGCGATCCGAGTGGAGCGTCGAGCGCGGCCTTCACCGTTGTTTCCAGTGTTCCGCGCCATTCGGTGCGAGCTCGTGGACCAAAGAGAGCGTCGTCGATGCGTGCGTCGAGGGAGGTCGGCATGGCCTTGCCGTGCTACCACGCACCGAGCCCATGGTACCGCTCGAGTCGCTCCCGCAGCTCCCTTCGCCGTTCCCTCAAATGCTCGCCGCGGCCGCTCGAACGAGTCGTTCGCGAGCGAAAACCTTCCAGGCATTTGGCTTCACG
>CAIQDA010000489.1 GCA_903870415.1 uncultured delta proteobacterium
ACGACGGCAACGCCTGCACGTCAGAAGCCTGCGACGGACCGAACCCCACGCACCCGAACAAGGCCGTTGGCACTTCATGCGCTGCGGGCGACGCGGGCGCAGGCGTGTGCAACGGCACGGGCACCTGCGGCGTTTGCGAGCCGGGCGCAGTGGAATGTTCGGGGAATACACCGCGCAGCTGCGGCACAGACGGAAGCTGGACGGGCGGCGCGCTCTGCCCGTTCGTGTGTTCCGGCGCGGGTCAGTGCACAGGCGTTTGCGCGCCGGGTGCGGTGGACTGCCAGGGCAAGCAGCCGCGCCTCTGCAACGCGCAAGGCCAGTGGGCGTCGAATGGTGCACAATGCACGAATGTTTGTAGCAACGGTGCATGCGCCGGCAGCTGCCCGCCGGGGTCGTTGCAATGCTCGGGCAACGTGCCCCAATCCTGCGACAACTCGGGCGCGTGGGCGTCGGCGGCCGCCTGCACCTTCGCGTGCGTGAGCGGTCAGTGCACCGGCGTGTGTACGCCCGGAGGCAGCCAATGCTCGGGCCTCAATGTTCAATCGTGCTCGGCGTCGGGCCAGTGGCAGAGCACGAGCACGTGCCCCTACGTGTGCTCCACGGGCAACTGCGGCGGCGTGTGCTCGCCCGGAGCCAAGCGCTGCGTGGGCACCACCTCACAGAGCTGCGACGCGAGCGGCCAGTGGGTCGATGCAAGCACCTGCACCTACGCATGCTCCGCGGGCAACTGCACGGGCGTCTGCGCTCCCGGCGCCACGCGTTGCTCGGGCAACTTCTCGCAAACGTGCGACTCGCTCGGCCAGTGGCAGACCTCGCAGACATGCCCCTTCGCATGCACCGGCTCGGGCACTTGCGGCGGCGTCTGCACGCCAACCTCCACGCGCTGCACGGGCAACAACGCCGACACCTGCGACGCGAGCGGCCAGTGGCAGTCGACGGCGTGCCAATTCGCGTGCTCGAACGGTTCGTGCACGGGCGTGTGCACGCCGGCCGGCACGCGCTGCAACGGCACGGCGTCGCAGACCTGCAGCAGCGGCGGCCAGTGGACGACCACCCAGACGTGCCCCTACGTGTGCAGCGGCGCGGGCACCTGCTCGGGCTCGTGCGTTCCGGCGTCCACGAGCTGCTCGGGCACGACGCCGCAGAGCTGCGACGCGAGCGGCGCCTGGTCGTCGCTTGCATCCTGCACGTACGCGTGCGTGAACGGCGCGTGCTCCGGCGTGTGCACGCCGGGCGCGACCCGCTGCGTGGGCAACGCGGCGCAGACGTGCGACACGACCGGCCAGTGGCAGACTTCGCAAAGCTGCCCCTACGTGTGCAGCGCGGGTTCCTGTACCGGCGTCTGCACGCCGGGCGCGACCCAGTGCTCGGGCAACACGCCGCAGAGCTGTAGCCCAACGACGGCGCTTTGGACGAACGGCACGACGTGCTTGGGGGCGACGCCCGTGTGCTGGGGCGCCGAATGCATCACGACTTACCGCTCGTGCAAAGACATGCTTGCCGCGAACCCCACGAGCGCGACGGGAACCTACACAATCGATCCGGATGGCCCAGGCGGCTCCGCGCCATTCACGACGCGCTGCGAGATGACGAGCGACGGCGGCGGATGGACGCTCTTGGCCCCGGGGTATCTCAGCACCCTCGCGTCGGCCTCTCGCAAATACCTCTTTCGCTGTGAAGGACAGTGCACGGGCGCCGTGGCTCTCTCTTCGGCGCACAACGACGCGTGGTACGAAAGCCCCGCAACCTTGGCCGTCTGGAGCTGGTCCACGCCCGCGCAAGTCGCGGGCACTTGGCGTTACGGTGGCGCCGGTGTCGCGACATCGAGCTTCAGCTGCGTCGCGCCGTTCGGCGGCGATGTCGGCTACTTCGGCGTCTATTGCGAGAAGCCAGTGCCGGGTGGACGGGTGCTTCCGTGGCCAGCCATCGGCTTCACGTCCGATGCAACGGCGGCCGAGACAGGGCTCTGCCAGGATTACCCCGGAATCTTCGGCACATGGGCGTCCGGACAGAACAACGCGTGCGTGGCCCACGTGCGGGTCTACGAGCGCGCGAACTAGAATATCGCGCTCCAAGCGTTTCCCTCGCGAGCAAAGCACCGCAGCCTGGCAACGGGTTGCGGTGCTTTTATTTGCGGCGCCGAACGCATGGCGAACCTGAAGTGGCAGACTCGATGGACCGCACCGCGCCGTGAGACACGCCTGCGAGCGAGCTCGTCCCGCCTTGCCGAGTTCTGCCTCCTCGCCGAAACGGACGTCATGCGCGACGCGACCATCCAGCGTTTCGAATTCATCTTCGAGGTCGTCTGGAAAGCGCTGAAGCTCGACCTCGAACGACAAGGTCGCGAGTGCGGCGAACCGCGCGCCCTTTCTCATCTTCCCCGCCCCGAACATCTCGTTTGAGGCTGGGAGGAAACCGTGCGGCTTCGTTTCGTGCAGGCGGGTCAGCCCGAACGTTTTACCTTGGCGAGCAGTTGGCCGATGAAGCCGACCGCATCCGCTTGAAGTTGTTCGTCTTTTCCACCGGTGACGAAGGCTGCGATCCGCATCGGCCCGACCGCGTCTGTCTCGGAGAAGTCGCGCGCCAGGATGACCAGGGCGTGCTGCGCGTCCGCATCGTCGAGGAGCGGTTGTAGCTTCGACACCACGTCGGACGGGCCGGCGCCGTAGTTCCTGACGACGTAGTAGAGGTCGTACGCGTCCTTGTTCTCGCCGCGGCTATCGAACGCGAGGGCCTTGAGCACGACGTACGCGCCGGCGTCGCACACCCAGAGGTCGCGCGTCGCTTTCTCGCCGAAGAGGGTCCTGCCCTTGAGGGTCACCAGCTTGCGATCGCGGAACGCGCAGCGCAGCCCCGGAGCGATGATTGCCGCGAAGTCCGGCTCGAGATCGCGGAGCCTGCCGCCCTTATCGCCCTCGAGCGTGGGCTGGATGAGAAAGTCGATGGTGACGCGCTCCGCATTCGCGATGACCCAGCGCTGGCGGGTCGGGCTCCCGGCGGCGTTTTGGTCCATCTCGAACCCCGCATCGCGCAGGCGCTCGGTGAGCTGGCGGTAGCGGCCCTCGTTCAGCAACGCGACCTGAAGTCCGACGTCGAGATCCATGGTCCCGACGTGCGGCTCCACGTCCTCGCCGAGGTGTTCCTGGTCGATGATCAGCGACGGCACCAAGCCGCCGACGATGAGTAAGTCGTCCATCATGTCGCCGAGTTTCGTGGCGACGTAGAGGCACATCGCGCGGACGAGCTCGACCTGCTGGCTTTTGTAGTCGGACGCGTGTTTGGGTTTGTCAGCCATCGTGTCTCCGGCTCAGCAGCTCGCTTCGCACACGCTCGGCCGCCTCCGTTGCGCGCTCGGGGTGGGCCTTGAGATCGAGGTAGGCCTGCACCGGGTGGACGCAGCGAAGGCCGTCGCGATCCTCAGCTCCTTGGAAGACGCCGGCATCGTTCGGAAGCACGAGCCAGAGGTTCGCACCGCGCGCGTCGTCGCGGAAGCCGAGCTTCTCGCGTAGCTCCGTCGAGGGAGATTCGGCGAGGAAGAAGGTTGCGATGCGAAACGCTGCGAAATGCGTCATCTGCCAGGCTGCCGCGAGGCCCGTTGCGGCATGCTCGACCGAAGCTTCCGCGAGCGCATCGCCAACAAAGCGGGCAAGCGCGTCGCCGGAGCGCGCGGCGACATGGCCCTGGAGGAGCACATGCTTGTCGAATCGGTACTCGTCGCGCCACGCATCAAGAAGGAGCGCCGAGTCCCTCACGCGAAGCGCGCCGCTGCCCTCGCGAACGACGTAGCTCTCGTGCTCGAGGCGAGACGCGATGCGGCTGACGAAGCCCTCGGTCATGTCGGTGGCGCGCGCGATCTCGCGCTGCGTGAGGGCACGACCTTCGTTCTCGAGCAGCCAACGCACAACGCGCGCGCTCTTGGGCGCGAAGACGCTCGCCGGGCGGCCGGGCCCACGGAAGCGGTTTTGCTGTCCGGCGACGATGATTCGGATGCCGGGCGCGACGATGTGCGCGTTCCCGCTGAGGTCGAACCACGGGATGCTCGCGGCCTCGCAGACCCTACGCCCCGCCTCGCCCATGAAGGGGACCACCAGAAGCGGCACGGCCTTTCGGCGATGGCGGCGGGCAGCGGCGGCCAGCTGCGAGGCGTGGGCAGCCAGGGCGCCAGGCGACGCGGCAGCAAGGACCGCCACCACGAAAGATTGCCCAGCCGCGCTCACAAGCAGGTCTGGCTCGGTCCCGACCTGGACCTCTACATCTCCTGCGGGTACGCCAAGGAGACTCGCGAGCGCCGCGGGGACTTCCGCAACGAGCTGTTTTCCTGTGGGTATGACGGGCATACTTCACTAAATAGCGCAGGTTTACCCGAAAGTAAAACCAGGCTATTTAGTAAACCTCGACCTCCGCCCACGCACGGCGCTTTGACTGACACACCAACTTCTACCGATCGGGCGAACTTGGCCATTTTCGTGAAGTCGAGGTTGGCGCGAGGCGCTCGAAGGAGTGGGGAGAACTCGCCGGCGGCGTTACGACTCCAAATACCTTCGTGGTGTACTTAAAAAATCATACACTTGGGGGGTGATGAACAGAGGCCGAACTCATCCGCGCTCCGGCCCAACGCACCGCGCGTCGCCTCCGCAACCGCCGACGAAGCGGTCCAGGGCGCCTCACGCGGTCGTTGCCGCCACCTTCGCGCTTGCGGTCGCGGCGTGCAGCGCGCCTCCATCACGTGACGAGGTCGGTGTAGACTACACGTCCAAGTCCGCGGACGGCGATGACCTCGGCGCGCTCTTTGGCGTCTCGAGCGCCGCCATCGGCGTCGCGGTCCCCTCGTGCTCCACCGCAGGCACGAGCGGCTACGTCCTGTCGACCGGCGTCTTCACGCTCACGCTCAACGCGAACAACACGACCGAGGTGGTCATCGCCCCGTTTGGCTCCGCGCTCCGCGTGAACGGCTTCACTTGCGTGGATGGCAGCG
>CAIQDA010000490.1 GCA_903870415.1 uncultured delta proteobacterium
CCCGTTCGCCGCATGCTCGGCACCGGCCCCCTCGCGCGTCGCGCGGAAGATCTCATCCTCGCCGTCCAGATTCTCAAAGGTCCCGACGGTCGCGATGGCGTGTGTTTCGAGCAGGAATTCAAGGACCCGCGGAAGGTCAACCTGTCGAAACTCCGCGTGACGAGCGTTCCCGGCGACGGGCTCCACTCGGTCGAAGGCGCCCTCGTCCTCGCGCAAGAACGGGCCACCGAGGCCCTCGCATCGGCGGGCGCGCGCACAGACACGCGCATGTTCCCCGAGTTCAAAGAAGCCATCACGCTTTGGACCGCGGTCCTGGAGCTCGGCGACGGCCCAAGCTTCCGCGAACTGATGGAAGACGGCGTGAAGATGTCGTTGCCACTCGAGCTTGCACGCACGCTCATGGGCCGCGGAGACCACACGCTTCCGGCCGTTGCGCTCGGTCTCATTGAAGGCGTTTCTCCGATGATTCCCGGCAAAGCCAAGATCCTCCGTCGCGTCGAAGAAGCGAAGGCGATGATCCACGCGCACCTCGGCGACGACGGCGTCCTTCTTTACCCGTCGTACACGCGCATCGCTCCGAAGCATCGAGCGCCGCTCCTGGCACCGATCGCGTGGGTGTATACTGCACTCTTCAATGTGCTCGAGTGCGCCGTGACCCAAGTGCCCCTTGGTCTCGATGCGCGTGGACTTCCGCTCGGCGTCCAAGTGGTCGCCGGACCGGGCCAAGACAACCTCGCGCTCGCGGTTGCCCTTGAGCTCGAGAAACGCTTTGGCGGATGGGTTCCGCCCTGGAAATCATCGAGTTGGATGAACTCTCACCCGTCGCAGCGGAATCACCCATGACCGACCAGCTACTCGCCACCCTTCGTGAACGCGCGCCCGAGCTTGCCCTCACCCGCGACCCGGAGGAACTCGCCCAATTCGGACGCGATTGGACCAAGGTTCACACGCCAGCCCCGAGCCTCGTTGCGTTCCCGCGCACACGTGAAGAGGTGCAGGCACTCCTTGCAACCTGCAACGAACTCGGCGTCGCCGTCGTCCCCTCGGGCGGGCGCACAGGCCTTGCCGCAGGCGCCGTTGCGGCGAAGGGCGAGGTGGTGCTTTCCTTCGATAAAATGCGGCACATTGGAGAGGTCGACCTCCTCGGCGGCACCGTCCGCGTGGAAGCGGGAGCCATCACGGCGGCCGTCCACGAGCACTGCGAAAAACAGGGCCTCACCTGGCCCGTGGACTTCGCCTCGAAGGGGTCTTCCTCCATCGGCGGAAACATCGCCACAAACGCCGGAGGCGTGAAGGTCATCCGCTACGGGCTCACGCGCCAGTGGGTGCTCGGACTCGAAGTCGTCCTCGCCGATGGCACCTTTCTTGAGCTCAACGGAGCCCTCGAAAAAAACAACACCGGCGTCGACCTTCGTCAGCTTTTCATCGGCTCAGAAGGCATTCTCGGCGTCGTCACCGCAGCGACGCTCAAGCTCGCGCCGGTTCCGAAGAAGCTCGACGTGTTCCTCTTTGGGGTGAGCGACTTGGCTGCAGTCCTCACGCTCTTTCGCGAAGCGCGCAAGGGCCCGTTCACCATCGCCGCTTTCGAATTCTTCACGCAAGGCTGCCTCGACCGCGTGCGCAAACACCGCAGCTTGCGCCCTCCCTTCGACGACGCCACGAGCCACTACGTGCTCCTTGAAGTCGAGCACGGCGATGCGGACGCCCTGGAGATTTGGCTGACTTCTCTCTTCGAGCGTGAACTCGTGCACGCGGGCACCATGGCGCAACATGACCGCGAAGCCCGCGACCTTTGGCAGCTGCGCGAGGGCATCAGCGAGTCCCTCTCGGCCACGGGGCTGCCGCACAAGAACGATATCGCGCTGCCCATCGCGCGCCTTGAGGCGTTCTGCGGCGAGCTCGACGCCCTCTTCGCGGCGAACTACCCGGGCTTCGAGGTGCTCCTCTTCGGTCACATCGGCGACGGCAACTTGCACGTGAACGTGATGAAGCCCGACGCGATGGAGAAGCTGGAATTTCTGACGCACGCGAAGAAGAGCGACGTGCACATGTTCGAGCTCGTGAAGAAGCACAAGGGCTCCATCAGCGCGGAACACGGCGTCGGGCTCTTGAAGCGCGACTTCCTGCACTACTCGCGCGCGCCGGAAGAACTCGCGATCCTCCGAGCTCTCAAAGTCTCGCTCGACCCGAAGAACACGCTCAACCCGGGCAAGGTCATCGACGTCGCAGCGCCGTAAACGCCACGAGGCGGGCGCGACTCAGTCCTTCCAGAGGAACTTCCACGGGTTGCGCTTCAAGTCGCGCACGAGGCTTTGCAGGTCGTCGTAGAGCGCGTCGTCGACGAGCATGGCGCCCACGGTGCCTTGGCCCTTTTTCACCTTCGCGAGAATCGCTTGGCCGTCGGTGGCCATGGCGTTGCCCTTCGCGAGAATTTCCTCGCCATCGCGCACCGCCTTCTTGATCTTTTCGCGGTCGCTTTCCGTGCCCGCGGTCGCATCGAGAAGCACCTTGATGGTGCCGAGCGTCGACCGTGCGTCGGCGACGAGTGCGGGCGCGTCCTTCTGCAAGCTCGCGGTGAGCGTGTCGGCGTGATCGATGACGCGGTCAAGGCGCGGGTCGTTGAGTCGTTTGCGCGCGTCTTCCGCAAGAAGAACGGCTTCGCCCGAGAGCTTGTCGACGTTTTCGAGAGTCTTTGAGATGCGCTCTTTGTTCTGTTCGGTGATTTCGCGCGCCGTGTGAACAACCGCCGCCGTGTCGTCCGCGAGCTGTCCAAGGACGCCTTTTTTCGTACGAACAGCGTCGACCGCACTGTCGAGCAGCTCGTAGGCCTTCGCCAAAAAGAGGTCGATGCGTGGCGGGTCAAGACCGCGGAGGACCGCACCTTCCACGATGGCGGGGCGCCCTGGCGTTCCCGGATCAACCGCGAGGAACGGCTCGCCAAGCACGGCCTGCGTCGTCACGTAAAACGTGGCGTCGTCGTGAAGCGTGGGCAGCACCTTCGCCGACACGTCGAGCTTGGCGCGAATGAGCCCTTCATGGGCCTGCCGCTCCGCCGAGTGACCACGAAACTCAAGGTCACTGACCTTGCCAATCTTCGCGCCACCAATGCGTACCGCCGCTCCCGCCTGAAGGGCGCCTGGGTTATCGAACTCGACGAAGACGCTCTTCGTCTTCTCGAGGCGCATGCCACCGAGCACGAGCACGAACCCGGAGAGGACGACGAGCGCCGCCACCACGAGCAGTCCAACTTTGAGTTCGAGCGAGCTTTCCTTCGACATGCTTTCGCCTCTTCAGCTGCGCGGCCGAAGCCGCTCACTTTTGCTTGCCGCTCACGAGGAGCGCTTCAACCAAACTCCATAGGTCCGTCGGCAAGACCGCCGACGAACTGCCGCACGACACCATCGTCCGTACTGCGAAAATGCTCTCGATCACCGATGGTGCGCACCTTGCCGCGGTAGAGCATCACGATGCGATCGGCGATGCCGAAGATGCTCGTCAGGTCGTGGCTCACCACGATGGCCGTGACGCCGAGCGTGTCCGACAATTCGCGAATGAGCGTGTCCACGCGGCGCGCACTCACCGGGTCGAGCGAGGTCGTCGGCTCGTCGAAGAGGATGACCTCGGGGTTCACCGTGAGGGCGCGAGCGATCGCGACACGCTTCTTCATGCCGTCGCCGAGCTCCGCCGGAA
>CAIQDA010000491.1 GCA_903870415.1 uncultured delta proteobacterium
AGCTCCACAAAAAAGCTGCAGGCAACTGCCCCTTCAACTGAAAGTTTTCGCTGACCGGTCCCTCAAGATCGCACACGGTCTCGTCGGGCACCCAGCCAATGCTGCGACACCCCGCGTTCGGATCGAGCGTGTTCACGACGACGACGCGAAGGCCCTGCCTGTAATACTTCTCTTTCAGCGCCTTCCACCGCGGCATCGCCTTCATGCACGGCTCGCACCACGTCGCGTAAAACTCCACCGCCACGAGGCGGACGCCAGGCCGCGCGAGAACGCTCTTCACGTCCAGGTCTTCACTCGCCCGCGCCTCGTTCGAACGGACCACAAGGGCAAGCGCGAAAAGAACAACGGCCGCCACCGCCGCACGAAAGGTCCGAGTCATGCGCGGCAGGTTCGCCCATTGGTGCCGCAATCGCAAGGCGATGATCGGACGCAACGCGAGCGGCTGCGGCGGGCGCGCGGGTTGCGCAAGCGTGCTAATGTCCGCGCTATGGCGTCGCCCAAGGACAACGCGTTCAACCTCGCGCTCTTCGGCACGCGCCCAAGCGCGAGCGCCGCGGCTGCGTTGGTGCGCCAGTTGGAACGCGTCCGCGCCATGACCGCCCGCGAACGCGTCCTCCTCGCGCTCGAGCTTGGCGAGGCCGCCCCGCCCGGCGATCGCGACCACAGCGAGCGATGACCCGCGCCGAACGAACCCTCGTGCTCGCCCACCGTGTGGCCACACACCTCGCCAACCGCGCGTTCCCATGCTGCGTGATCGGCGCAGCAGCACTCGCGGTGCACGCGTACGCGCGCGCGACCCACGACCTCGACCTTGCAACCCTCGTGCGGACCGATCGAGAACTTGATGACCTCGCCGAAGCTCTTCGCGCTTCGGGCCTCGATGTCCACGTCGCCCACGCCGACGCAGGCGACGCCCTCGGTGGTGTGATCAGCATCGACGAAGAAGGTTCGAACCCGGTGCAAGTCGTGAACTTCTTCAACCCGTGGAACGGCTGGGTTCCTGCTGGGAAAGCCGCCCTCGACCACGCACTCCCGTCAGCACTCGGGGATCTCGCGGTGGCGGACGTGCCCCACCTTGTCGCTCTCAAGCTCTACGCCGGCGGACGAAAGTCCCAGCTCGACGTGCTCGAACTGTTGGCACGGCAACCGCCACAGGCCACCGCGGAGGCGCAGGCGGTGTGCGACGCGCTCGGCCTCGGCGAGGCTCTACGTGCCGCGCTCGAAGGTCGCTAAACGGGCCGCACATCGCTTGGCTCACCGCTTCCGGCTCGTTCAAGATCACCCATCCGCCGGGGCCGCCGCGAACGCGACGCCGCGGTAGACTTCGTCGAGCGGCACCACGACGTCGACGGACGCGAAGCGCACAATGCCCTCGCCCACCGCTTCCGAGAAGCGCCACACGGCCGAGTCGCCCGCCTCGCGCGTGAAGACCTCGACCCGCGCCTCCTTTTGAGCGACGAGCACGTACTCGCGGAGCGACGAAATCTGCCTGTAGTGTGCAAACTTCTCGCCCCGGTCGTCGCGCTCCGTGGAGTCCGAGAGCACCTCCACGATCACCTTGGGGTTGACCGTGCCATGGCGATCATCGGACGCCGCGTGGCGCGGTCCGCACACGATCATGAGGTCCGGATACGTCGCGCGATCCGTCGCTTCGATGCGAACGCGCGCATCGGAGCCCACGACGACGCAGGGACCGGCCAGACGATTGCCAATCGCGCGCAACAGGTTGGACGCGATCAGCGCATGCTCGAAAGTCGTGCCTGCCATCGCGAAGACTTCGCCACGCAGGTACTCGTGCTTTGTCTCGCTCGCCTCTTCCGCGACTAGGTATTCGGCGTAGGTCATTCGAAGCTTTTCGGCGGCACCCATGGCCACGAGGCTAGCGCACCCCAGGGAGCCGCGCCCCCGGAACTTCCTCCCGGCTCGCACAGCGCTTGAACGCCGACCGCGCCGGCACTAGCCACCCGCGCATGGATCGTCGCACTGGCCTCTTTGCGCTCGCCCTCGGGGCCTCGGCGCTTGCGTTCGTGGCGACGCTGCAACTCATCTTCTTCGCGGCCCCCGTCGAGAAGACCATGGGCATCGTCCAGAAGATTTTCTACGTCCACGTACCAAGTGCATACTGCATGTATCTTGGTGCCACCGCGTGCTTCGGCGGCAGCATCGCGTACCTCGTGAGCCCAAGCGAGAAGGCCGACGCCTTCGCCAAAGCGGGTGCCGAACTTGCGGTGCTCTTCGGCGCCATTGTCCTCACGACCGGGCCGCTTTGGGCCGCGAAGGCCTGGGGCAATTATTGGACGTGGGACCCGCGCCTGACAACCTCGCTCCTCAGCGTGCTCGTCTACGTGGCGTATCTGGTGCTCAGGAATTTTGCGGGCGGCGGCGACGGCGAGAAGCGTTTCGCGGCGGCCCTCGGCATCCTCGGTGCGGCGAACCTTCCGGTCATCCACTGGTCGGTGCAGCGCTGGAGCGGCCAGCACCCCACGGTCATCACGGGCAAGGGCGGCGGCCTCTCGCACCCGGCCATGAAGACGGCGCTCTCCATGAGCTTTCTCGCCTTCACGCTTTTTGCCATCGCGCTCCTCTGGGTGCGCGTGCGCGGTGAACTCCTCGAGCGTCGCCTCGCCGCCGCCGAAGACGAAGCCTGGGACAAAAACCTCCTCGACGAAAACCCATGATGCAAGAAGCCGAACCCAAGGCCCCGGACGACCGGGCGACCACGTTCCAATCGTCCGAAGGCGCCCGCGAAACCCGCAGCGGTGAGGTGCTCCTCGTCGAGGCGTATGCCGTGCTTTGGATTTTGCTCTTCGGCTTCCTCGCGGCGCAATGGCGCGCCCATGGGCGTCTTGAGGCCAAGCTCGACGACCTCGAAGCCAAGCTTCGCAAGACCCCATGACCCTTGAGGCGCCGGGCCCTGCGCACTTTCTTTTCATTCCCGGCATGCTCCTCGTCGGCATGGTTCTCGGCTACGTGATGGGCAGCCGGGCCGCCCGCGAAGAGGCGGAGAAGCGTGCCGCACGCCGGCGCAAGTAACTGCATTTTACAACGACTTACGCGGAGCATCCGATGTTCGATTTCACGGTCACCGAAGAACAACAGGCCCTCGTCGACATGGCGCGACGCTTCGCGCGTGAGCGCATTCTGCCTGTCGCCCCGGAGTGCGATCGCGAGTCGCGCTTTCCGAAAGAGGTCTTTCGCGCAGCCTGGGAAATCGGCCTCGTGAACCCAACGGTCCCCGCCGAGTACGGCGGCGCGGGCCTCGGCGACATCGAAACGTGCATGATGACCGAGGAGATGTCCTGGGCCTGCGCGGGCATCCAGACCTCGCTCACGGCGAACACCCTCGCGCTCACGCCCATCAAGCTCGGCGGCAACGAAGCGCAGAAGAAGAAGTACCTCGGTTGGCTCACGAGCGAGCCCGTCATGGCCTCGTATGCCACCACCGAGCCGGCTGCGGGCAGCGACGTCGCGGGCCTTCAGTGCAAGGCCGTGAAGCAGTCCGATGGCAGCTACGTGCTCAACGGCACGAAGGCGTGGATCACCAACGCGAACCACGCATCGTTCTACGTGGTGTTTGCAACGATCGACACGGAGCTTCGCCACAAGGGCATCGGCTCGTTCATCGTGCACCGCGACCAAAAAGGCGTCACGCCGGGCAAGCACGAAGACAAGCTCGGCCAGCGCGCGAGCGACACCGCGCAGCTCACCCTCGAAGACGTTCACGTGCCCGCCGATCGCGTCCTCGCAGAGCCCGGCTACGGCTTCAAGCTCGCGATGGAAACCTTCAACCAGACGCGCCCCGAAATTGGCGCCCTCTGCGTGGGCATCATGCGCCGCTGCCTCGACGAGTCTGTCGCCTACGCGAAGGAGCGCAAAACCTTTGGCGTCGCCATCGCGCAGCACCAGCTTGTGCAGGCCATGATCGCCGAGATGGCCATCCGCATCGAGGCCACGACGCTCCTCGTGCGCAAGGCCTCCTGGTCCCTCGATCAAGGCATCCGCAACCCGGTCTCCTCCGCGTACGCAAAGGCCTACGGAGCCGACGCCGCGGTCGCCTGCGCCCTTGATGCGATCCAAATCTTCGGCGGCAACGGCTACGTGAAGGAGTACCCCGTCGAGAAGCTCCTCCGCGACGCGAAGCTCCTTCAGATCTACGAAGGCACCTCCCAGATTCAGCGCATCGTCATCGCGAAGAACGTCCTCGGCGGCTGATCCAACAACGCTGACCACTCGTCAAGCCCAAGGGCGCTTCCGGCAAATGCGGGCGGCGCCCTTCGTATTTCCATCGCCCGCAATGGTTCGACTGTCACTGTACGCGCCAGAATCCCGAAACGTCTGCGAATCTCCGTGTGAACTCACGCAGCGTCGCTTCGGGGACGACCGTTCGGCACAAGTGCCTCCGCAAGAAGCGCTGAAATAAAAGGACCTTGCGTGCGTAACTCGCCAGTGGAACTGCACGAGGTTCCTGCGACACGCACGGAATCCTGCAGCGCCACGGTCGCGCGATGCGAATGGCGGTCCCGTACGCTTGGCGTGCGACGGGGTCACGCGTCAGAAGAGCGGCACCTCGAGGAAACGATGCGCTCCACTTTCGCAACTGCTCTCGCTCTTTGCTCTCTCTCTTTTTCGCTCGGCTGCGGCGGTGCAAACCAAAGCAACGAAACGCTCGCGCCTATCGACGATGGCACCGCGGCCCCAGACCCGACGCTCACCGACGATGCGGGCACGCCAGCCCCCGTCGTGGACGCAGGTTCGCCGGTTCGTGACGCAGGCTCCGCAAGGCCCGATGCAGGCTCGACGACACCGCCATCGAACCCGGGCACCAATGTGACCCCGTCGACCGGGACCACCGCCGCGAACGTTTCCATCACGGAAATCGCAGCGTTTCAGGGCGTGAAGGTCAGCCTTGAGAGGCTCGGCACCGCGGTGGCTTCGTCGTCGCGGCTTGCCCCCATCGTCGCCGGTCGTCCCCTTCTCGTACGCGTGTATGTTGCACCTACCGGAGGCTCGCGATCGCTTCGTGCCGAACTCACCGTGACCGCCGGCGGACGCACGTTCACGCGCTCGGACGCGAAGTCCGTGAGTGCAGCCTCGACCGATTCTGGCTTCGCCTCGACCTACAACTTCGACCTCACGGCGGCCGACGTCACCTCCGACCTGCGCTGGTCCGTGAAGCTCTTCGACACGGCCTCGTCACCGGCAACAGGCGACCGAACGGCCAGTCTTTTCCCTGCAAGTGGCGACGTGTCACTCGCAGCGCAAACGGGCGGCGAGCGCGTCAAGATCGTCATCGTTCCCGTCAAGTACATGGCCGATGGTTCGGGACGCTTGCCCGACACGAGCGCTTCGGCCCTTGAGAAGTACCGCTCCGCGTTCATGAAGCAGTACCCGGTCGCCAGCGTCGAGGTCACCGCGCGTGCGCCTTACACGTGGAACACGGCGATCTCGTCGTCGGGCAACGGGTTCTCGCAGATTCTCCAGGCGGGCATTCAATTGCGCGCCCAGGACCGCCCCACGAGCGACGTTTACTACTACCTCGCGTTCAACCCCGCTGCGTCCGACACGTCTTTTTGCTCGCAAGGATGCGTCGCGGGCCTCAGCGGACTCATCACGAGCGCAACCGATTCATCGCAGCGCGCAAGCGTGGGCCTCGGGTACCTCGGCCTTTCCGAAGGCACCGCCGTTCACGAGGTTGGCCATGCGCACGGGCGACCTCACTCGGAAGGCTGCGGCGCCGACGGCCCAGACCCGAGCTATCCGTCGTCTTACGTCAAGAATACGTCGCAATACGGAAGCGTCGCCACCATCGGCGTATGGGGCTGGGACATCCTCGGTCGCGTGCTCATCAACCCCGCGACGAACTTCGACTTCATGGGCTACTGCGACCCGGTCTTCGTGAGCGACTACACGTTCGGCAAGCTTTTCGCTCGCATTCGCACGGTCAACGCCGCAGCCCCCATGCAACGCAACGTGAGCCTCGAGCCCACGCGCTATCGCTTCGTCGACGTGAAACCCGACGGCTCTCTCGCTTGGGGCTCCACGGTCGATCTCGAAGACGAGCCCGAGAGCGGCCTCACGAGCGTGAGCTTCGACCACGCCGACGGAACCATCGAGACCGTTCGTGGCCACTACTACCCTTACGGCGAACTCAACGGCGGCTACATACTCGTCCCTGAGCCCAAGGTCTCGGTCGCGCGCCTGCGTATCAACGACCGCATCGGCGCGTTCCAATCTGTTCTCGAAAGGCGCTGAGCGCCTCCGCCTTATGCTCGACGAGCGGCCCAGAGCCTTCGCGGTTCGGGCCGTTTGGCGTTTTACGGGACCCTGAAGCTCACTCGGGGCTCACGGTCGTGACGACACCGGCGCTGAGAATCGCCACGGTTTTGCGCCCGGACGACAGGTCCACCACGTGCACGGTGGCGCGGCTGCCGCTCATGGGAACCTCCGTATCTTCGCCAAGGCGCACGTCGACCGATGGGCTTTCGAGAATCTGGAACCGTCGCTCGGGCGCCGCCAAAATGCGCAGGCGCGCGGACCGAATCCGCAAGGCAACGTTCACGCGCACGCGAGCCTCGTTCGGTGAAACGAGCTGTTCTTGCGGAATACACGCATCTGCTTTGCATGCAAAATGCAGCTTGTGCTTCCCAGCGGTCAACGAGAGCTCTGTCCCTTCGGTGACGGGATAAGTCTCGCCGTCGTCGATGCGAACAAAAACGCCGAACGGCGGCTGCAACGTCTCGACGACAAGCTTTCGCTCGCGGGAAAGCGCATCGCGAACTTTTTCAGCCAGCGCGCCACTCGCCGCGGCCTTCGACGGCTGAAACCCGCGACCGAGCGAACTACCGCTGTCAGGCGCGGTTTCGGCAACCACGACCGCCGTCGCTGCGTCGACGAACGGCGAAGGAGCCCGAACCTGCGCGTCGAACGCCACGTCGCTCGTGCTCACTGAAGCGACGACGACCGCCTCGGGCGCAGCCTTCGGAGCGAGCGCGGGCTTCCACGAAGCGATGACAACTCCCGCTGCGCCGAGGGTGATGAGCGCGGCCGCACCCGCCACGGCCCGCACCATGCGCACCCGGCGCTGACGATGCATGAGGAGTGCAAGTGCTTCGGAATCCGCTGGAAAAAGAGCCAGAAGACGATTGACGTCGGCTGCCATCGTGAGCGCGTCACCGGCCGCGATTGCCGCACGAGCCGATGCGAGAAGCTCGGGTTTGATCGCCGCTGCGAGGGCTTCGTTCGTCGCTTCAGGCTCGCGCAGCCAACCCGAAAACGTGAGCGACGGCGAGACGTGGAGTCGTTCGGCCTCGGCACGAATCGCGTCGGCCATCGCTCGCGCCGACGGATACCGTGCCTCGCGATCGTGGGCGAGCGCCTTGGCCACGATGCGCGACCACCGCGCACCGATCGATCCCAAGACCTCGTCGGCCGGCGCGAACTGGCCAGAAACAATGCGGCGAATCACTTGCGCCGCGCCCTCGCCTTCGAACGGACGCCGCCCGGCGATGCACTCATAAAAGAGAACCCCCACCGCGAACACGTCCGCACGCTCGTCGCTTGGCGCGCCCTCGAGCTGCTCGGGTGCCATGTACGCGGGGCTCCCAATGAGCTCCCCGGTGTTCGTCACCGTTTGCTGGCCGATGATCTTCGCGATGCCGAAGTCCGCGAGTTTGACGCACGCGCCCTCTCGCTCGTCGCCGTCGATGAGCACGTTTTCAGGCTTGATGTCGCGATGGACAATTCCGGCACCGTGCGCGTGATCGAGCGCCGAAAGCACGGCCAACACGAGCTCCGCGGCGAGCTCGGGTGCCATCGGTGGCGCGTTCCGAAGAGCCTCTCGAAGCGAGCTTCCGCGCACGAGTTCCACGACGAGGTACGGCTCGGGCGCGTCGTCCGCGGACACGTCGAAGATCGCGACGATGCTCTCGTGCCGAAGCTTTGCGACCGCGCGCGCCTCCTGCACAAAACGCTTCATCGCGGTGCGGTCGCGACGCAGGTGCGGCAAGAGCAACTTCAGCGCAACTTCACGACCAAGGCGCGCGTCGACCGCACGATAAACGGTCGCCATGCCGCCGCGTCCCAGCACCGAGAGCAAGCGATAGGGCCCCAGTTCTGCGGCACGATCGAGAGGCTCGTCCACTCGCGTGCGCGGGCTCGACGCCACCGAGCCCCTTGGCTCGTCCACCGTATCGACCTCGGCCATGTCGAGAGACTACCTCGGTTTCTTGCACGCGGGAGCGTCGTCGAACGAACGGATGAACGGTCGACGATTTACGCCACGCGCGCGGCAACAAGCGACTGAAGCTCGCGCTGAAACGTGCGGAATACACTGTTCTCTGGCCACGCAGGCGCGTCGCTCAGCATCGCGGACGCTCGTGCCCAATCGCCGGAATCGATGGCCACGATCGCCTCTGCATAACGAATCGGCCACGCGAGAATGGGCACCGGCTTGCGCACCGCGATGAGCGTCTTTCGGTCGTCGTCCGTGGCGCGATGTGCGAACGCTCGCGCGATCGCCAGAAGCCCGCGTCGCACTTCACGGATGCGGCGCGGCACACGTTTTTGCGAGACGGCAGCAGGCCTGTCGACGAGGAGTTCCGCACGCCGAAGGGCCTCGTCGCGATCGCCTTCATAGATCTCAAGAAGCACGTCCACGAACTCGAGCTGCTCGCGCGACGCTTCAAGCGCCGGCCCCGCAACCACATGAGCTCGCGCGCGACGCGCTTCGTCCACCCAGCCAAACGAGGCGTACGCCGTTGCGATCATCAGCGGAATCGCAGCCTCCGGATACGACAGGCCCGTCACCGATCCTCGCCACGCACGGAGAAGCGCACGCACGTCCCCCTTCGCCATGATGGAAGCGAGGCGACGCCGTGCCACCCAACGCGGACCGATGAACGCGAGAAGCGCAAGCGCGAGCGGCACGAGGAGCAACCACGGGTTCACGAGGCCCAGCCAAACGACGGCCAGAATCAGCGCGAAGGCAGGAAGCAGGTACCTCATGGAAGCCGGTTCAAGGGGCGTGCGCGTCAGTCGTCGTCGCGGCCGCGCGTCGCATCGATGAGCCCGTGACGCCGAAGGTAGCTGCGCACATGGGCTCGCTCCATCGCCGCGCGTCGACCCATCTCGCTCACGTTGCCCGAGGTCTCGGCGTGAAGCGCCGTGAAGTATTCGCGCTCGAAGCGATGAAGCACGTCCTTCTTCGCGTCCTGAAACGTGCGCGAAGCGATGGGGTGCGTTTCGGCGGGAACCGAGAGAAAATGCAGGTGTTGGGCCAGGTCGATGGGCCCCTCGGGGTTGAACGCGATCGCGACGGCGACCACGTTTCGCAGCTCCCGCACGTTGCCCGGCCAGTCGTGGCGCATGAGCCGTTCGATGGACTCGTGCGTGATGCGTTCGAAGTCTCCGGGCTTGCCGAGCTCGGCCACCATCTTGCGAACGATGGCCGGAATGTCCTCGGTGCGCTGGCGCATCGGCGGCACCTCGACGCGCACCTGAGCGACGCGGAAGTACAAGTCGGAGCGGAACCCGCCCGCGTTCACTTCACGCACGAGATCGCGGCGCGTTGCGGCGATCACGCGCACGTTGACGGAACGGTACGTGTTCGAGCCGACGGGCTTGATGCGCTGCTCGGCAAGCGCACGAAGAAGCTTGGGCTGCACGTCGAGCGGAAGCTCTCCGAGTTCGTCGAGAAACACTGTGCCGCCGTCGGCCTCGACGAAAGGCGAGATGCGTTTGTCGACCGCGCCGGTGAACGCTCCGCGCTCGTGACCGAAGAGAACGCTCTCCGCGAGACTCGCGGGAATCGAACCGCAGTC
Organism: uncultured delta proteobacterium; assembly: GCA_903870415.1. Classification (GTDB taxonomy): domain Bacteria; phylum Myxococcota_A; class Polyangia; order Polyangiales; family Polyangiaceae; genus CAIQDA01. The sequence goes on from CAIQDA010000491.1 coordinate 9,819, forward strand.
GACGATGACGAACGGCTTCTTCGCCCGCGGGCTCGCCTCGTGAAGGGCTTGCGCAACGAGCTCTTTTCCCGTCCCCGTTTCGCCGAGCACGAGCACCGTGAGGTCCGTCGCCGCCGCCTTGCGAAGCTTGTCGAAGATGGGACGCATGGCCGCGCTCGTGCCCACGAGAGGACCGAAACCGTCGAAGTCCGGCAGGTCCACGGCTTCGGGCGTCGCGGGCGTAAAGCTCAGCTCGCACTCGCCGCAACGCACGATCGCGCGTCCCGTGAGGAAGACTTCGACGATGCGCACGTCGCCAAGAAAGGTGCCGTTACGCGACCCAAGGTCACGCACGAGAACACCGCGCTCGGTGGCCACGACCTCGCAATGAACGGCGCTCACCTTCTTGTCGTCGAGCATCAGATCGCACTGCTCGTTGCGACCGATGACGCGCTTCTCGGCACCGACGACGAGCTCACGGCCCACGCCTTTGCCGCCAACAACGGAGAGCGTTCCGCCGCGCACCTCGAGCCTATTTCGCCCCACGACCGTGACGTCCAATTGCGCTCCGCCTCTCGGGAGTCTTGTACACGGAAATTCAGCCCACGCGCCGCGAAATGCCGCGCTCACCGCTTCACGGACCGTCGACCTCGGTGCGGTCGAGGTCGCCTTCGGGCCAGCTTTCGAACGTGAGGCGCGTCGGCCCATGCGCGAGAATGGGCTCCGACGCCGATGCGAATTGCTCGCGCAGGTCCTGCCAAAGACCAAGCGCTTCGCTCGCGGTTTGGATACGCGCTTCGGGTTCGCGTTCGAGGAGAAGCCCGAGCACGCGCTCAATAGGCGCCGGCCAACTCTCCCCAGTCGCCTCCGTGAGTGAGGGCGCGCGGCAATGAAGCTTGAGAGCCGCGAGGCCTGCCACGTTCGGAGCCTGAAACGGTGGCCGCCCCGAAAGCATGCGGAATGCAAGGGCCCCAACCGCGTACAGGTCGGC
>CAIQDA010000492.1 GCA_903870415.1 uncultured delta proteobacterium
CCCCTCCGCCCATCCCGTTGCCGCCGGCCCCGCCCCTTGAGGTGATGCAAGTTACCGCGCAAGCCGCGCCGCCTCCGCGCGCCCGCCTGTCCGAGCCTCCTCCGTTTGCGGTCGCGAATCGTCGCCACACGTGGATGGTGCGCGTCGGCATCGGTGCCATTCTTGTTGGCCTCGTGGGCGTGGCGGTGGGTCTTGCGATTGGCTCGTCAAACGACGCGTCGACGATGGTTCCAGCCCCCGCTGCGAATGCGCCCGCGGGCGATAATGCGGCCACGCCGATCAAGCCCGCGATGATGGCGGCCCCGAGCGTTTCCGCCGATGCGCGAGCAGCCGTGGGCGAGAAGCGATTTGCCGACGCGGCGGAACTCGTCACGTCGCTCGTCCCTGGAGAAGCGCGGTGGCTTGCGGAGTCGTGGCGACGGGCCTTGCCCGCGGACGTGGCGGTGTGTGCGCCGAGCGCGTGGGCGGCCGTCCCTGGTGAGCCTCTCTCGCTCGCGACCGGAAGGACGACGCGCGTCGTGACGATGATGGGCCCCCGTGGCGCGCACCGCGTGTCGTCGTTCGGCGCGATCGACGAGGGATGGCTCGCGGGTGCCTCGATGGCCGATGCGACCCCGGAGGGCGGAAAAATACTCGCGGCCCGTGTCGTCGCGGTGGGTGATCGCTTCGCGCTCTTCGTGGTGGAAGCCGGCGACGACGACAAGAGCGCGCGCCTGCGGGTGCGATCGCTCGGGGAGGATGGATCGCCCCTCGGCTCGCCCGTGACCGTGATGACCGTGCAGGGCTACCGGCACCTGTCGGAAGTCGCGGTTCTCGACGATGGTTACGCCGTTGCGGTTTCGACCGTGAGCATGGGAGGCGTCGAGGCCGTCGCGATCGTGCGCGTGGAGCGTTCGTTCGAAGCTCGCGGGCGCGTCACGACTCTCGCGCAAGCGGGGGCTCGCGCCGCAACTTCATTCGGCCCGCCTCACGTCAGCGCGAAGGGCAAAGACGTCCTCGTGGCGTACGTCGTGTCGTCGGCGGGCCATCGTTTCGCGGAGACTCAGCTGCTGCCTGCAAACGCGCCGCTTTGGGGCACCGATGGCTTTACCTCGGCGGTCGATCCGAAGGGCTCGCGTCGCGTGGGGCCGGCTCCGCGCATCGCCGACCGTGTTGCGCCAGGGACCGACCTCGACCTCGCGTGCCTTTCGCACAACTGCGTCATGTCGTGGGAAGACGCTGTACGTGGAGCGTATGTGGCACGTCTTGACAGTACGAGCGGAGGCCTCCAACTCGCCACCTCGCTCGGCAAGGGCATTGGTCGCACGGTGCTCGCGCCCGTGAGCGGTGCCCTCGACGACGTGCTGGTGCTGAGCGCGCAAGGCGGCGCGATTCGAAGCACGCTTCTCGACGCGCGCGGCATGCATCCTGGTCCGGTCATCGTGCGCACCTCGGGTTCGGTCGTTGCCGCCGACGCATCGGGAACCCGCGTTCGCGTTCTCGTCGCGGAGGGTGACGGGGCCCAGCGACATGGCCTGCTCGTGACCGCGCCATGTCGCTGAAGGTGGGCGGCACCACGGCCCTCATTGCCGAGGGTGTGGCGGTCGTGGCTCTCGCGGCTGCGTTGGCGCACGCGGGAAGCGAACATGGCGCGACGCTGATTGCCGGCCTGTTTCTCGGCATGTGCCAGTGGCGCTCGTGGCGCTTTGACGATGCGCGGGTTCTCGGCGACGGACTCGCCCTCGGGGGCCTCGTGGTGCGCCTTGACGAACCGCTCGCGGCGTTACGGCGAAGCGTGTGGTGGCTGCTCCTCGCGGTCGTCTTGACGTTTCCGCCGTTCGTCGTCGCGTGGCGTTTGGCGCTCAACCCCGTCGAGAGTTTCGTCCCCACGCGAGCGTTCGCGAACCTTCAACCGCTCGCCGAACTCGCGCTCGTGGCGCTGCCCGAAGAAGCGTTTTTTCGTGGATATTTGCAATCGCGACTCTCCGAGTCCTCCTCGCGGCGCTTTGGCCCTCTTACGCACGCGAATCTGGTCGCGTCGGCGCTCTTCGCGCTCGGCCACTTTGGCACCGCGATTTCCTTCGCGCGCGCGTCGGTGTTCTTCCCGTCACTGCTTTTTGGAGTCCTTCGCGAGCGCACCGGGGGCATCGTCGTGCCAATGATTTTTCATGCGCTCTGCAACGTGCTTTCGCGTGTTCTTTTCCAAGGGTTCGGCCTGGTGTGAGCGTGAGCCCTGCTCGCGACGCCCTGCCGTCGACCGACGCTCGCCTTGGCCCCTCGCGCCGAGGGTGTCTCGGCCGAACGACAATAGGCGCCCCAGGGCGCAGAAGCCGCGCTATGCGGCCACGCATGCCCCCGCGCGTCGCGCTCTTTGACTTGGACCGAACGCTGATACGCCGTGAAAGCGCCTCGCTTTATGTGGCCTACCAGCGCGCCATCGGCGAAGCGTCCGTGGTCGATTCGGCCCGCATGGCCTGGTGGGTTCTTCAGTACACGCTCGGCGTGATCGACGTCGAGGCTGTGGCAAAGAAGGCCTTCGCGACCGTGCGAGGCAAGAGCGAGGTGAGCCTTGCCGCGCGCTGCGACGACTGGGTTCGAAACTACGTTGCGCCGCACCTGTCGGACGGAGCGCGACGCACGGTGAAAGAGCACGCCGATGCGGGTCATCGGTTGGCGATTGTCACCGGCGCGACGACGTACACCGCATGGCCAATCGCGCGGCAGCTCGGCATTCCGCACGTGCTTGCGACGCAGCTCGCGATCGATGACGCCGGCAATTTCACTGGCGAAGCGGTCGATCCGCTTTGCTACGGCGCGGGCAAGATTACCCGCGTTCAAGAGCTTGCGACCCAAGAGGGTTTCACGTTCGACGACTGTGTATTCTACACCGATAGCTTCACGGACCTCCCGCTCCTTGAGCGCGTGGCCGAGCCCGTGGTTGTGAACCCCGACATGCGCTTGAAGCGCGAAGCGAAGCGCCGTGGCTGGCGCGTGGAGCAGTGGTGATGAACGCCGTCGTCCTTCGGCCGCTGGTGGAGCGGGCTCTCGCGGAAGACCTTTATTCCGGCGATTTGACGAGCGCGGCGTGCATTCCGGCGGCCCATTGCTCGAAGGCCGTCGCGATGGCGCGCGAGGCCCTCGTTGTCTCGGGCGATGCGGTGGTGCGTGAGGTGCTTCGTCAAGTGGACCCGAACGTTCTCGTCGACATCGTCGTTGCGGACGGCGTGCGCGTGCCCAAGGGCACCGTGCTGTGGACCCTCGAAGGCCCCACCCGATCGGTGCTCGCGGCCGAGAGAACCGCGCTGAACCTCGTGCAGCGCATGGGCGGCATCGCGACCGTCACGCGCCTCTACGTCGACGCGCTCGCGCCCGGCTCACGCACGCGCATCACGGACACGCGCAAGACCATGCCTGGCCTCCGCGCGCTCGATCGTTGGGCGGTGCGTTGCGGCGGCGGCTTCAACCACCGCGACAACTTGGGCAGCGGGGTGCTCATTAAGGACAACCACGTGGCGGCGTGCGGCGGAGTTGGCGCGGCAATTCGTCAGTGTAAACTGCACGCACCTCACACGGTGCGCATCGAGTGCGAGGTCGATCGGCTTGACCAGATCGACGACGCGATCGTGGCGGGTGCGGACGCGTTGCTGCTCGACAACATGTCGAACGACGTCGTGGCCGAGGCCTTGCGTATCGTCGCAGGTCGCGCGTTCGTTGAGGTTTCGGGCGGTATCACCCTCGAGCGCGTGACGGCGCTTTCCTCCCTCGGCGTTGACGCCATCAGCGTGGGCGCGCTCACGCACTCGGTTCGCGCCATCGACATCGGCCTCGACTTTGTGGGGCCCCGTGACTGATTCCTTCGCAGAGCTCCGAGAACAATGGCTTGCGCGTCCGATCGACGCGTCGCCGGGCCTTGGTGCGCCTGCCGCATTCGTCGACGAGACCCAGTCCACCAACGACGACGCGAAAGACGCCGCTGCTCGTGGTGCCGTTCACGGATCACTCTTCGTGGCCGGTTCTCAAACCGCCGGTCGCGGTCGCCAAGGCAGGCATTGGGACGGCGATGAACGCGCAAGCCTGCTTTTTTCCATCGTGGTTCGCGTGCCCGTGGTTCATCGCTTTGTCGGGGCCATTCCGGTCGCCGCAGGTCTCGCCCTCGCGGAGGCGATGGACGCGCTCGCCCCGCAGGCCGGCGCAACGGTCAAGTGGCCGAACGACGTTCGTGTGCGAGGTCGCAAGGTTGCGGGAATTCTCGCGGAGGCAACGGTGCGCGCGGGCGTCGTCGAGTCCATCGTTGTCGGCGTCGGCGTGAACGTCGGAAAGATGCAGTTTGCATCTGAGTTTGCAGACCGCGCCACGTCGCTTGAGAACGAGGGAATCCACGTCGCGAAATTCGCGATGCTTGAGGCGTTTCTGACGCGATTCGACGCGCTTGTGTCCCGGGTGGCGGTGCACGGTCTTCGCGATGTGGAGGCGCGGATGCGGGCGCGTCACGAGCTTTTCGGGCAACGCATCGTGCGCAGCGATGGCGTCGCGGGGATTGCCGACGTCATCGATGATGAAGGTCGCCTCGTGGTGCGCTGCGACGAGGCTGTGGAGCGTTGGAGTTCCGGCGAGGTGCATCTCGCTGCACACGGTGCGGCTTCGTGACCACGTCCACGCGCGCGCCAAAAGCGACTCGCTTCGAGCTTGTCTCGGAGGACCCGGCGATCGTTCGGGACCGGGAAACGCAGGAGTTTCACCTTTGGCTTCGCGGTCCCTCCGACGAGGTTGCGGTCGAAGCGGCAGCCCTTCAATCGCTTGCCACGATCGCCGCGATGCCACGGTTGTCGGAGGTGTCGCGCCACTTTCCGCAAGGCGTGCTTTGCGAAGTTCCGCCGAGGCACGCACGTCGTTTGCGCGAGGTTGCGCGCACGCTTGACGGCTTCTCCGCGGAGCGGCTGCTGCGCGAACTCGTGGTCATCGCGACCCAAGTGGAGCGTGCCGGATACGCGTTCGACCCCGATCTCGACGACCTCTGGGTCGTGAACGGAAGGCTGCGTTTTCTCAGACTTCGTCGCGTGGCGCGCCTCACGCGCGGGCGCCGTTTCGACGTCGGTCCCCTGCTCGCAACGTTCGCCGAGGCCGTGCTTCCCGAGCCGATGATCCACGCGTCCACGGGCGCTCTGCGCTTCTTGCTCACGTACCGCAGGCCCGCCGAACTCGCGCACGCGACCGACCTTCTCGTCTCGGCCGACGACGCCAACCAGCTCCTCGAAGGTCTGAGCGGTTCGGTGCCGATTCCGCGCTCGTCGACGCCGCTCCCGGTGCGTTCGCTCAAGCGTTTTCCAAGCTTTGCGGCCGCCGAGGGCGTGGCGTGTTTCACGGACGTGGGGCTTGTTCGACGCGTGAACGAAGACGCGGTGGGCGCACTCACGGGCGGAAGCGGCTCAAAGCGTTGGACCGCGCTCGTGGTTTGCGACGGCGTGTCGTCGTCGCCGCGAGCGGCCGAAGCGTCGAAGACCGCGGTTCACTGCATCCTTGAGACGGTGCATACGCTCGAGGGCGCGATGCCCGATCGCGACTTGCTCGAGATGGCGCTTTCGGCAGCAAACGACCAGGTTTTGACGCTTCCACGACGGCGTCCGCGCGACCAAGGGCCTGCGACGACGGTGGTCGTGGCGATCGTGCGACCGGGGCGCGTCGTGGTCACGTGGGCCGGCGACAGTCGCGCGTACATATGCGGCCCGAACGCGATGCATCGGCTCACACGCGATCACAACTGGGCCACAGAGATCGTCGCTCAAGGCCACATGAGCCACGACGAGGCGCGTCAACATCCGCACGCGCACGCGATCACGCGATTCCTCGGGGGCCGCGACGAAGACGGCGTGCCCGCGCCGTTCCATCCCGAGACCCGCGAAGTCGACGCCAAAGAAGGCTGGCTCGTGCTCGCGACGGACGGCGTTTGGGGGCTCGCGCCGAACGATCGCGTGTTCGAAGCGTGGATTCGTGAAGGATTCCAAGAGGATCCGTCCGCGCTTGCGAAGCGCCTCGTGCATCGCGCTCTTCTTGCGGGGGGCGACGACAACGCCTCCGTTGCCCTCGTCTCCCTCGACGACCTTGCTGTTACCCAGAAGATCTAAGAAGATGAGCTACTTATCGTTCCCTTCGTCATGCAGGTGGTCTGCATTTCGACACGAAAAATGCGCGTTAGGTGCGACGAAAAGCGTCGCATGTTGTGCCTACGACGCAGTTGGTCTAACGAGCCCTCGACGCCAAGAACGGTGAAGGCGCGGAACCATGCAGATCTTCCCAAGGTCCCTGAACAAATTGCCTGCGATTGCCGCTGCTGCGGTAGCGCTTGGCCTCGGCGGAATTGTGTTCGTCGTGACGTACTACTTCTCCCCGTGGAACACGCAGGTCGGCTACGCGCCGAAGCAGCCCGTGCCCTACAGCCATCGGCTTCACGCCGGCGAGCTGGGCATCGACTGCCGCTACTGCCATGCCAACGTCGAGCGTGCCGGAGTCGCCCAGATTCCGCCCACGCAGACATGCATGAACTGCCACGCGGAGATCAAACTCGACTCGGCGAAGCTCGCGCCGGTGCGTGAGAGCTGGTGCTCCACGGTTCCGGCCGACAAGCGCTCCGAAAAGGCGTGCCCCGGCGTGCCGAAGGAGAAGCTCGCGGAGGTCGGCGACGACCAAGCGGTCCCGTGGGTCAAGGTCCATAAATTGGCTGACCACGCGTACTTCAACCACTCGGCGCACGTGACGTCGGGCGTGGGGTGCGAGTCGTGCCACGGCCGCGTTGACCAGATGGACGTCGTTCGTCAAGTCAAGCCGCTGAGCATGGGCTGGTGCCTCGAGTGCCACCGCAATCCGGAACCCAACCTTCGTCCCCTCGATAAGGTGACGACGATGGGTTACCAGGCCGACAGCGTTGTCCGCGAAAGCGGCGCGACCAAGAAGGCCCGCGAAGTCAATCCACCTCAACACTGCTCCGGTTGCCACCGATGACACGTCGCGCCCCCTACGAGCACGCCCCCGCTTCCGAAACGCCGCAATACTGGCGAAGTATCGACGAGCGCGCGCGACTCGGTGACTCCGATTTCCTCGCGGCCCGCGCGGCCGAGTTCCCCATGGGCGTCGGAGAAGCGACTCCCGACGCAGCCGACACCGCCACCGCGACGGGCTCATTGGGCCGTCGCGGTTTCATGGGCTGGCTCGGCGCAGCGTTCGCGCTCGCGGGCGCCGAAGGTTGTCGCCGTCCGATCGAGAAGATTCTCCCGTACGGCAAGCAGCCTGTCACGGCGACCATCGGCATTCCTCAGCACTTTGCCACGGTGACCGTTCGCCGCGGCGAGGCACTCGGTATTCTGGCGGAGAGCCACGAAGGTCGCCCAACCAAGCTTGAAGGCAACCCGGAGCATCCGGCGAGCCTTGGCGCGGCGGACATTCAGACGCAGGCCGAAATTCTGGGTCTCTACGATCCCGATCGCACCGGCAAAGTCACGCGCGGCGGCGAAGCCTCGTCTTGGGACGACTTCTTCACGGCAGTGGCTGCGGTCAAAGGCGAGATTCACGTGCTCGCAGCGGCCACGGCGTCGCCGACCATCGCGAAGCTTCGCGGTGCGTTTGCCGACCGCCTTCACGTCTGGTCTGCCGACGGCCTCGGCTCGGTTCAGGGCGGCATGAAGACCGCGTTCGGTCGCGCGCTCCAGCCGGTGTATGCGTTCGAGAACGCACGAACGATCGTCTCGCTCGACTCTGACTTCCTCCAAACGGAAGCGGGAAGCGTCGCGGCGACCAAGGGATTCTCAAAGGCGCGCCGGTTGCGTGCGCCGTCGGACACGATGGCCCGCCTGTGGGTCGCGGAACCGTCGCTGTCGCTGACGGGTTCAAACGCGGACGAGCGAATCGCCGTCAAGCCTTCGGAGATCCACGCCATCGCGCTCGGGCTCGCCAAAGAGCTCAAAGCGGGCGGCGTCGAACTCGGTGCGATTGCCGAACTGGCCGACAAGGCGAAGCTCTCGGACGCGGCTTTGGCCTGGGTCAAGGGAGCCGCAAAGGACCTTCTCGCGCATCGGGGCGAAGGCGCCGTTACGGTCGGTTCGTTCCACGCGCCGGAGCTCCATGCCCTGGTCGTCGCGCTCAACGAAGCCCTCGGAAACCTGGGCAAGACCGTCAAGCTTTACGTCCCGGTCGACGCGCAGGACGCATCGGCAGACGCCCTCGACGCGCTTGCGAAGCAAATGGTCGCCGGCAAGGTCAAGGCCCTTCTGATCGTCGGCGGAAACCCGGTCTACGACGCCCCAGCAGACCTTCGCTTCGCCGATGCGCTCGCGAAAGTGCCGTTCTCGGCGCACCTCGCGCAACACGACGACGAAACGTCTGAAAAGTGCCAGTGGCATCTTCCAGCCTCGCATGCGCTTGAATCCTGGGGAGATGCGCGGTCGTTCGACGGAACCTATTCCGTGCAACAGCCGCTCATCGCGCCGCTTCGTGACACGCGAAGCGACGTCGAGGTTCTCGCGGCAATCGCAGGGGAAACCCGTACGGCCATCAAGATCGTGCGAGAAGTCTTCTCGGCGGTTGCTGGCTTTGACACCGACCGTGCTTGGAAGAAAGCACTCCGGGACGGCTTTGCGCCTGCGACCCAGACGACGTCTGTCAACGTTGCAGTTCAAAAAGACAGCGTTGCCGCTGCACTTCAGAAGCTGCCAACGCGCGAAACCGCGGAAACCGAAGTTCACTTCGTGCTCGACGCGAAAATGCTCGACGGCCGATTCGCGAACAACCCGTGGCTCCAAGAGCTTCCGGATCCGCTCACGAAGATCGTTTGGGACAACGCCGCGCTTGTAGGTCCAAAGACCGCAGCGGCTCGCGGAATCAAGAACAACGACGTCGTCAAGATCACCGTCGGCGAGGCGAGCATCGAAATCGCCGCGTGGGTATTGCCTGGCGTTGCCGAAGGCGTGTTCACGTTGCCGCTCGGTTGGGGACGCACGCGCGGCGGTCGTATGATCACCCCGCTTCGCGAGACGCATGACCCGCTCCGTTACACCGAAGTCGAAGACGATGGCGGCGTGAGCGTCTATCCGATTCGCACGTCGAAAACGGCTGCATTTGCAGCAGCGAAGGTCGAATCGACGGGCAAGACGTACATTATCGCGGTGACCCAAGAGCACCACGGCATGGACAGTCGCCCGATCGCGCGCGAAACGTCCCTTGCGGATTACAAGAAGCGCCCGAATTTTGCGGAAATCATGTCGCCGCAACCCAAGGCGGCGAATAAGCTGCCGCTGTGGAAGGAGGCCGATTACTCAGGCGCCGTCCACAAGTGGGGCATGGCAATTGACTTGACCGCGTGCACCGGGTGCAACGCCTGTGTCGTGGCCTGCCAAGCCGAGAACAACATCGGCGTCGTCGGCAAGCGCCTCGTCAAGAACAACCGCGAGCTTCATTGGCTGCGCATCGACCGGTACTTCCTCGACACACCGGAAAACGAAGCGAAGACCGCAGGCGATCCGACGAAGCCGGACCCGATGCCCGCCAATCCGCGCGTCGCGTTCCACCCGATCGCCTGTCAGCAGTGCGAAGAGGCTCCTTGCGAGAACGTGTGTCCGGTCAACGCGACGGCGCACGGCCCCGAGGGGTTGAACGACATGTCGTACAACCGCTGTATCGGCACGCGCTACTGCGCGAACAACTGCCCCTACAAGGTTCGTCGCTTCAATTACATGGACTACAAGTCCGAGTTTTGGGGAGACCCTGAGAAGGACATCCCGCGCTACGACCCTCTCGCGCGCCCGGTGGACTTCCCCGCGACCGTTCAGATGCAATTTAATCCGGACGTGACTGTGCGCATGCGCGGCGTCATGGAGAAGTGCACCTACTGCGTTCAACGCATTCAGCGTGCGAAGATCGAGAAGAAGGCGAAAGCCTCCACGAACGCGTTCAATCAGGCTGGCGCCACGCTCCGCGCGGACCAATTGCTTCTGACGGACGCCGAAGTGCCAGCGCCAGCGTGTGCGCAGACGTGTCCAGCGGACGCCATCGTTTTTGGAAACCTGAACGACCCAACGAGCCGCGTCGCGATGCTCCACAACCTTGACCGCAAATACGCGCTCCTCGGTGACCTTGGAACGCAGCCGCGGACCAAATACCTGGGCAAAGTCCGCAACCCGAATACGGAAGGCTGAGGCGTATCATGGGTTACCACGAGCCAATTAATGCCATTGGGGAGCAATCCCTCGTCCATCCCGGGACCTCGATTAAGGTCATCACGGAAACGGTCGCCGGTGTCACCGAGAACCCCGCCCCCAAGGGCTGGTGGATGCTCTTCGCCGTTGCGTTGAGTTTCCTCGGCATCTTCGGCGGCACCATCGGTTACCTGATGTGGCGCGGCGTCGGCATTTGGGGAAACAACAACCCGGTTTACTGGGGTTGGGACATCACGAACTTCGTGTGGTGGGTCGGTATCGGTCACGCCGGCACGCTCATCAGCGCAGTTCTGTTCCTGTTTCGCCAAAAGTGGCGCACCGCGATCAACCGGTTCGCCGAGGCGATGACGATTTTCGCGGTTATCTGCGCGCTCATCTTCCCGGGCATTCACGTCGGCCGTCCCTGGCTCGCGTATTACATGTTTCCGCTCCCCAACCAGATGGGGATTTGGCCGAACTTTAAGAGCCCGCTCCTGTGGGACTTGTTCGCCGTCGGAACGTATTTCACCGTCTCGCTCTTGTTCTGGTTCGTTGGCCTCGTCCCCGACTTCGCGACGCTCCGCGACCGATCGAAAACCCCGGTTCGCCGAATGGTTTACGGCGCGCTGGCTCTCGGTTGGCGCGGGTCGAACCGTCACTGGCAACACTACGAGCGCGCGTACCTTCTGCTCGCTGCACTCAGCACGCCCCTCGTGCTCTCGGTTCACTCGGTCGTTAGTTTCGACTTCGCGACCTCCGTGGAACCGGGCTGGCACACGACCATCTTCCCGCCGTACTTCGTCGCAGGCGCGGTCTTCAGCGGCTTCGCGATGGTCATGACGCTCCTACTCGTCGTGCGCCAAACCTTCGGTCTCGAGCACATCGTGACCATGAAGCACCTCGACCTGATGAACAAAATCATGCTCGTGACGGGTACCCTCGTTGGGTACGCGTATGGCATGGAGTTCTTCACGGCGTGGTATTCGGGCTCGACCTACGAGCGTTACGTGTTCATGAACCGCGCCTTCGGTCCCTACGCGTGGGCCTACTGGGCGATGGTCAGCTGCAACGTGATTTCTCCCCAGTTCTTCTGGGTGAAGAGCTTCCGCCAGAACATTCCGCTGATGTTCATCATCTCGATCGTTATCAACATCGGCATGTGGTTCGAGCGCTTCGTCATCATCGTGACCTCGCTGCACCGTGACTTCATCCCGGGTTCGTGGGGTTACTTCCACGCGACGATTTGGGACATCTGCACGTACCTCGGAACGTTCGGAGTGTTCTTCACGCTTTTCCTGCTGTTCATCCGCTGGGTCCCGATGATTGCCATCGCGGAAGTCAAGGCGACGCTCCAAGAGGCCGACCCCCACGCGTCGCATGGTGACAAGCATGCCCACCCCCACGCCGCACCTGCCGCACCTGTTGCGCACGGAGTTGCCGAATGAGCGCTGAAGCACCACGTCGAGCGCCGAAGAAGCGCGTGGCACTCGTTCTCGCGGAGTTTGACACCACCGGAGATGTCCTGCACGCCGCCGAGAAGGTCCGCGAGGCCGGTTACGAAAAGTGGGACGTGCACACGCCCTTTCCGATCCACGGCATGGACAAAGCGATGGGGCTCGAGGATTCCAAACTCGGCTATATCGTCGCGGTCATGGCGATACTCGGGCTTACGTCTGCAATCTCGATGTATTACTTCATGAACGGCCTGGACTACCCGATCATCATCGGCGGCAAGCCTGGGTTTAGTCCTCCGGCTGCGTTTCCGGTGTACTTCGAGTTGACGGTCCTTTTTAGCGCGTTTGGAACCGTCTTCGGCATGTTCCATATGAACAAGCTTCCGCGGCACCACCATCCGGTCTTCGAGTCCGATCGCTTCGCTGCGGCGACCGACGACAAGTATTTCATCTCGATTGAGGCCGAGGACGGGAAGTTCGACGTCGAAAAGACGCGCGGATTCCTTGAGAGCCTTCATCCGAGCAACGTTGAAGTCGTTGAGGAGGTCGTGTCGTGAAGAGTTCGACCCTTTTCAGCACCCTGGCTCTTTCGCTCGTGGGCGTGTTCGGATGTCGCGGTGAGGTTTCAGAAGACCCGCCGGTGACGCTCATCCGCAATATGCACAACCAGCCAAAGTACAAGGCGCAAGCTGGCAGCAAATATTTTGCGGACGGTCGCACGATGCGTCCCTCCCTGGACGGTACCGTTTCGCAAGAAGCGTACATGTCCGACGAGGATATTGCGACGGGCCGAACGGCCGATGACCTCGATTACGTTCGTGAGATTCCGAAGAAGGTCGCGGAATCTTTCGGCGGGTCGAGCGCGATGCTTTCTCGCGGCAAAGAGCGTTTCGGCATCTATTGTGCTCCCTGCCACGGGCTCGTGGGCGACGGCAATGGCGTCGTTGCGCAGCGCGGCCTGACCGGCGTCGCTAGCCTCCACCAGGACCGCATCCGCCAAGGCGCCGATGGACAGCTGTATGCGACCATCGCAAACGGCGTCCGTCGCATGCCTGGTTATGCGGCTCAAATTCCCGTGAACGATCGTTGGGCCGTCGTGGCTTACGTTCGTGCCCTCGAACTCTCCCAAGTTTCGGCCAAGTAGAGGAAACCGTGGCTTCTACGCACGAACATACCCGCAGCGAAATCCGCCTCCCCGAGGGCCATGCCTGGCGCAAAGCCTGGCAGGTGTTCTTGGGCATTGGTGTGCTTGGTCTCGCCGGGGCCGCTGCCGGCTACAAGGCCGATCCGCACCGCTTTGCCTACGCGTGGCTTTTCGGTCTGATGACCGTTCTGCCCATCGGGCTCGGAGCACTTTTTTTCGTCGTGATTCAACACATCGTCGCGGCGTACTGGTCCGTGACCGTGCGTCGCGTCGCCGAATTCATCATGAACGGGTTGCCGGCCATCGCGGTGCTCGTGCTTCCGCTCATGTTCGTGGCTCCCGAGCTCTATTCGTGGATGCACGAGGGACATGAGCACGGCGCACCGTCCGCGGAGCACTCCGATGGAGTTGCGCAGGCTGAAGGCGAGCACGATGGCCACGCAGCGGCGCATGAGGACCACGGCGACCCGGCAAGCCCGGCAGCTCTGGCGCACGCCGAGCATGAAGCCGAAGAAAGCCTTGAAGCTAGCGTTCTCGCAGGCAAGAAGTCGTACCTCAACAAAAAGGGGTTCTACATTCGTGCGGCCGTCTACGTGGGTATTTGGGCGATTCTCGCGACTCTATACTTCCGTTTCTCCACGAAGCAGGACGAAGACGGGGACCCGGCGCACACGCGTTCGGCGCAGAGCCTCGCTCCGGTCGCTCTCATTCTGTTCGGGTTTTCGTTGACGTTCGCGGGAATCGACTGGCTCATGAGCCTTGACCCGCTTTGGTACTCAACGATCTTTGGCGTCTATTGTTTTGCGATGGGCATGGTGTCGTTCTTCGCAACGCTCATTCTCATTGTGAGTGGCCTCCGGGCGTCCGGCGTGCTCACCAAGGAAATCACAGTCGAGCATCTTCACGACGTGGGTAAGTTCCTCTTTGGGTTTAACGCGTTCTGGGCGTACATCGCGTTCAGTCAGTTCTTCCTGATCTACTATTCAAGCATTCCGGAGGAAGTCACTTTCTTCCACAAGCGCTGGACCTTCGTAGACGCCGGAAACCCATGGGCAAACGTGAGCTTGCTCCTCGTTGCGCTCCACTTCGTCGTCCCGTTTGTTTTCCTGATGTCGCGAAACATCAAGCGAAACACAACGCTTCTCCCGATCGGCGCTGCGATCCTGATCGTGATGCACATCGTCGAAGTGTATTGGATTGTTCTCCCGAATTACGTGGTGGGTCCGGACGGCAAGTCACCTCTCGCGCCATCGTTCGTTGACGTGTCGGCGTTGCTCGCCTGCGTTGGCATCTTCTTCGGTGTTGCGCTCAAGAGCCTCACCTCCCACTCGCTCATCGCCGCACGCGACCCACGTATCGCCCGCGCGTTGAGCTTCGAGCAAGTCTGAGTCGAGGACGCCATGGCCTTCGAAAATACGGAACCCAAGTCCGGCCTCATCATCCAGATCGCGATAGCGTCGATTGTGGCCTTCGTCGCGGTGCGTTACGGAGTCGTCTCGCTCTACCATCAGACGGTCGACGCGGAATATGACCGCAAGATCGCGAACGCGGGGCGTGAGCAAATCACCGCCTCCCGCGAGGCAGCGGCGGTCAAACTTGCGACGCTTGACAAGGCGACGCAAGATTACGCACTGCACGGTCG